>CANJWR010000071.1 GCA_947478455.1 Beijerinckiaceae bacterium | reverse complement strand
GCTCGCCGCATCGCAAGGTGTCGTTCACGGTTCCGACCGGCAATTTCGGCGACATTCTGGCGGGCTATATCGCCAAGCGCATGGGATTGCCGATCGATCGCCTCGTGATCGCCACGAACGAGAACGACATTCTGGCCCGCACGCTCGACACCGGCGTCTCGGAAGCCACGAGCGTTCACGCCACGAGTTCGCCGTCGATGGACATTCAGGTCTCGTCGAATTTCGAAAGACTGTTGTTCGACGCCTACGGGCGCGATGCGGGCGCGGTCCGCAATCTCATGGCGAGCCAGCAGCAATCGGGACGGTTCGAGATCGCCGCAGGCCCGCTGGCGGCCATCCGGGCGGAGTTCGATTCAGCCCGCACCGGCGAAACCGGCACAGCGAAAGAAATCGCCCGCGTGTGGAAAGAGGCCGGCTATCTGATCGATCCGCATACGGCGGTTGCTGTCCATACGGCGCGCAAAAGTCTGGCGCGCGATCCGGCGACGCCGATGATTGCGCTCTCCACAGCGCATCCGGCCAAATTCGCCGATGCGGTCAAAAAGGCTGTCGGACATGCGGCGCCTTTGCCTGCGCATCTGGCCGATCTGATGGATCGCAAGGAGCATTTCACCGTGTTGCCGAACGATCAGGCGAAGGTCGAGGCCTTCATCCGCCAGCGCGCGCGCGCCGGTCGGTAGGCAGGAGGCCGCATGGCGCTGTTTCGCATCGGGGCCCCTCACGACAACGCCAATTTCATTCGTGGCGAAGGCCTCTACCTGCGTCCGCCGGAAATGCGTGATTTCGATCAGTGGGTCGCGCTCCGGGTGGAAAGTCGCGATTTCCTGACGCCGTGGGAGCCGACCTGGCCGGCCGACGATCTGACCCGCACTTCTTTTCGTCGTCGCATGCGGCGTCAGGCCGAGGAAATCGACCGGGACGAGGCCTATCCGTTTTTTATTTTTCGCGAGGGCGACCATGCGCTGCTGGGCGGTCTGACGATCGGGCAAATCCGGCGGGGCGTCGCGCAGGCCGGAACTTTCGGCTACTGGATGGGCGCGCCCCATGCGGGCAAGGGCCACATGACCAAAGCCGTGCGGGCAGCGGCCGGATTTGGCTTTGCGGCCTTAAGGTTGCATAGAATCGAGGCAGCCTGCCTGCCGCATAATGCGCCCTCCATGCGGCTTCTGGAGCGCAATGGCTTCCAGCGCGAGGGGCTGGCGCGGGCCTATTTGCGGATCAATGGCGTCTGGCAGGATCATGTTTTGTTCGCCCTTCTGGAGACCGATGTCGGCCCCGTCAGACGAGAAGGATGATCAAGGCAAAGCTTGCGGCGGGCCTGCCCATTCTCTACCAATCACAATTCGGTCACGGTCGCGGCTCAAGCGTCCGGTTCTTCGAAGGGAAACACGCGGGGGCGGCTTGGCCGTCCGGTCTGGATCGGGATGGACTTGCGCCGTTTAATTGCATTCTTCGTGCTGCTGGGATTTTGCGCCGGAGCCCTCGGGCCCGCGATGGCGGTCGAATCCGTACGCGTGCCGCTGGACGCCAAGGCCATCGATCTGACCAGCGTGGTCGAGCGCTACAGCTCGACCGGCGACCGCCTGCAGGTTTCGACCGCGCCGGGTTCCGATGGCATCGTGCGGCGCATTGAAGTCAGCGCGCGCGAATCGGGCACGCAGCCTTCGTGGATCGTGTTTGCGCTCACCAACGACACAGACGAACAGATCGAGCGCCTGATCGTGTCGCCGCATTTCCGGCTTGTCGGGTCCGGCGTCACGTCGCCCGACCTCGGCGCCTCGCGTGTTTCGGCCATAACGGCCAGCCAGGGTTTTCCGCCCGAACGCGAGGAAAGCGACGACGCCGACGTTTTCCGCCTGACGCTCGATCCGGGCACGACGGTCACCTATGTGGGCGAATTGCGCACGCCCAACCTTCCGCAGATCTATCTGTGGGAACCCGACGCCTACAAGGACAAGGTGACGAGCCTGACGCTCTACAAGGGCATCGTGATCGGCATTTCGGGCTTGCTTGCGCTATTCCTGACCATTGTGTTCGTCGTCAAGGGCGCGGTGATTTTCCCGGCGGCCGCCGCTCTCGCCTGGGCGGTGCTGGCTTATGTTTGCATCGACTTTGGATTCTGGACGAAACTGTTCGGCACTGTGGGCGATGGCGACCGCATCTGGCGCGCCGGCGCGGAAGCGGTTCTGTCGGCGACCCTGCTGGTTTTCCTGTTCGCTTATCTGAACCTCAACCGCTGGCATGTGCGGGCCTCAACGGTCGGGGCTGTGTGGCTGGTGTTCCTCTGTGCGCTGGCGGGGCTGGCGGTTTACGACGCGCCTTCGGCGGCGGGCGTGGCGCGCATCTCACTCGCGGCGGTGGCAGGCATCGGGCTCATTCTGGTTCTGTATCTGTCGACGCATGGCTACGACCGCGCCGTGATGCTGATCCCCACATGGCTGCTGCTGGTTGTGTGGGTGACGGCGGCGGCTTTCACGGTGATGGGCACGCTGACCAATGATCTTGTGTCGCCTGCGCTGATCGGCGGGCTCGTGCTGATCGTCATGCTGATCGGCTTTACGGTCATGCAGAACGCTTTTGCCGGCGGCGGACTGGCGCAGGGCGCGGTGACGGATTCGGAACGGCGCGCGCTGGCGTTGATCGGCTCCGGCGACATCATTTTCGACTGGGACGTCACTGCGGACCGCATCTATGTCAGCCCCGAGGTCGAGCAGAATCTCGGCGTGCCGCGCGGCACGCTGGAGGGACCCGCTTCAGGCTGGCTCGATGTGCTGCACGCGTTTGATCGCGATCGCTACAAGGCCTGTCTGGATACGGTATTGGAACATCGTCGCGGACGCATCGGGCTCGATTTCCGCCTGCGCGGTTCGGACGGCCATTACCATTGGTATCTGCTGAAGGCGCGCCCGGTTGTGGGGGCTGACGGCGAGGTGGTCCGGGTCATCGGCACACTGTCCGACATTACCGAGACCAAGACCGCCGAAGAGCGTCTGCTGCATGACGCCGTGCACGACAATCTCACCGGCCTGCCCAATCGCGAATTGTTTTTCGACCGTCTGGAAGCTGCTCTTAATCAGGCGCGCGAAGACACGATGGTGCGCCCCACGGTTCTGGCCATCGATCTCGACCGCTTCCGGCAGGTTAATGAGGCGATGGGCATGCCGGCTGGCGATTCGGTGCTGCTGACCATCGCGCGCCGCTTGAGTCGCTTGCTGAAGCCGACCGACACGCTGGCGCGCATTGCGAGCGACGAATTCGCCATCATCATCCTGTCGGAATCTTCCATCGATCCGGTGATTGCGCTGGCCGATACGGTGCGCAAAACACTCTCGACGCCGGTGACATTCAGCGAGCGAGAAATCGCCCTCACTGCCTCCATCGGCATTGCGCTTTACGATCCGCAATTGCATCCCAAGCGCGATGACATGCTGAAGGACGCCGAGATCGCCAATGCCCACGCCAAACGGCTGGGAGGCAATCGCATCGAGGTGTTCCGGCCCGGCATGCGGGCGCAGCGCTCGGACCGTCTGTCGCTGGAAACCGATCTGCGCCGCGCGCTGGATCGCGGCGAAATGAAAGTGGTGTTTCAGCCGGTGGTGCGTCTGGCGGACCGGACCATTGCGGGCTTCGAGGCGCTGCTGCGCTGGGATCACCCGCGTTTCGGTCGCCTGAGCCCGGCGGATTTTATCCCGCTGGCGGAAGAAACCGGCCTTATCGTGGATCTCGGGATTTTCGCGCTGGAGCGCACCGCGCGCGAACTGGCTGCATGGCAACAGGCGCTCGACGTGCAGCCGCCGATTTTTGCCAGCGTCAATGTCTCGTCGCGCCAGTTACTGCGGCACGATCTGCTGCACGATGTGAAGGCGGTTCTGACCCGCACGCGCGTCATTCGCGGAACGTTGAAACTGGAACTGACCGAATCGCTGGTGATGGAAAATCCCGAATACGCCGCCCAGATGCTGACGCGCATCAAGGAACTGGGCGCGGGCCTGTCGCTTGACGATTTCGGCACCGGCTATTCGTCGCTGGCCTATCTGCAGCGCTTCCCGTTCGACACGATCAAGATCGACAAGAGCTTCGTGCGCCAGAACGCCAAGGGCTCGCGGCCTGTGCTGCTGCGCTCGATGATCGCGCTGGCGCATGATCTCGGCATGGAAGTCGTCACGGAAGGCATCGAGACCGAAAGCGACGCCATCGAGCTTTACCAGCTCGGCAGCGAATTCGCGCAGGGCTATGCGTTCGGTCAGGCGCTCAGCGCCATCGACGCCCGCAAGCTGATGGGCGCGGCCCCGGAAGCCGCCTGAATCAGTTACGCATGTCCGGCTTCGCCTGACAACATGCGCGGATCGATGCCGATCTTGCGCATGGCGCGGTCGTATTTTGTGTCGTGGTTCTCGTCGAACAGCAATTCGTCGTCGGCGTCGCAATTGAGCCAGTCGTTGCGCTGGATTTCGCTTTCCAGCTGTCCGCTGCTCCAGCCCGCATAGCCCAGAGCCAGAACCGCCTTGCGCGGACCATTGCCGGCCGCGATGGCCTTGAGAATGTCGATGGTGGCGGTGAGCGATACGCCCTCGTCAATCGCCAGCGTGGCTTCGCCGACGTCGTATTCGGGCGAGTGCAGCACAAAGCCGCGACCGCGATCCACCGGTCCGCCGCGCAGCACCGGCAGGGATTCGGTGGCTGACGGCAGCAGAATGGCGTCTTCCTGCTTGATGATTTCGAGCTGGACCAGAAGGTCAGCGAATTTCAGCCGGCGCGACCGGCGATTGACCACGAGGCCCATCGCGCCGTCTTTCGAATGGGCGCAGATATAGATCACCGATTTGGCGAAGCGCGGGTCGGCCATGGACGGCATGGCGACCAGCATCTGGCCATCAAGGTAGCTGCCTTTGCCGAGGGGGGAATCTGGAGTGCGTTTGGACATGGGTCTAATCTAGGGACACAAGGCTTCCGGAACAAGAAATCACGCGAGCGTGCGGCAAGGTCACGCGTTCGTTGCTCGTAAACGACCCGTAAGGGGATTACATCCAGACTGTTCAAAACTGGCGTGGAAGCGAGACAACCTTGGGTTATCTGGCAAATTTCAATCGGGCTGCATTTGTGGCGCTCCTGTCGCTGGCCGCGACGGGACTTTGCGCGGCCGATGAATTTGCGTCCGCCTGGTCGCGCGGGGCCAAATCCCGCGCCCGGCTGGTCGCCTCGGGCGGTATCGAGAACGGCCAGTACCGCATCGGTCTTGAGATCGTGCTGAATGCGCAGGCCCTGACCTACTGGCGCACGCCGGGCGAGGCGGGCGTGCCGCCGACGTTCAAGTTCGAGGCTTCGAAAAACTTCAAATCGGCTGCTGTGCTCTATCCGGCTCCGGGGCGTTTTCTGGAAGGCGGCGCGACCGCGTTCGGTTATCGCGACCGGGTGATATTCCCCATCGACATCAAACCCGCCGATCCGTCGCGGCCCATGACGGTCGATCTCGACCTCAATTACGCGGTATGTGAAAATATCTGCATTCCGGCCGAGGCGAGGGTGAAACTTGACCTGCGGCCGGATGCGAAACGTGCGCCGGAGGCGGAAGAGATTGCGCGTTTTGCGGCGCGCGTTCCCAAGCCGTTGCCGGCAGACGCGAAGCCGGTGTTCAACATGTGGGGCGTGGCTGACGCCGTCAAACCCACATGGCGGGTGAAGTTTCCTGCCTCCACCCCGGATGCGGATCTTTTCGCCGAAGGGCCGGATGGCTGGTATTTCGACACAATCCGGGCGGGCGAATCCACGTATGATATTGTACTGGCGGAAAAACCCGCCAGCGCGCAATTGCCGGTCGACGGCGTTATGCTGACCATCACGCAGGGCGAACAGGCGTTCGAGACCACAACACGTCTCGACGCGGTCGCCCGCAAGCCCTAGAACGAACCCGTCAAACCAACGTGGCGACCGGCGAACTTGAACCGACCGGCGCATCAGGAGCCAGACATGATCCAAGTGGGAGAGCGTTTGCCGAAGGCCACCTTCACCGTAATGACGGCGGATGGCCCGAAGCCGAAGACGACCGACGAAGTATTCGCCGGCAAGAAAGTTGTGCTGTTTTCGGTGCCGGGCGCCTTTACGCCGACATGCGACCGCAACCATCTGCCGAGCTTTCGCGACAAGGCCGCGGAACTGAAGGCCAAGGGCGTTGACGCGATCGCCTGCACGGCGGCCAATGACGTATTCGTCATGAACGCCTGGGCCAAGGCCAGCAATGCAGCCGATTCGATCGAGTTTCTCGCTGACGGCAGCGCCACATTCGCCAAGGCAGTCGGCCTGTCGCTGGACCTGACCGAACGCGGCATGGGAATGCGCAGCAAGCGCTATTCGATGATCGTCGACAATGGCGTCCTGACCAAGCTGAACATCGAGGAAAACCCCGGCATCGAACTTTCGGGCGCCGACAACATCCTCAAGCAGCTCTGATCTTTCCACCAGTTACGCCAATGCCGGCCCTGCCCGAACCCCGGGCAGGGCTTTTTGCTGCGGGCGCCGCATTGATCCGAATTGTATTGAACAAAGGATGCGCTTTGCGCCCTGCCGGGGCGGTGCTATAGGGCGGCCCATCCTGCGGCCGGGACAGCCTGCGCCGGGGCCAGCGATTTTCATTTAGCTGTGAGGTCCGACGCATGAAAAAGATCAAGGTCGCCAATCCGGTCGTCGAGATGGACGGCGACGAGATGACCCGCATCATCTGGCAGTTCATCAAGGAAAAGCTGATCCATCCCTACCTCGACATTGATCTGAAATATTATGATCTGTCGGTGCAGAAGCGCGACGAGACCAACGACCAGATCACCATCGATTCGGCAGAAGCTACACTGAAATATGGCGTCGCCGTAAAATGCGCGACCATCACGCCCGACGAAGCCCGCGTGAAGGAATTCAACCTCAAGGACATGTGGAAGTCGCCCAACGGCACCATCCGCAACATTCTCGGCGGCACGATTTTCCGCGAGCCGATCATCTGCAAGAATGTGCCGCGCCTCGTGCCCGGCTGGACTCAGCCCTTCGTGGTGGGCCGTCATGCCTATGGCGACCAGTATCGCGCCACCGATTTTCTGGTGCCCGGCAAGGGCAAGCTGTCGCTGAAGTTCGTCGGCGAGGACGGCAAGGTGATCGAGCGGGAAGTTTTCAACTTCCCCTCCGCCGGCGTCGCCATGTCGATGTACAATCTCGACGATTCGATCCGCGATTTCGCCCGCGCGTCGTTCAACTACGGCCTGCAGCGCAATTACCCGGTCTATCTGTCGACCAAGAACACGATCCTCAAGGTCTATGACGGTCGCTTCAAGGACATCTTCGAGACCATATTCAATAACGAGTTCAAGGCCGAGTTCGACAAGCGCAAGCTCACTTACGAGCACCGCCTGATCGACGACATGGTGGCCTCCTCGCTCAAGTGGTCGGGCGGTTACGTCTGGGCCTGCAAGAACTATGATGGCGACGTGCAGTCCGATACTGCTGCGCAGGGCTTCGGGTCGCTCGGCCTGATGACCTCCGTGCTGATGACCCCGGACGGCAAGACCGTCGAGGCCGAAGCCGCCCACGGCACCGTGACCCGCCACTATCGCCAGCACCAGCAGGGCAAGGAAACTTCGACGAACTCCATGGCGTCGATCTTTGCCTGGACCCGCGGTCTGATGCATCGCGCGAAGCTCGACGGTAACGCCGAACTCGACAAGTTCGCCCACACGCTTGAGAAGGTCTGTATCGACACCGTCGAGGCCGGCTTTATGACCAAGGATCTGGCGTTGCTGGTCGGCGCGGACCAGAAATGGCTCTCGACCTCGGGTTTCCTCGACAAGATCGACGAGAACCTGAAAAAGGCGATGGCGTAAATCCAGAAAAGCCCGGCCACAGCGCCGGGCTTTTTTGTTTGTGAATTCGGAATTGAAGCGTTAACGCAGTCATTGTCGCGACATAACAGAGCCGCTATAAGGCCCGCGACCTCTCACGGGGAGAATCGACAGAATGGCGCAGGCCACTACGATCGATAAAGATTACAGGCCGTCGGAAGACGAGCCTTTCATGAACGAAAAGCAGCGGGACTATTTCCGCCGCAAGCTGATTGCGTGGAAGGACGACATTCTGCGCGAAAGCCGCGAGACTCTCGCTGCCCTGCAGACCGAGAGTGAGAATCATCCCGATGTGGCCGATCGCGCGTCGTCGGAGACAGACCGGGCAATCGAGCTGCGCGCCCGCGACCGGCAGCGTAAGCTGATCTCCAAGATCGAATCCGCCATAGCCCGCATCGACGAGGGCACTTACGGCTATTGCGAGGAAACCGGCGATCCGATCTCGCTGAAACGTCTCGACGCCCGTCCCATCGCGACGCTGTCGCTGGAAGCGCAGGAACGCCACGAGCGGCGCGAGAAGGTCTATCGCGACGATTGATTTCTCGCTTCATGCTGCAAGAAATCGAAAAGGCGACCCGTTTGGGCCGCCTTTTTTGTTGTCGGTTTGAACTCTGGTCCGGCGGGCTTCGTGATCCCGCCGTGCGGAGCTTCAGTTCTTGTTCGGCGGCGGGCGATTGAGCAGCCGCGCCATTTCCTGTTCCAGAGCGTCAAGCGGATCGGCAGCCATTGTGGATGGTCCCGACGCGGTCCTCACGGGCGGGAGTTCCACGACTGGAGCCGGTGGGGCTTCGGGCATCGAGGACTCGATGACGACTTGCGGCGGCGCAACCGGTTCCGGGGCGATGACGGGTTCAGGCGCTGAAACGGCTTCGGGCGCAAGAAGGGGTTCGGGCGCAAGAACGGGTTCCGGCGGAGGAGGCGGCGGAATGTCGATCTTCGGGGGTGGCGGCGGAATGTTCGGTCGTGGATTGGCCCTGGGAATAGGCGGAATCGGACGCGGCGAGGGGCGCGGCGGCAGGGGCGGGCGGGCCGCTGGCGGTTGCACGGCCGGTGACGACGCAGGGACCGAAGCAGCCGGGCTGACCTGAATGGTTGGGCCGGGCATCGGCGGCACTGGCTCATCCATCTCGATGGGGCCGAGATCGGGCGCGCGCGCCATCGGCTCCGCAGGCCGGGCCGGGGCCTGATACTGATTCTGGCTCACGGGCGACGGCGCAACCGGCGGCTGGGGCTGCTGAATCGCGACTGTCGGCTGAACCGCCACCGGCGCTGGCGCCATGACGGGCTCTTCAACAATCGTCGCGACCGGCGGGGTCACGTCGCGCGCTGTCGGGGCCGGGGCAGGGACTGCCGGCTGGCCGCGAATGATCGCCTGCTCGATCAGCAGGTCGTTGGGGCCGCCGATCATGATCAGATGTTCGACATTGTCGCGACGGACCAGGACAAGTTGACGTTGCCTGTCGAGGTCATAGGCGTCGACAACGCCCAGACGGGGCTGGCGGGCGCGTCCGCCGCCGGCGGACCGAATACGCGGCCCGAACAACAGCCGGTAACCGGCGATCAGCAATAACACGACGACAAGGATCAGAACCGCTATGGCCAGATAGAGCAGCGGCTTGTTGTCCCCGATCAGATTAGTCAAAAACTGCATGGCCTCCAGGCTCCGCGCCTCGCCCCGAGAAAGGGGCAATGTCAACTTGTACCACGCTGGCGGGCTGCATGTTGCGCGACGTTAATAAATGGTTAACCACGACGGGCGAAACCGGGCAGTATAGCCCGTGCTGTCTCTTGATTCCCCGGCATTGCCAAGGAGACGCGCGGGTCGCATTGTGCAGCCTGTCCGGCGGGTTACCGCCGTCGCAGCCAGCCTTCTTCGGGATCTGAAAGTATGAGCGAGACGCCGATTTCCGCCGCCCTCGACCGGACGGAACGCACCGGCAGCCCCGGACTCGTTCTGTTGCTGGCAGTGGTGCTGGTGGGGGCTGCGGCTTCCTTTTCGTTTTTGCCGCAGGAGCAGGCCGGACGGCTGACCATCGGGCTGCTCGCCCTGCTGGCGATTGTGGGCGTTGTGGGCCTGTTCGCCTTTGCGGTCGGATTTCTGCAATTCTCCGGGCAGGCCGCCCGCAACGACATCACCAAGCTGATCGCCGATACAGGCGTCGAGGGCATGCTGGTGACCGAGGGCGACACACGTGTCATCTACGCCAACGAAACCTATATGGGCCTTTCGGGCGCGCATGATCCGGCCGATCTGCGCACCGTGGAGCGCCTGTTCTCCGGTACGCCGGAAGTGTCGGAAGCGGTGTACCGGCTCGCGCAGGCGGCCCGCGAAGGCAAGCGCGGCGCAGAGGAAATGCGTCTTGCGCCGCCGTTGACCGGCGAAGGCGAAGCCGGCTGGTATCGCATCCGGGTGCGGCCGCTGGAGCGCTTCGGCCAGAAACGCGCGACCCTCTGGAGTGTGGCTGACGTAACCCGCGAACGCGAGCGACACGAAAACGTTTTCCAGGAATTGCAGCACGCCATCGATTTCCTCGACCATGCGCCTGCAGGGTTCTTCTCGGCCGACGGCGAGGGACGCATCAGTTACATGAATGCCACGCTGGCAGGCTGGCTCGATTACGATCTCGCCCAGTACGGCTCGGGGGGCCTGAAGCTCTCCGATGTCGTGGCCGGCGACGGAGCGGCCTTGCTGTCGTCCGTAGCGGGACGTTCCAGCGAAGTACGGACCGAACAGTTCGACGTGGATTTCAAGCGGCGCAACGGCCAGAATTTGCCAGTGCGGGTCATTCATCGTGTCGCCTTTGCGCAGGATTGCACGCCGGGCCTGTCGCGGACGCTCGTCATCAACCGCGCGCCCGGCGAGGAGCCGGCGGAAAATCTGCGGGCGGCGGAAGTGCGCTTCGCGCGTTTCTTCAACCAGACCCCGATGGCGCTTGCGTCGCTCGCCCGGAAGGGTGGAATCGAGCGCGCCAATGCGGCCTTTGCGCGTCTGTTGCCGGAAGCCCTCAAGGGTGGCGACGGCGGCCGCTCCATTTTCTCCGGCATTCTGGAGCGCGACCGCGCTGCCCTGACATCAGCTTTCTCGGCAGTGGTGAACGACGGCAAGGGCGATGTGGCGCCCATTGATGTGACGCTGGCTGGCGATCCGCCCCGTTCGGCGCGCCTGTTCATGTCGCCCAGCGAGGACGGCGGCGAAGGCGGTGGCGCAACAATTTTTGCGCTCGATACGACCGAGCAGCGCACGCTGCAGGAGAATTTTGCGCAAGGCCAGAAGATGCAGGCCATCGGCCAACTGGCTGGCGGCGTGGCGCACGACTTCAACAACGTCCTGACGGCCATCATCGGCTATTCGGATCTGCTGCTCGCCAATCATCGGCCTACCGATCCGTCCTTCCAGGACATCATGCAGATCAAGCAGAACGCCAACCGGGCCGCCGGCCTCGTGCGTCAGTTGCTGGCCTTCTCGCGGCGGCAGACGTTGCGTCCGCAAGTGCTGCAACTGGGCGACGTGCTGTCCGATCTGCAGATGCTGCTGCGCCGTCTGGTGGGCGAAAAGATCGAACTGGATGTGAAGCACGGGCGAGATCTGTGGCTTACCAAGGTCGATCTCAACCAGTTCGAACAGGTGGTGATCAACCTCGTGGTCAATGCGCGCGACGCCATGCCCGAGGGCGGCAAGATCGCGGTGCGGACGCTCAATATCAGCGCCGACGAATGCGCCGCCTTCAATGAGGCTTCGCTGGTTCCGGCCGAATATGTGGTGATCGAGGTCACCGATACAGGACACGGCATTCCGGACGACGTGAAGCAAAAGATTTTCGAACCATTCTTCACCACCAAGGAAGTCGGCAAGGGCACCGGCCTTGGTCTGTCGATGGTCTATGGCATCGTCAAGCAGACGGGCGGCTGGGTGTTCTGCGATTCCGAAGTCGGCAAGGGCACCGTCTTCCGCATCTTCCTGCCGCGCCATGTGCCGACCGCCGACGAGCAGGTGAAGAAGGAAGAGGTGAAGGCGCCCGCTTCCGACGCCACCGGGCGCGGCACGATTTTGTTGGTCGAGGACGAGGAAGCCGTGCGCGCCTTCGGCGCGCGCGCGCTGACCTCGCGCGGCTATACGGTGATCGAGGCGACGTCCGGCCAGCATGCGCTGGAGGTGGTCGAGGAGACACAGGGCGAGATCGATCTCATCGTCTCCGACGTGGTGATGCCCGAGATGGACGGGCCGACTATGTTCGGCGAATTGCGCAAGCGCGGCGTGACCTGCAAGATCATCTTCGTGTCAGGCTATGCGGAAGACGCTTTTGCGAAAAACCTTCCGGCTGGCGAGGAATTCGGCTTCCTGCCGAAGCCTTTCACGCTGAAGCAATTGATCGAGGCCGTGAAGGGCACGCTGGGTTAAGCGACGTGCGCGTTTCGTGCGCGAATGCTATGGCGGCTGAAACATGAATCCTCCAGACGCAAATCCGTCCGACGCCTTCGCCGTCGTCACGATGAATGGCGTGCGTCGCGGTGCGCGGGCCATTTCGCCCGTGCTGGTTGGCCAGTTGCCCTATGCGACCGTCGTGGGCCTGACTGCTCAGGCCCACGGGTTCTCGATGCTGGAAGCCGCATTGATGAGCGGCCTGATGTTCGCGGGCGCGGCGCAATTGCTGGTGCTGGGTTCGTGGGTTTATCCGCCGGCGATCTTCGGCAATACGCTCGCCTCAACCATGGTCAATCTGCGCTTTGTGCTCATGGGGCCCCTGTTGGCGCCGTGGATGGATCATCTGCGCGGCTGGCGGCGCTGGGGCATTCTGTTTTTCCTGGTCGATAACGCCTGGGCCATGTCGGTGCAGGATATCGAGCGCGGCAAGCGCGATGCGGGTTTTCTGCTCGGCGCGGGTCTTGTGCTGTGGTTTTTCTGGGTGGCCGGCACGTTGGCGGGTTTTCTGGTCGGGGATTTCGTTGCGCCTCCGCCGGGCCATCCGGTTTTCTTCGCCGCAATCGCTGTGTTCATCGCAATGCTGGCGCCGATGTGGAAGGGCAAGCGGGATATTCTGCCTTGGATCGCCGCGGCCGGAACTGCTGCGCTCGTGTCGCATCTGATGCCCGGCACAGCGTGGCATGTTGTGGCGGGTGCGATCGTGGGAAGCGCGCTCGGTCTGTTGCAGAGCCGGATCGGACCGCGCAATGCGGGTTGATCCGTGGATATTTCTCACCATCGTCAGCATGGCTGTCGCAACTTACGCGACGCGAGCGGGCGGCTACTGGCTGTTCAGCCGCTTCACGCCGCCAGACGCCGTGCGGACCATGCTGACCTATGTGCCCGGCACGCTGTTCATCAGTTTCGTCACGCCGTCGATCATCAACGGCGGCTGGAAGGAATGGATCGGGGCGCTGGTGACTCTCGCGGTGGCGATGCGGACCCGGTCGCCCGCATGGCCCATTGCGCTGGGTACGGCGGCTGCATGGATCAGCGCGGAGACATTTCTGCGCTGACGGAGACAGGCCGCAAAGCCGGGGAGTCCCCGCAAGCTCAATCGGCCAGAGCGGTGTAAACCTGTTGGGCGGTCTTGCCGAGAATCCAGTCGCGATCCGATTGCGGCAGGCAGTTAATCGCGGTCGTGATCCGGCCCAGCAGTTCTGAAAGCGCGCCCGATGTGGCGGGATAGTTCGAGCCCCACATGATGCGGCTGGCGCCGAATTCGGACACGAGTTTCGTGATGGCCGTCTCCACGGTCGCATTGCCCTTGATGACGTTCTTCAACGCGGCCGGCGTGAGCTTCAGATAGAAATTTGGAAACCGCGACATGCGCCAGTAATCGTCTGCGGCCAGATAGGGCGCGCCATCGTCCAGAGGCGGTCGACCGAGGTGGTCGACGAGCAGCCGCACCTTCGGGAACCGCTCCAGAATGTTAGTCATCTGGCGCAGGCCGTCGGGGTCGCAATGCAGGTTGATCACGACGGGAATTCCAAGGTCGGACGCGCAGGCCCAGGCGGGCGCAGCCGTTGTGTCGTCGATCGCCAGCCATGGCGTCGCAATGGTGCTGCCGCGCGTATAGATGCGCATGCCGGTGCAGCCCCTGCTGTGCCAATAACGCATCCGTTCGGGCGCATCAGGCTCCATGACATTGACGGAAAAGACGCCGGTGAAGCGCTTCGGATGAAGCGCCACTGCATCGACGACGTAATCGTTGTTGAAGCCGTAAGTGGTGGATGAGTGAACGAGGCAGGCCTTGCCAATGCCGGCCTCATCCATGGCGACGATCAATTCCTCTAGCGTTACTGCGTGTTCGGCCGACCAGTCTGATCGCTTGCCCTTGAGGGGAGTGACCGGATAGCGAATCGTATCGGTGGACACGATGTGCGGGTGAGTGTCGACAATCGTCTGTGTCATAGGGCTTCTTTTGATTTCAATCGTTACGGCCGGATGACTTTCGCCATGCGCTCCACCAGATCCTTCGGGGCGGCGTAAAGTTTCTTCACGTGGTCCGCCACGTACTCGCCGGATTTCGGGTTGATCTCGAGTTCGAGCTTCTTTGCATCCGACAGCAATTCGGGATCCTCCATGGCCTTGTCGAAGGCGGCGCGCAGCAGTGCGACGCGGTCGGCCGGCGTCCCGGGCGGCAGGAGGAAAACGCGCTGGAAGATCTGCTCGGTCACGATCAGTTCGACGAGGGGCTTATCGGCAGGCTCGATAAATTCCCAGATCGACGGCACGCCCATGGCGGTCAAAGCCGGCTTCGGCTCAAGCCCGATCTGGATGAAGACGTTGGCCTTGCCTGACGTCAGAAAGCCGGGGCGTAGCGTGTTCACCGCGCTATAGTCGAGACCGCAAATAATGTCCGATTCGGCGAGATCCAGCGCCATGAACATCTCGTTGGCGCCCGGATAGCCGGTGACGATCTTGAATTTCGTCTTGGCGAGCGAATTCAGCAGGCGAGCGTAGGCGCCCGGCTGCGTGGCTCCCACGATGAATTCACGTGACTGCACGTCCTTCATGGTCTTGGCCTGGGACGCCGCAAGGCTGAAGCAAAGACGCGCGCCGCTATCGGCTGTGCCCATGTATTCGAATTTGGTCGGGTCGTAGCGCTGGCGCAGGCTGTCGGTGAACAGGGGGTCGACGAGCGCCCCGGGAATCACCACCCCGATGTGTGTGCCGTCTTTTGGCGCAAGCGCATACATGAATTCGGCTGCCCTCAGGCTGCCGGCTCCGGGGAGGTACTGAAAGATCTGTCCCGGCTGCCCTGCAAGGTGTTTCGAGACGTAACGGGACACCAGTCGTCCGTAAGTGTCGTATCCGCTGCCGGCAGTGTTGCCGATCACGATCGTCAGCCGCTTGCCCTGGTAGAAATCCTGAGCATTCACAGCCATGGTGGACATTGCGGTGAATGCAGAGGCTGCCAACGCGATGCCTGCAAGGCGTCTGAACCTGTCACGCATTTTCATGTCCCTCGCTCCTTCTGGATCGGTTGCCGATTTTTCCGCATTCCGGGATGGCGACTGAATGGCCGCCCGGCCCCGGCCGTTATCCTCCGGCGCTGTTCTGGTTGCTTCTGGCCGCCGCGCCCATGTCAGGTCCGGTTTCCCGAGCCGCATCATGCAAGCGATCCTCGAAAAAATTCAGAAAAGCTGCCCTTTCCTGCTCCCTAGCAAGGAAGAATGCTCGCTGGGCCATAAGAAATGGCAGTCAGGTCATCATATCGGCATTAGGGCAGTTCTGAGGGGCGGTTCCGGTCGCCAGAGCCGGGCTTTCGTCATGCCCGGAGTAAGTCCTCAGTCGGCCATCCAGCCGAGCAGGGTGGCGTTCACAGCCTCGGGCGTCTCGAGCGTGCACATATGGCCGGATTCCTCGAACACGACCATCTTCGCGCCGCTGATTTGGCGCGCAATATCTTCATGCTGCGACACAGGGCTGAAATCGTCGAAACGGCCAGTTGCGACCAGCGTCGGCACGCGTATCTGCGATAGAAGCGGCGTTGCGTCGGGGCGGTCGATCAGTGCGCGCTGTTGGCCTTCGAACACATCCGGCGTCGTGTTGCAGATCATGTCGACGAGATTGTCCATCAGGGTCGCATCGCCGCGACGGGCGGGCGCCACCATGGGGGGCAGCCAGCTTTCGGCGACAGCCTTCATTCCCCGGGTGTGGCCAATCTCGACGAGTTTCATGCGGCCGGCGATTTCAGTCTCAACGCAGGGGTGGACGCCGGTATCGAGCAGCGCCAACCGCTCGATGCGTTCCGGCGCGCGGCGGAAAACTTCCAGCGCCACGCGGCCGCCCATGGAATGACCGACGAGCGAAAACTTTGGCGGAGCCATGGCGAGCGCCTTTTCGGCCATGGCTGCCATGGATCCGAGGCCGAGAAAATTGACCGGCAGGACGTCGAACCTGTCGCGCAAGGCGTCGCGTTGCGGGGCCCAGACGCGCGCATCGCACATCAGGCCGCAGAGCAGGACGAGTTGGGGACGATCGGTCATGGCGCTTCTTTCGAAGAGGCGCTTCCACCAGCAAGCGAAAACGCAACAGCGGGCGCGGCGGGGCGCGGCCTAAAGAGGCCGCACGCTGCCCAGATCCGCCGGACGGGGGCCTGCCCACATCTTTTCCAGATTGTAGAACTGGCGGACTTCCGGCCTGAAGATGTGGACCACGACGTTACCGGCGTCGACCAGCACCCAGTCGCAATGAGGCACGCCCTCAATCTTGGGAACGAGGCCCATTTCCTTGCAGTCCCGGGCGATCCGGTCCGCGATGGCGCCAACATGGGTGTTGGAACGACCGGTTGCGACGATCATTATGTCCGCAATCGAGGTTTTGCCCTTGAGGTCGATGTCGACGATGTCTTCGGCCTTCGCATCGTCGAGGCTGTTCAGGATCGTCCGCACAAGCTGGACGGTTTGGGAATCAACCGGTTCCTTGACCGGGGGAGGCGAGGCCTTGCCCGCCTTGGTCGCAACCTTTTTGGCCAGTGCACCATACTCCAGTGTGTCCGGGCGACGCCGCAGACGAGTTCAAGATGAGCGCGATTCGGGACAATTTCAATTCCCCCTGCATCCGCAAAGGGTCAGGGCCCGAAATAAATCTCTGCGCCTCTATAGACGATTATCCGGCCTGACGTTCGATTTCTTCCATGTCCTCGTCGGAAAAACCGAAATGATGGCCGATTTCGTGAATCAGCACGTGAGTCACCACGGCGCCCAGCGTTTCCTCGTGGGCAGCCCAATAGTCGAGGATCGGGCGGCGGTAGAGCCAGATCATGCTGGGAAACTCGCCCGTCTGCAGGCCCGCGCCCTGCTGGACGAGGCCGCGTCCGCGAAACAGGCCGAGCAGATCGAACTCGGTTTCGCATTCCATCTGGTCGAGGGTTTCCTCGTCGGGAAAATCATCAACCTTGATAATCACGCCCTCGCAGAGCGCGCGAAAGTGCTCGGGCAGAGTGGCGAAAGCCGCATCCGCCAAAGCCTCGATTTCGGCCAGAGTGGGTGATGAAAGATTTGCGAGAGCGGGCTTTTCCATTGAGGCCAATCAGAAAAACCAGTGGGTGAAAAGATTGATGACGAGCAGGATCAGAAATCCCAGACCCAGAATTCGCCCGATGCGGCGGCCCCAGATTTCGGCTGCGTCCTGACCCTGTGCGTCGCTCGCCGAAAAATGATCTGACATTTTCGCCAGCGCCGAATCGGCGAACCCGGTGCTTTCCCGGGTTGCGCGGTCGAGTGCAGCCTTGGCCTGCCGGGCGCGGTCTTCGTCGGGTGAAGTCGCCATGGACTGCTCCCGCGCGCCGCGCCCCGTTTTCTACTTCAGCGTCCGGACGTCTACGAACTTGCCGGTGACGGCCGCCGCCGCCGCCATGGCGGGGGACATCAGATGGGTGCGGCCCTTGAAGCCCTGACGACCTTCGAAGTTACGGTTCGAGGTCGAGGCGCAACGCTCGCCTGGGGCGAGCTTGTCGGGGTTCATGGCCAGACACATGGAGCAGCCCGGCTCGCGCCATTCGAAGCCGGCGGCGAGGAAGATCTTGTCGAGCCCCTCTTTCTCCGCCTGTTCCTTCACGAGGCCCGAACCCGGCACCACCATGGCGTTGACGCCCGCCGCGACCTTGCGGCCCTCCGCGATCTTGGCAGCGGCGCGCAGATCCTCGATGCGACCGTTGGTGCAGGAGCCGATGAAGACGCGGTCGATGGAGATGTCGGTCATCTTCTCACCGCCCTTGAGACCCATGTAATCCAGCGCGCGCTGGAATTTGGCTCTCATCTTCTCGGACTTGGCGCTTTCGAGAGTCGGCACGACGCCGTTGATCGAAATCACATCTTCCGGGCTGGTGCCCCAGGTGACGAGCGGCGGCAGGTTGGCCGCGTCGAGGCGGATTTCGTGGTCGAAATGTGCGCCTTCGTCGGTCTTGAGCGTGGACCAGAACGCCACAGCCTGATCCCACGCTGCGCCCTTCGGGGATTTCGGACGGCCCTTGAGATATTCGAAGGTCTTTTCGTCAGGCGCGATCAGGCCCGCGCGGGCGCCTGCCTCGATGGTCATGTTGCAGACCGTCATGCGGCCTTCCATCGACAGGGCCGTGATGGCCTCGCCGGCGAATTCGACCACGTGTCCGGTGCCGCCGGCGGTGCCGAGTTCGCCGATGATCGCCAGAATGATGTCCTTGGCGGTGACGCCGTCGGGGATTTTCCCGTCGACAATGACCCGCATGTTCTTCGACTTCTGCTGGATCAGGGTCTGGGTGGCGAGCACGTGCTCGACCTCGGACGTGCCGATGCCGTGGGCAAGCGCCCCGAAGGCTCCGTGGGTCGCGGTGTGGCTGTCGCCGCACACGATGGTTGCGCCCGGCAGCGTGAAGCCCTGCTCCGGCCCGATGATGTGCACGACGCCCTGGCGGATGTCCTTGCCGTCGTAATATTCAAGGCCGAAATATTTGGCGTTGTCAGCCAGATATTCGATCTGGGCCTTGCTCTCCGGGTCTTCGATCGGGGCGTCGCGGTCCGTGGTGGGAATGTTGTGGTCGACCACCAGCAGGGTGCGCTCGGGGGCGCGGACCTTGCGGCCCGTGAGGCGCAGGCCTTCGAACGCCTGCGGCGACGTCACTTCATGGACCAGATGACGGTCGATGTAGAGGAGCGTCGTGCCGTCGGGCTGAACGTCCACCACGTGGTCGTCCCAGATCTTGTCATAGAGAGTGCGGGCTTTGGCCATTTTGTCGATCCCGTCTGGCAGGTGCGGACATTCGATGAGTCAGGAACGCGCTTCATACAGGCAAGCGCCACGCGGGGGAAGTACTCACGCACGATCCGATGGACAGAAGCCTCATGGGTCTGTCATTGTTGAAGAAATTAGCCGGAGTTCGCCGTGACAGACCGCCCGAGGGCCGCTCCCTATCTGACAGTCACGCCGGCTGCGGCTGCCATAACATGGTATGTAAGTGCGCTGGGCGCGCGGCAAAAGGCCTTCATGCCCTCGCTGGACGGATTGCGGGTGGCGCATTGCGAGCTCGACATCAACGGCGG
>CANJWR010000070.1 GCA_947478455.1 Beijerinckiaceae bacterium | reverse complement strand
TTCTGGCAGCGCATGAGTTTGAAGCGCTTCTCCGAGACGGCATCCCAGAAAGGCTTCATTTCCTCGGTCATGTGTGGTTTGGGACGCGACGGCTTCATGGATGCCCTTTGGTCGTTCACGTTTTACGATCTTTGTTCAAGCGCGGCCGAGAACCAGTGTTCCATGCGTCGAACACATGCCGGGCGCCAGTATCTCCCCGCCATGGCCGCTGGCGATGCCGACGCGCGCGTCCTTGATCTGTCGGTCGCCGGCCTCGCCGCGCAATTGCGTAATGGCTTCGGCAATGTGAGTCAGTTCGCCGAGATAATAGCCCGACAAAAGGCCGCCGCTCGTATTGATAGGTACGTGTCCGCCCGGGCCTATGCCGCCATTGGCGACGAACGCACCGCCTTCGCCCTTCTTGCACCAGCCATAGTCCTCGATCTGGAAGAGAACTTCGGCGGTAAAACAATCGTAAAGTCCGGCAAAATCGACATCCTTGATCGTGATGTCTGCTTCGCGGAAAGCAATTTCCTTTGCCGTACTAACTGCCAGTTGCGTGTAGTTCGCCTTGTCCCACCAGAGTTGTCCCATGGCCTCGCCCGTGCCAGCGCCAAGAACCATCACGGGTGGCTTGGCGCAGTCGCGCGCGCGCTCGGCTGTTGTCAGCACGAACGCCATCGCGCCATCATTGACCATGCACATGTCGAGCAGACGATACGGATCCACTACGGTCGGCGAGTTCATGTAGTCTTCCAGGGTCAGCGGCTTGCCGTGGAAAAGCGCACCCGGATTCATGTTCGCCCAGGCCCTTTGCGCAACCGCGATCTCTCCGAAAGCTTCAGGCGGAGTTCCATACTCATGCATATGTCGCGAGGCGAAAAACGTATGATGGCTCACTGCGGCGAGATCGCCGAACGGTTTGCCCCAATGGCCGATCTTCTCGATTGACCGGATGCCGGTTTTTTCTGGCCCACGAGAACGCGACCAATCCTTGGCACCATAGGACAGTACAACGTAATCAGCCATCCCGACTTCGAGGAATTTGGTCGCCGCCATAATCCCCATTATGCCTGCGGTTCCACCGCGGCCGATCTGAAAGAACATACGGCAGGGAAGGCCGAGAATCCGGGGAAAGCCGTCCGTCTCCACCGGCACGGTGCCGGAACCCGGCGCGAGCATCAGATCTACAGCGCCATTCACCTGCGAAGTTTTCAGACCTGCATCTTCGATCGCCAGACGTGCGGCCTCTGCCTGTAATGCACGCTGACCGTATTGCGGGTAGCGACCGGCAAGGAGGCCCAAGCCAACGATGGCAAATTGATTCTTTAGGGCCTTGGACAAGCCCAGCCTCCCCTGCATCGATACCAGGCGCTCGATCCGGCGCCATTGTGCGAAACTATGCTGACAATCGGAAATGCTATCGTTTTTGTCAACAGGCGCACGTGACGTAGATTTCCTCACTTAGAGTGCGAGCTCTGCTCAGCCAAACCTTTCCTCAAAGCGTATCGCAGCGATGCGGTCGCCGTCTTTCTATTGTGTGTGATTTGCCCGAAGCGTAAGGGAATTCGGGGATGACGAATAGCTTAGCACGCGGCCCGAACGTGTTCGAGTGCCTCGATACAAAATAACCGACAGGCCGCTATCGGATAGCGAACAACGGCAACGGAGCTATTGCGGCGAAGATGTTGGGGAATTGCTCGCAGACTAGAAGCAAGCACTGACATTCTGGCTTCAGCGCGGCGTCTTCGCGAAGGGCGAATGGTAGATTTAGCTACTTTATTGCGTCGACAAAAAGTGAAAAAGGTCGTTTCCTGGTATCATGTTTAGTCTGGCGATAGAACTCAGTGCGAATCTCGCTCCACCTAACCTGATACATTGGCAATGGATTTAAAGCCATTCCTTGACCAGTGAATTGCGTCAATCTACGCTTGTAAAAAGCAGGGAGGGCTTCGCGGGGTAGGGCTTTTTTAAATCGCCTTGTCTCCTGAGGTTCGGTTACGGCGGAGCCTATCACTTACCGCGATTCAAAAGGAAGCACGGGGCAATGGCATCTTCCGCAAGACAGTTTGCGATCGTGGGACTGGGTGTCCATGCGGGCCGCGGTTTCGCGCAGAGTTCGCGCACGCTTCAAGCGGAGGCCGCCAGACTCGCGATCAAGGATGCTGGACTGAATAAGCGCGACATTGACGGCGCGATCAACGCCCAGGGCATAGGCGGCTCAATGCCGGGCGGCGGCGGATGGGTGGATTCTTATTCGCGCGTGCTCGGCCTTCCGGCGAAATTCTATTGGTCGATGTCGCGTGGCGGCACGGGCGCGCTTATCGCACTTAACGCAGCAATGCGCGCTCTTGATACAGGTTCGGCGAACTACGTGGTTATCGCCTGCGGTGATGCCTCATGGAGCGACTCGCACGGAAAACTGCAGGCTAAGCCGGCAGGGCGAGGACGCGCCGGGCGTGGCAATTATTCGCTCGGAAATGAAATGCTGGGGTTCAGCGGCGCAGCGACGGCAGGCGGGTTGCATGCATTCTTTGCATCGCGACATATGCACGAGTACGGCACCACAAGCGAACACTTCGGCGCAGTTGCTGTCTCGTGTCGCGAGTGGGCGTGCCTCAATCCAGAAGCACAAATGTATGGACGACCGATTACAATAGAAGATCATCAAAACTCGCCACTTATTGTTGAGCCATATCATTTGCTTGATTGTTGCCTCGACAGCGACGCCGCTGTTGCGATCGTCTTGACGACGGCCGACCGGGCCAGGGAATTGAAGCATCCACCCGTTTATGTGATGGGGCTCGGCTTTGGCGATCACGCGCGCAAGCACTGGTGGGATAAGACGAATTACACGCAGCTTGATGTAGGGCCGGCAAAGGATGCCGCCTTCCGTCAGGCAGGCATTGGACTGGCCGATATTGATATGGCGCAGCTATATGACTGCTTCACGGCCGAAGTCATTTTCCAGCTGGAAGACTACGGTTGGTGTCCGAAGGGACACGGCGGTCCCTTCGCTGCTGAAGGCAATATCGCTCCGGGCGGCTGCATTCCGGTGAACACGGGCGGCGGTCTTCTGTCGAGCTATTATCTCTTCGACTACACCGGTTTGGCAGAAGCCGTCCAACAACTGCGCGGTGACTGTGGAGAGCGTCAGGTGAAGAATGCGGAAATTGCATTGGTGACCGGCCATGGCGGGGAGATGCTAATTCCAGGCATGTGCTCGACCCACGGCTGCGCAATTCTGGGAAGGTGAAAAAATGAGTTCGAGATGGCAGGAGACCGTTGTCCCAGACATGCTGGACAATGATATCGTTCCATTTTGGGATGCGCTGAAGAAGCACGAGTTCAGATTGAACCGCTGCACACGTTGCGGAACCCATTACTGGCCGATGACTCTTTGTCCGAAACACGAGGACAATGGCTTTGACGAAATGGAATGGTCGTTGACGAGCGGACGCGGCAAGATCTTCGCATGGGAGGTCGTCCATCGTGTCAAGAATCCCGCGATCAAATGGGATCTGCCCTACACCCTTGTCTTGGTCGAACTCGACGAAGGTCCAATTTTTCCGACGAGGCTCGTCGGCAACAGACCTGACAATCTGCGGGTCGGCATGCCGGTTGAGGTAGCCTACGAGGATGTCGTCGAGACCGGCATGACGCTGCCTTTGTTCAAAACAGTCGAATAGATAGCGCCAAAAGCGAGCAATCGGAGGATGACATCATGATGATTATCGTTAAGAGAAATCTTTTTGCGACGGTTGCGTGCCTGGCTGGGTTGTCGTCCACATCGGCGTCGCTGGCCCAGGAAAAGATAAAGGTCTCCGTGCCGTCGCCTGCGATCACGGCATTTTGCATGGGAATCAGGATGGCGCGTCACCCTGCTTTGCCCTACGCGAAGAAATACGATCTGACCTATGAAGACGTAGCAATGCCGATACCTCAAGTGCCGGTCAACATCTCCGGCAATCAGGTTGACATCGGCGAATGCAGCGGTATCTCGACCGTGTTGAATGCCTGGAACAAGGGCGCGAAGAACATGTTTGTCTTCGCTTTCGGTTCCGAGTTGCCCGTATATCAGGTCGTGGCTGCGCCGCAGTACAAGAAGCTGTCCGACCTGAAAGGCAAGAACATCGGCATTCCGGGAATACAGTCAGCGGGTGCGGAAGCAATCGAAATGTCGCTCAAGCGTGGCGCCAGTCTTCTCCCCGATCGCGATTATCAATATGTGACTGTGGGCGCCGGGCCCGCCACAATGGCTGCTTTGCTTGCAAACAAGATAGATGCGATCCCTTACTTTCCGCCCTTTACCTATGAACTTGAAAAGCGCGGATTTCCGCCACTTGCGGATGTAGTCACATATGTGCCTCAATATGTCACCGGAACCCATGTGGTCAGCCGCCAATGGGCGGACAAAAATCGTCCGCAATTCATACGCTTTTTGAAATCCCTTATCGAGACCGGCGAATGGCTCAAGGATCCGGCCAACGAGAAGGCAGTGGTAGCCTTCTTCGCTGAACACATCGAGCCCGGCGGCGGGCAAGGCAAAATGGATCAGCCTATGGCGCAGAAGACGTACGACTTCTACGTGAAAGACAAGCGACTTTCGTTTAATGGCTATGCGCCTGAATCAGCCGTGCGCGCAAACGTGGATATCCTCAAGGAGCGTGGCTACATGACCGACGCAGAAGTCCCACCACTCGGGCAAGTGTTCGACTTTTCATACCTCAATCAGGCATTGCGTGAACTCGGCCGGCCGGAAGTGAAGGAATACGCAAAGTAGGATATGCGACGCGGGAGTGGTTCAGCGCTGCTCCCGCGCCGGAAGTTTCCTTCCGAAAATCTTTTCGCGATCCCATGCTGAAACATTCGGCATTGCTCGCAGCGTATGGCGTTCGACCTCGCGTTTGGCGGTTGAGCGCGGAAGCTCGGAAACAAACTCGATGAAACGAGGGACCTTGAAGCCCGCCATTCGGTCGGCGCACCAATATGTGATGTCAACAGGGTCTATCTTGCTTCCTGCCTCGGGCACGACGAACAGCTTCACTTCTTCTTCGCCGATTTCAGCCGGAACGCCCACGATGGCAAGTTCGGAAATGCCGGGATATTGGCTGATGATGCTCTCGATTTCGTAAGCAGAAATATTTTCGCCACGTCGGCGCAACCAGTGCGCTTCACGCCCGAGAAAGAAAAGATAGCCATCCTGGTCCAGGTAGCCGAGATCTCCCGTATGCAGCCAGAGATTTCGCAGCACACTTAGGGTGCCTTCCGAATTGTTGTGATAACGCAACATGAAGCTGAAGGGCACTTTGGGGCGCAAGACAATTTCGCCGATCTCTTCAGCCTGAAGCGGTTGATCAAACGCATTCACCACCGCAACATCTGCCCAATAATTGCTACGCCCGTTGGATTCTGGCTGCCGAGAATTGCGTTCGTTGTAGATGATCATCGCCCCACTAGCTTCACTGAGCGAATAGATGTTGACGATTTCAATGCCAAATCGCTTTGAGAACTCTGCTGGAATATCCTGCGGCAATTGCCCTGTAACGCCGATGCAAATTCGCACCAGGTGACGGCGATCAAGCTCAGAGGGTTCCTGCCTGCAGAGCAGCGTGAGGATAACGCCGATCGGGTTGATGATGGTAGCGCGGCTCTCGCGCACGCGCCGCCAGTAATTGCCGAGACTGAAGGTGCTGTCGATTGTGGACGACATACCAGCATGCATGGGGCCGAGCACCGAAATCGTCAGCCCACCGGCATGAAACAGGGGCGACACACCGAAGTGTCGATCTTCCGGACTTGCCCCAAAGGCCTCACCATAGCGCATTGCGCCGCCGATCATGGCGAAATGTGGAAGCACAACGCCTTTTGGCATTCCGGTTGTGCCGCCGGTATAGATGATGACAGCTGGATCGCTGGGCCCTACCACTACCGATGGCGGAGACGGACCGTCAGCGATCAAAAATTCAAAATCAGCATAGTCTGGAATCGGTTGTTCCGCTCCCACAATGTAGCGATGCTCTGGAAGGCGCGAGATGCCGGCCTCGGCGAGGCGCGCCAGATGATCCTGATCGACTACAAGCACCGCCGGACTGGAACTATGAAAAATGTGCGCAAGATCCTGGCCGACAAGACCAGTGTTAACAGGCGTCCAGATCGCGCCCGCCATTACTGCGCCAAACCATGTAGCAAGCGCCTCGACCCTGCTGCGCATGAGGCTGCAGATGATGTCGCCCGGCTTGATTCCGAGCGCAACGAGATTTGCCGCCATACGTTGCGCGAGGACGTGCAGGTCACGATAGCTGACGAAGCGACCGTCGATCTCGATGCCTTTTTCGTCTGAGGTTGAGGCTGCGACGCCTTCAAGCATTTCTGGCAGTGTCTGCCAGCGCACATCCTTGCCGGCGACCTTGATACGGAGCGTCATCTGTAATCTACCGGCTGCGGCGCAGGGAAAGTCTGGCGGAAGGAGTTACAATATCGATTGATGCGCTGGTGGAGCTTGCAAGGCGTCGGGCGAGTGAAACAACATGATGTCCCTGCGTGCTGTAAATGCGCGGCGGCCCAGCCGCACGCATGTTTGCAATGTCTTCCGTAGTCAAAAGCCAGCGCAGCAGAAAGTCTTCGTCGCTCAGGCCTTCAGCATTGAGCTCTCTGCGCATTTCCGAAAGACTTTGGTTGGGCAGCTCCTGCGCAGCCAGGACTTTCGCGCGAGGACGGTCGAGAATTTTGTCCCGGACATTTTGGTCCATCGCATCTGTCGCTTCCTCCCCGAACCGGCCAAGCGCATAGAGTATTATTTGATCTGTCACTTGCTTGTAGCGTTCGCCAACAATCATGTTGATGGCAGCTTGGCTGCCGACGAATTGCGACAACGGTGTTACCATGATCGGAAAGCCAAGTTCAGCACGAACCTGAATGGTTTCCCGCAAGGTCTCCGGAATCTTTCCCTCCTTTCCGACCTGCCGCAATTGATGCGCCAGATTGGAAATCATCCCGCCGGGAACCTGGTGCAGATATTGTGCTTCATCAAAAGGCGAAGGCTTCCCGACCGGCAGACCGTCTTCTTTGGCGACGGCAAGAAAGTGTTCCGAAACAGGCCTCAATCTTGATTCGTCAATCAGGGGACTGTGACCGAGAGCTCGCAGATTGGCCGCTACATTGAAGAGTGATGGCAAGGACGATCCATCAGCCAACGGGGGCAGGGCGGTGTTAATCAGCGTAAGGCCTTGCTTGACGGCTTCCAGTGCGCAGATAGGGCCCAAGCCCGTGGTGCAATGGGTATGGAATTCAACCGGGATATCGCCGGCGTTTTGCAGAAAAACAGGCACAAGCTGGCGCGTGCGCTCGGGCGTCAGCAGGCCGCCAGGATCCTTGAAGCAGATCCGCCATGGCTTCAGCGAAGCTGCCTGCCTGATACGCTCCGCGTAATAGGCATCCGTATGGCGTGGGGAAATAGAGTAGATGACGTTGATGATGCAATCGAAGCCAGCCCTTTGAGCAGCCGCCAATCGCGTCTTCCAGACGGGCAGATAATTCCACGATTCGGAAATGCGAGCCTGCCGAATGCCGCATTTCGCAATCGTATCGAGAAAGAGTTGATACATGGCCGGATTGTCAAACCCGAACGTGTTTACGCCCCCCACGATCAGGCGCAAAGGCGTCCGGTGGACGCCGGTAGCTACGGTGCGAAGCATCAACCAGGGATCTTCCCGGAGATCGCGTACACTTTTCTTGATGTGCGCGGCCGCCATGATCTCGACGGCGTCAAAGCCCGCAGAATCGAGATTGTCCAGAATGGGCCGCAACATCCCGATCCGCATGTTCCCGGCCCATAGACTCTGGTGTCCGTCGCGGATTGTTGTGTCGATAAACTGCACGTCAGCCATTTAAGTCCCTGTCGAGGGTGGGGCCCGACTGACTATAGGCGGCCGGTGACATCAAGACCAGTAGCGCGGAGTATGAAGCGTTTTGTCCGATGGCGTTTTTGGGCGAGGATAAATGGGAGCCCTGTTTAAAAGAATATTTTTGTTACGTTTAGATTTGTTGCTATAAGTGTTGAATAGCCTCAACTCCTGTTTTCAGCCCTTGCGCCGAACAGATCCGCGTTGAAGGCTGGCACCGCCGAGCGACATCTTTGTACCGGTACGCGCTGGGTTCGATATTTTTTTGGGAAGGGTTCGTGCTATGCCGCGCAATCGCAACTTCCGTCCAGTTCAGTCGCTGGAAATAGGCACCCGGTGATGGCACTTGGCTGTCATCTTGCGAAAATTGCAGCTCCTCCAGCCGGCACATGTCTCGATTCAACGTTGGCTCCTTGAAGAGACAGTGAACGAAAATTCGCTGATCATCCCGATTGCTTTATGGGCCCGCTCCCAATGGGGCCGTCAAATAAACTGATCGACGAGAGATGACTTTTTATATGACGGGACGTCGCGCCGCCTTCAAGATGCGCCCGTATGAGCCGCCATCGGCACAAGCGCCCATCGAGAAAGCTATCAAGCTGATGATGGCTGGAATGTTTCTTCTATGAGCGAAAGCATCATCGACATCTATGTCCACATCCTTACTAACGATGCTTTTGAGGGTGTCCGGTCGCGGTGGCGAAAGTCACGCCCGGGTTCTCAGATTGAGCACAAGAAAATTGCGCCAGCAATGCGGCAGTCGTTCATCGGATCCCAATACTTGATCGCGCTCCATGACGACGAATAGTTCACCGCGCACCATTGTGGACAAGATCTGGGAAGCCCACGCCATCGTCGTTGAGGACGACGAAAGCCTGCTATGGGTGGATCGGCACTATGTGCATGAGGGCTCTCACCATGCTTTTGCCCAACTGGCGCATACAGGAGCGCAGGCCGCGCGACCCGACCTGACCTTCGGTTTCGCGGATCACTATATACCGACCCGCGAAGCGTCCGGTCGCGACGGGGTCCGGATGGTCGATCTTCTGAAGAAGAACACCGCCGCGCACGGCATTTGCAATTTCGGCGCAGGCGATGAGCGACAGGGCATCGCGCATGTGGTCGCGCCGGAACTGGGCCTCACGCTGCCGGGTCTGGTGATCGTCTGTGGCGACAGCCACACATCCACAAATGGAGCTTTGGGCTCGTTCGCGTTCGGAATTGGTGCGTCGGAAGTCGCCCATGTGCTGCAAACGCAAACGATCTGGCAGTCGCGTCCGCTCCGGATGCTCATCAGGATCGACGGGGTGCTGCAGGACGGCGTCACCGCAAAGGATCTTGCGGTCCATCTGGTTGGTCGTCTTGGCGCGGACTTCGCGGTCGGCTATGCCATCGAATATGCAGGGGACGCGGTGCGCTCGCTCTCGATTGAGGGCCGCATGACTCTTTGCAACATGTCGATTGAAATGGGTTCGCGGCTTGGCATTGTGGGGCCAGACGACCGACTTTTTGCCTGGCTGGAAGGGCGGCCAGGCGTTCCGTCCGGCGATGAGTTCTCCAAAGCGGTAGAAAGTTGGCGCTCTCTCGCAAGCGATCCGGGAGCAGACTTCGATCAGGTGGTGTGCCTGGATGCGCGCGAGGTCGAGCCATGCGTTACATGGGGCGTCAGTCCCGAACATGTAGTTCCGCTCTCGGGATGTGCACCAGATCCTGCAAAAATGAAGGATGAGTTGCGGGCCGCCGCTGCCCGTGAAGCTCTGGCTTACATGGGACTCGAACCTGGCGACCGCATGACGGATCTGGAGATCGACTGCGTGTTCATTGGCTCCTGCACCAACGGACGCATCGAGGATTTGCGGGCGGCCGCCACAGTGCTTCGTGGACGCCGCGCCAAAGTTTCTGGCATCGTTTCGCCGGGCTCCATGCAGGTGCGCAGACAGGCCGAGGCTGAGGGACTGGATCGCGTGTTTCTGGAAGCGGGCCTCGAATGGGTAGGCGCGGGCTGTTCGCTATGCGTCGGCATGAACGGCGATCTGCTGCGCGAGGGCGAACGTTGCGCTTCGACAACCAACCGCAATTTCCGTGGTCGGCAGGGGAAAGGCAGCCGCACACATCTGGTCTCGCCCGCCGTGGCTGCGGCTTCGGCCTTGACCGGACGGCTGACGGACCCACGTGATCCGAGCGAGGGCCGATGAAGCAGTTCCGCTCTATATCGGCGCCGGCCTGCCCACTCGGCCTGCCGAATGTGGACACGGATCAGTTGATCCCGGCGCGTTTCATGCAGACACCTCGGGATCAGGGATACGGGCGCTTTCTGCTGCATGATTTGCGGCGAGATTCATCGGGCGCGCTTGATGCCGCATTTGCGCTCAACGATCCACGCTACGCTGATTCAGGCGTTTTGATCGCCGGTTCCAATTTCGGCTGCGGCTCGTCGCGTGAGGCCGCAGTTTATGTGCTGGCGGACAGCGGCATCCGCTGCGTGATCGCTCCACGTTTCGGCGACATTTTCGCCTCCAACGCCGCCAAGAACGGTTTGCTCGCAGCCGTAGTGACGGATGCGGATCTGGCCGCGCTTATGAGCGATAAGGATGTGCGCGAAGGAAGCAACGTGGATGTCGATCTCGAAAGTCAGACTATCCGGACGACGCTGCTAACGGTTGCGTTTGACATTCGCCCCGACCGCAAGCAACGCCTGCTGAACGGCTGGAGCGACGTCGACATGACCCTGTCCCATCGCGATGCAATCGAGGCATTTCAAGCCAAAGACAGGATCGCACGGCCCTGGGCTCAGACGCCGGTTCTGCGCGGGTAACGGCATAGCAAGGAGAACTTGTCGTATGAGCCTTAAGCAACGCCTTGGCCGCAAGCCTATCATTTTGGCACCGGGAGTTTACGATCCACTTTCCGCAAAGATAGCCGCACAGGTCGGCTTCGAGGCGCTCTATGTGTCTGGCGCGGGCATCGCCTATACGCGGCTCGGACGACCAGACATCGGCCTCGTCACCGCCAGTGAAGTGGTGGATACTGTGGCGCTTATTCGCGATGTGGTGGATCTGCCGCTCATTGTTGACGGCGACACCGGCTTCGGCAATGCGCTCAACATGCAGCGCACCGTACGCGATTATGAGCGGGCAGGCGCCAGCGCAATCCAGATCGAGGATCAGACTTTTCCAAAACGCTGCGGTCATCTTGCCGACAAGACACTGGTGCCGGCCGCCGAAATGGTCGGCAAGATCAAGGCGGCTCTAGATGCGAGGCGTTCCGACCAGATGCTGATCGTGGCGCGCACGGACGCCATTGCGGTCGAAGGTTTCGAAAAGGCGCTCGACCGGGCGCGGCTTTATGCCGAAGCGGGTGCTGACGTTCTGTTCGTCGAGGCGCCGCGCGACCTTGATCAGATGGCCGCCATCGGGGCGGGCGCCGGGACCGGAAAGCCAATGCTGGCCAATATGGTGGAGGGCGGTAAGACGCCGCTGCTCTCCACACATGAACTCGATAATCTGGGCTTCGGCATTGCGATCTTCCCGGCAGGGGTGGTGCGTATGGTGGCCAAGGCGGCGCGGGATTTTTATGCCACGCTGAAACAGGATGGCTCTTCTGTGGCGCTCGCAGACCGCATGTTCGATTTCGATGGCCTGAACGGGGTTATCGGCACGTCGGGCATTCTGGAAGCAGGAAAGAAATACCAAGGCTGAACGCTCAAAATCCAATCATCTCCGAGCCCCTTGTTATAGGACATATACCGCTTTCCGGCGTCTAATGTCGTCAGGAGAAGCGTGATGTCGCCTTCCAACGATCTGGTTCAACTCGTGTGCTTTGTTGAGGCGGCCGATGCGGGAAGCATTGCGGGCGCAGCCGCACGTATTGGTGCCGGACAGGCTGCGGTCAGCAATAATCTTCGCAAACTCGAGATCCATCTGGGAGTTGCCTTGATGGAGCGTTCGCGGCGCGGCCTTTCGCTGACCCCGGCGGGCCAACGGTTTCTGCCAGATGCGCGCGAGATCATTCGCCGCGCCAATGCAGTCCGGGGCGACATGCGCCGCTACGGTAAGGCAGTGGCTGGCACGCTGCGCATCGGCTTGCCGCCCATCGCGGCGCGCGTGCTGGCGGCCGGCCTTATGCGCTTCGCCTTGCAGGAACACCCGGATGTGCAGGTTTCCTTCCTGGAAGGTTACAGTTCCGACGTGCGCGACTGGCTCGAAGCGGGCTCTATCGACATCGGCCTGTTTTACGGGGGCGACGGCCGAAGGCTTCCGTTCGCGCATCCAGTCGCGACCGAGGAATTGCTGCTTGTTGGCGCAGCAGATCTGGTGCCGGATTGTGCCGGACAGGTTTCCATTGAGGCGGTATTCGACCTCCCTCTCGTGCTGCCCGGCCAGCCGCACGGACACCGTATGGCTATCGAACGGCTAGCGAGCGCCGCGCGGCGCGAGTTGAAGATCATGCTCGAAGTGGATTCGCTGCCCACGTTGCTTGGGGTTCTGGGCGCCGGGGGTGGGGTTGGGTTGCTACCGCGCGCGGCGCTGCCGGCGGATTGGACAGCGCGCGGCCTTAAGGCGGTTCCTGTGAGTGGCGGTAGCCTGACGCGCGTTCTGATGTTGGGCACTCCGGTGCGTCGGCCAATTTCGCGCGTGGCGCGCTTGTTCCTGCCGGTGTTGGAAAACCTTTGCACAGCACTCGACATGGGCGCGTTGCCGGAGGCAGACGGCATAGCTGATAGACAAAAGGCAGCCATACAGCGCGGCCGTCCGCGTCTGCATGATGCGCCTCAACCCTGCCGCGACGATACGGCCGGGACTTCCACAAACGGCATTTGAGGGCGAACGCCGAATGGCACATTCCACAACCCCGAGCGACGACCGAACGCGCGCGCTGGCCACCTATGTGGCTGACCTCGAATTTGCCGCGTTGCCCGAGAAAGTAGTGCTCGCGATCAAAATGTCGGTACTCGACACTATCGGCAGTGGGCTCTTCGGTTCGACGACGCCATGGGGCGAGATCATCGGGCGCTTCGCGGCCTCCCAGACGGGACCAGCTGCGCTATGGGGTAAGGGCGCCGGGACCGGCTCTCTACATTATGTGGCTATGGCCAACGCCACGATGGCGCACGGCTTTGAACTTGACGATCTGCATCCGCCTTCCCGCTCACATCCGGGCGCGGTCATGACGCCCATTCCGCTTGGCCTTAGCCAAACCGGCCGCGCGATCTCGGGGCGGGACATGCTCGCAGCGCTTGCCGCAGGCTATGAGATTCAGGGCCGCGTTGGCATGAGCCAGGGCGTTTCATCCTTCAATCGCGGCTGGCATCCTACCGGTACAGCGGGTTCCTTCGGAGCCGCCGCAGCCGCCGCCAAACTGATGGGACTCGATGCGCACCGGGTTCAACATGCGCTCGGCACCGCGGGCACAATGCCGGCCGGCTTGATGGCAGCGCAGTTCGGCGCAATGGTAAAGCGGCTCTATGTCGGCCACGCCACTTGGGCAGGACTCGTCGGCGCGGAATTAGCGTCTGCCGGCTTCACGGGGGTTCATGATATTTTCGACGCGGAATACGGTGGCTATTTCGACGCTGTATCGGACGAGTCGAAGCCCGATCTTCTGACGGCGGGACTCGGCGAGCGTTTTGAGGCCGGTAACATAGGGATAAAATTCTACCCTTGCGTCGGCACCAACCAGTCCGTTCTCGACGCCATGAACGACATTCTCCGTGAGCATGTTTTCGAGGCTTCGGAAGTGGAGCGGATCGACATCCGCACGACCGCCTATCAAAAGCTTCATTCGGGCTGGGACTACGAGCCGACTTCCGTAATGGCCGCCCAGATGAGCATGCAATATTGCCTCGCGGCGCTCATCATCGAACGCAGGCTTTTCGTCGAACAGTTTACGCCAGAAAAAATCGTCGCGCCGAATGCCATCGCATTGGCTAAGCGCATTACAATCACCGCCGACGAAACCCTCGACAAGACTCCCGGGCATGAGCGCTATTCGGAAGCCGTCGTACGATTGCGCAATGGCACGGTGCTGAAGGGCGCGCGCGCTATCTCTCACGGGAATCCACGCGATCCGGCCGACTGGAGCGAAGGCGAACAGAAGTTCCGCGCGCTTGCGGCCCGCGTGGCTTCTCCCACACAGATCGACCAGATTGTTTCGCTCGTCTCCGATCTCGAAAATCTACCTGACATAGCGCCGCTCGCGGCCGCTCTTCGCATCTCCTGAAAATCCGAGGACATAATGGAAAATCTCACGCGCCACATTGCAGAATGGTCCGTCAGCCGGACCTACGACACACTTCCAGACAACGTCGTCGAGTCCCTCGTCACCTTCGCGGTCGATCATTTCGGCGTTGTTGTGGGCGGCTCGCGCAAGGCCTCTTCGAAAATTATCACTGACGTTTCTACCCTCTGGGGGCCCCAACAGGGTTCGTCCACCATCGTGGGCGACCCCCGCACGACCTCCGCGCCGTTCGCGGCGTTGATCAACGGCACAGCCGGACATGCTCTGGAACTCGATGACGATCATCGTACCGGAACCCAGCATCCCGGCATCGCAGTCATTCCGCCCGCTTTTGCGCTGGCTGAAGAGCGCGGCGGCGTGACGGGACGTGAATTTATCGAGGCCATAGCGGTCGGCTACGAAATCATGATCCGCCTCGGTGAAGCGCATCTCGGCAAGTCCTATAATCGCGGCTTCCACCCGACGGGCACCTGCGGGTCCATCGGCGCGGCGATTGCTGCCGGCCGTATTCTCAAGCTCAATGTGGACCAGATGGTGAGCGCCATCGGTCTTGGGGCCAGCCAATCTGCTGGGCTTCTCACCTTCCGGTCGAACGGCGCCTGGAGCAAACGCTTCCACGCTGGGCACGCTTCCATGGCGGGTATTATAGCAGCGAGCCTCGCTGCGAAGGATTTCCGCGGTCCGAGCGAGAGCCTTCTGAGCCCCGAGGGCTGGCTTCAAGCCTTCGCGTATAACAACGAATTCGACGTTGGCCTGTTGGTGAACGATCTGGGCCAACGCTGGTCGCTCGTCGAGAACAGCATCAAGGTCCACGCCTGCTGCCGCTTCGCCGGCCCAATTGTGGATGCAACGCTCGAAACTGTCATGCGGGAAAATGTGCAGCCTGGCGATGTCGAAGAAGCTGTGATCCGCATGGCGGCATATCCGCTGACGCGCGCGCTGACCGAACCGCGTGAACGCAAGTTGAACCCGACATCCGTGGTTGATGCGCAGTTCAGTGCGCCGTTCGCAGTTGCGACCAGCATCGTGCGCCGCCGCGCCTTCGTGGAGGAATACAGCGAGGAAGGCATTCGCAATCCTGACGTTCTGGCCATGGCCCGCAAGGTGCGCTGGGAGATTGATCCTGAAGCAGAACGCCTCTGGCCTTCTCGGTATCCGTGCGAAGTCGAGATCGCCCTCAAGGATGGCCGCCGCGTGAAATCACGGGTTGAATGGCCGAAGGGCGATCCGGAAAACCCAGTGAGCGTGGAAGAATTGCGGGCGAAATTCGTCACGCTCGCCTCGCCAGTGCTGGGTGCGACCGGCGTGAATGCCGCATATGAGCGCATTGCGGCGCTGCGCACCCTCGACGACGTGGCGGCCATCGGCCCTCTGCTGCGTCCGACCGAAGCTTGAAGTCGATGGACGCGCGACATGAAGCAACGTTTGACTTGATCGCGCGTCCGGGCGCCATCGGCGGGCTGCGGTTGAAGAACCGTTTGCTGCTTGCGCCCATGGGCACCAATTTCGGCACGACCGACGGCTTCTGTACGGATCGCGACAAGCAATATTATGTGGAGCGCGCCAAGGGAGGCGTCGCCATGGTGATGACCGAGGCGATGGTCGTCACAGAAGGTGCGCGCAATCATCGCAATTCGCTCTGCGTTTTCCATGACCGATACATTCCAGGACTCGCTGCGCTCGTCGAGGCAGTGAAGGAGCACGACTGTACGGTGTTTGGCCAGATCAGCCACCGAGGCGGGTTGCTGCGCCGCGACGTTCTGAACATGGAGCCGGTCGGGCCTTCGTCATGGCGCAATCCAAACACTGGCGATTTGGTGCGCGAACTCGCAGTCCCCGAGATGATCTCTATCCAGAAGGATTTTCTGGCCGCCGCGAAGCGCATGAAAAAAGCCGGCTACGACGGCGTGGAGCTGCACGGCGCAAATGGCTACCTGTTCCACCAGTTCTTTACGCCCCGCATCAATCGCCGCACAGATCAGTATGGCGGGAGCGTCGAGAACCGGGCCCGGATGCTTGTCGAGACTGTGCAGCGCATCAAGGATGCGATGCCGGATTTTCTGTTGCTCGTGCGCATCAGCGCGACCGAATATGTCGAGGGCGGCTATCCGGTCGAGGACATGGTGGCATTGGCACAGATCCTCGAGCGTGAAGGAGTGGCAGCGCTCGATCTGTCGGGGGGAACGAATGAAAGTCCGGAGCTTTCCCGCTTCTGCATCCAGCCGCCATCCATGCCGCGCCGTTGCCTCGAAGAACATGCGCGGCCCATCAAGCAAGCTGTGTCGATCCCGACCATCATGGCAGGACGTATCGTCGATCCTGTCGACGCTGAAACCGTGCTGCGTAATGGTTCTGCAGATTTCATCTCCCTCGGCCGCGCACTATTTGCGGATCCCTATTGGCCCAGCAAGGCGCTCGGCAAAATGGCGTCGCCCGTGCGTGCGTGCATCGCGTGCAATGTGTGTTTTGAGCGCCTCACTTTGGAACTCGATGTCAACTGCGTACAGAATCCAATGCTCGGGACAGAGTTCGAGGATCCGCTTCATTCAGAGCCGTGGCTTACGCTGCCCAAAGCGGACAACGGGAGTAAGCGCGTTCTGGTCGTGGGCGCAGGAGTAGCCGGAGTGGAGGCCGCGCGGTTTCTAGCAGCGCGCGGGCATGAAGTCGAAATCTGGGAAAAGGCAGATAAACCGGGCGGTCAAATCCCGCTGGCGCTTGCGGCGCCTGACAAGATGGAATTGCTGCCGCTTTGGAACCACCGTTTTGACATGCTGCCTCAACTCGGCGTGAGGCTGCGTATGTCGACGCTGGCGACGGCGGAGGCGATAGCAGCCTACCAGCCGGATCATGTGATTCTGGCGACCGGGTCGATGCAACGCGCGTTCCCTTTGCCCGATGCTGTCGGCGAACTGACCGTCCCGACGCTTGGCGCCTGGGAGGTGCTGGCATCGCCCGACAAAGTTCCTGCTGGCGCATATGTGACGATCATTGGCGGTGGCATGGTGGGCATCGAGACAGCAGACCTGCTGATCACCAAGGGATGCCGCATCACAATCGTGGAAATGGGAGCCGCCATAGCGCCCGCTATGGCGCGAAACAACCGCACGGACATCATGTTGAGGCTGCGAGCCGCCGGGCTTCGCCTGCAACTGGGCGCAACGGTCGAGCGGGTAGAGGCGTCGAGTATTCGCCTCAAAACACGCGACGGCGCCGTGGACATTCCGCGGGATCCCTTTCTGGTCGCCGCAATCGGCCCTGCGCCGGTACGTGATCTCGCGGTAACTTTGACGGACATGGACGTTCCGTTCACTCTTGTAGGCGACGCCTCGAAGCCGGGGGATTTCCTCGGTGCGGTGCGCGACGGCTGGATGGCGGGCCTTACTGTATGACGGAGTTGGAGTGGAACTTTCGAGGTTTACTTATTTTGTGAAAATTGCCGAAGCCGGCAGCATCTCGCGCGCTGCGCTAGCGCTCGGAGTTGCGCAACCCGCCCTAAGCCGTTTCGTGCGCCAGCTTGAGGACGATCTCGATTGCGTTCTCTTCGAGCGCAATGGGCGCGGAGTAACGATGACTGATGCGGGTCGGAAGCTCTACGGCAGCGCCATTGAGGTGCTCGGTCGCATGCAAAAGGCCTCATCCGCCGTCGCGGGCGAGGACGGACCGCCCATTGGGGCGGTCACGCTCGCCGTTTCGTCCATGCTGGCTTCGTCCTGGGGGCCGCGAATTGCTGCGCGGTTCCGGGCGCGATGGCCCCGCGTGCGTCTGCGCATTTCGGAAGCACGCAACTCTACCTTGTTCGACTTGATCGAACACGGACAAGCCGACGTGGCCATCGCCTTTCGCGAGGATGGTGTGTGGTCTTCTCGACAGAAGACCATCGCGCGTGAGAGTTTCAGCTTTGTGGCGCATCGCGGCCTGCTGGACGGAGGAATCGAGTCCATCCGCCATGCGCCGTTCGTCCTGACACCCGCGCCGGATGTCGTGCGCAGCCGTTTTGAACAGGCGCTCGGCGACGGACAAAGCCCGCGCGTCGTTTGTCAGACGGATTCCGCAGTCTGCATGATGGAACTGGTCGGAGCGGGTCTCTGCGCTGCTCTCGTCCCCGATACACTGACTGCGGATTTCGAGCGTATTGGCCACATAATAAGTGCCTCAGCCGAACTGTCGCACGACGTGGTGGTAGCGACGCCCGCCAACCGTCCGCTCATGGCGCACGCATGTCTACTCTTTGACTGTGTGCTGGCCGGAGCCGCCTGACCATCAACTCTCTGATGGTTCCTCATCGAGCCGCACGATGATGCCTTTTGTTGCCTCGTCTCGAGGAGGATACAGCGCCATCACTTTCGGATCATGACCCGGCACAATGCGTCGATCGTCGTTTCCGGCCTCGCGCCGAAGCGACTCGAAGCCTTCCAACATCTCCCCGACATGGAAGGCCGTGGAGAACGGACGGCCAGAGGTCATGTTCTCGTAAAAATGCGTCACATCAGAAGCCAGCACCACCCAGCCGCGCTTTGTGAACACTTTCACAAATTGCAGGCCTGCCGAATGGCCACCTGCTGGAATCACTTCGATGCCGGGGGCAATTTCGGCCCGGCCCGTATGGAAAGTGACCCGGTGAGCGAAGTTCATTCGCACGATGCCGCAAACGTCGTCCACTTCGAAGGCGTGCGACAGTTTCGGAAAGCGCATGTAGCGGCCCGTTGCATATTGCATCTCGCTTTCCTGGAGATGGAACATCGCGGTTGATAGTTTGTGAAAGCTGCCAACGTGGTCGTAATGAAGATGGGTCAGAATGCAGGTGCCAACGTTCTCGGGCTGAATACCCAGGAGGGAAAGGCTGTCGATCGGGCAACGCAGATAGTCGCGCTTTCGTTTAGATGAAACCTCTGCCGTGAACCCAGTATCGATTAAGACGGGTCCGCGCGGTCCGATCGCCACCCACACGAAATAGTCCATCGGCATCGGAGAATCATGCGGGTCGCCGCCGATGAAATGGTCTGTCCGCTTTGCGCCGCGTGTCGCATACCGGATTGCATAAAGCTCATGAACGTCGGGAGCCATTGCGCGCTTCCTCAGATTTTCAATCAAAATCAGTAATGCAATCCGCCGTAGTGGCGACAGCAGCCTTAGTTATATATCTGGTATGACGATGCGAGAATCTCTGCGTTGCGACAATCTCATAAAGGCCGCCGACGGGGGCACCACAACACCTCTATCAGATACAGATGACGTTGAATCTGCAGCATAAGGTTTCTGCCAATCGATCAGGTATTTAAGCCCAGAGCGGTCCGGAATCGTGCACGCACCACAGCGGCATCGTTTTCACGGGGATGGCGGGGGGGAATAGTGGGCGAAGCGCGTAATACCACCAGGCTGGCGTCCTGATCGTTCAGGAGGATTTGCGTGCCGCTCTCAATTTCGGATTCGGCTGCAACAGTCATGGTGCTTTTGATCCCAGCCCCTTGGGCCATTTTCTCTATATCGGTTCCGCGCGCGGTGTACGTCGCCTGACCAGCGGTTTCCTGGTAGAGCCCGTTACCGACAACCAGAATGGAAAGCTTACGTGGGTTCACCACCGCGATGATGGCGAACGATCCAACGCCCATCAGTGCATCGCCATCGCCGGCAATCACCATGACGCGGCGATACTTCCGGCAAGCGCGACACTTGCGTGAGGGCCTATCATCGCTTGTTGCATCCTCCCAGATGCCCATCAGAGGTTCTTTTCGAACTCATTTTATGGATTGGCGAGGCTAGATTAGTTCGGCTCGTCGCTGTTTCATGTGGGTAGCGTGTCCAGCACCCCTCCGGCGATGAGGTAGACCATCAACTTGAGGTTGCGCTTGCTGCGATAGCCTTTTGCCTTGCGTTTGGCGGCCTGGACGTTT
>CANJWR010000069.1 GCA_947478455.1 Beijerinckiaceae bacterium | reverse complement strand
CGCCCGGAAATTTGCCCCGGTTACCGGCCGCGTTCTGTATCCCATTGGAAAGATTAAGGCAGCATCGGGCTGGCATGCCTGTGACGCGCGTCCGGATTCGGGTGACTGGAAAGATGTTGCGCTGCAGCGCCTGATCGCCGCCGCGCGGGATTTCGACGCGGACGCCATCATCGAGGTCGACTATCAGGTCGACGGCGTCCAGACGTTCGATCTTGGCAATATTCCGCTTGAGCGCGTGTCTGCGACCGGCGTGGCGGTCAAACTGGCGTGCGCCGCCTGACAATCAGTCGCGCTCGCTGGCGGCGAGCTGCGCCGCCTGATTCTCGGTGATCAACGGATCGATGATTTCGTCGAGCGCATCCCCGGTGATCACCTTGTCGAGCTTGTAGAGCGTCAGGTTGATTCGGTGGTCGGTCACCCGACCCTGCGGGAAATTGTAGGTTCTGATTCGTTCGGATCTGTCGCCCGATCCGACCTGAGCCTTGCGGTCGGCGGCGCGCTCCGAATCAAGCTTTTGCCGCTCGGCGTCGTAGAGCCGCGTTTTCAGCAGCATCATCGCCCGCGCCTTGTTCTTGTGCTGGGATCGCTCGTCCTGCACGAAGACGACCGTGTTGGTCGGCAAGTGGGTGATGCGGATTGCCGATTCGGTCTTGTTGACGTGCTGGCCGCCAGCCCCCTGAGCCCGCATCGTGTCGATCTTCAGATCGGTCTCGTTGATGTCGATGTCCACATCGCTGGCTTCCGGCATGATGGCGACAGTGGCTGCCGACGTGTGGATGCGACCTTGCGTCTCGGTGGACGGCACGCGCTGGACGCGATGCACGCCTGATTCGAACTTCAGCTTGGCGAAAACGCCGCGCCCGTTGATTTCGGCGATGATTTCCTTGAAACCGCCCGCCGTGCCTTCGCTCGCCGAAACCATCTCCATTTTCCAGCCATGCAGATCCGCATAGCGCTGGTACATGCGAAACAGATCGCCGGCGAAAAGTGCGGCCTCGTCCCCGCCGGTTCCGGCGCGCACTTCGAGAATGGCGCCGCCTTCGTCCGCCGCATCCTTTGGCAGCAGGGCGAGCTTGATCTTCTGTTCGAGGTCGGCGAGCGTTGTCTCGGCGGACGTGCGTTCTTCCTCGGCCATCTCGCGCATATCGGCGTCGAGGGAGGCGTCCGCCAGCATGGCGTTGACGCTGGCCAAATCGGCTTCCGCCGTCCGCCAGGCGCGGATCGCGTCCACAACGCTGTCGAGTTCAGCCATTTCTCGCGAAAGAGCGACAAATTCTTGCCCCGTAGCCCCACCGGAAAGTTTGGCGGAAATTTCGTCGTGGCGGCGGGTGATGAGATCGAGTTTTTCGGTCGGGAGCATGGCGCAGACTTTCTGGAGAGGGCAGGGGCGGGCGCTTAAGCCCCGCTACAACGGAACGCCCTTGCTCTCCGCGTATGCCATCAGGCTCGGCCGCAGGGTTTCGCAGCCGTCGCGCCTTTCCAGAAGTTCGTTGACGTAATTCGTCACGTCCTGCGCGTCGAGCGCCAGCAGCATCGCCTTCACCGGCCCGATCGACGACGCCGACATGGACAAGCCGCGATAGCCGAGCGCAATCAGCGCCATGGCCTCAAGTGGTCGGCCGCCGATTTCCCCGCAAAGCGTCAGGGACTTACCGGCAGCGTTGGCCTTTTTGGCCACATGTTGAAGCGCCCGCAGCATGGCCGGCGCGAGAGGGTCGAAACGCGCCGCGACGCGCTGGTTGTCGCGATCTGCGGCGAACAGGTATTGCATCAGATCGTTCGAGCCGACCGACAGGAAGTCGACCCGCTCGAGAAATTCCTCGATCTGCCAAAGAACCGAAGGCACCTCGACCATAACGCCGAGCTTGAGTTCGGTCGGCAGCTCGTAGCCGTGCAACTTCTGGTGCGCCAGTTCACGCTCAACGATCTCTTTGGCAGCATCGAATTCCGACACCTGCGCGATCATCGGGAACATGATCCGCAATTCGCGGCCTGCGCCGGCGCGCAACATGGCGCGCAATTGCGAGCGCAGAAGCCCCGGCCGGTCGAGCCCGATGCGGATCGCCCGCCAGCCCAAAGCGGGGTTTTCTTCCTCATAGGTGGCCATATAGGGCAGCACCTTGTCGCCACCGATGTCGAGCGTCCGGAAGGTCACGGGCCGGTCAGGCAAGGCGTCCATCACGGCCTTGTAGAGCGCCAGCTGGGCATTCATGCGTGGAAACTGCGGGGCCACCATAAACTGCAGCTCGGTGCGGAACAGCCCGATGGAGACGGCGCCAGCTTCGTCCACATGGGCAAGATCGATCAGCAGGCCGGCGTTCATGTGCAGATCGACAGCGACGCCGTCTTTGGTGACGGCCGGGGTGTCGCGCAGGTCACGATATTGCTCCTGCCGGCGGGCGCGCAGCCGCGCCTTTTCGCCATAGGCCGATTCCACATCCGGCTGCGGGCGCACCTGAACCGCGCCGGTGGAGCCGTCGACGATGATGCTGTCGCCGGCTTCCACCAGATCGGTGATGTTGGGCACGTCGCCCACAGCCGGAATGCCAAGCGCGCGTGCGATAATGGCGACATGGCTCGACGGCCCGCCGTCCTCCAGCACAAGTCCGCGCACTTTCTTGCGGTCGTATTCCAGCAGCGCCGCCGGGCCCATGTTGCGGGCCACAATGATGGCGTTCTCGGGCAGATCGTCATGCTCCGCGACGAAACTCTGGCCGGTGAGTTGATGCAGCAGCCGGTTTGCCAGATCATCGAGATCGTGCAGACGGTCGCGCAGATAGGGGTCGGTGCTGCGTTGAAGCTTGGCGCGGGTGTCGTTCTGCACGCGTTCGACGGCGGCTTCCGCCGTCAGCCCGGAGCGCACCGCCTCGGTCAACCGACGCAGCCAGCCGCGATCGTTGACGAACATCCGAACGGCTTCAAGCACATCGCGATGTTCGCCCGCGCCCGCATCGTCGCCGATCTCGATCAGGCGCTCGATATTCGCCCGCACGGCCTCAATGGATTCCGTGAGGCGGCTTTCCTCTCGCCCCAGATCTTCCGCCACGATCTGCTTCACGATCACGCGCGGTTCGTGCAGCACCACGTGGCCGAGGCCGATGCCGTCCGCAACCGGCGCGCCTTCCAGCGAAAGCGGGCGGCGGAGCGCAATCTGGTCGCCCGGCCGGACAATGGATTGCAGTTCGCCGGACGCCACCATTTCGGCAAGCAGCATCGCGGTCGTCTGCAGAGCCTCGACTTCTTCTTCCGAATAGCTTCGACGCGCCCGGTTCTGGACGACCAGAACGCCCAGCGTATTACCGCCGCGCAGCACCGGCACGCCAAGGAACGAGAGGTAAATTTCTTCGCCCGTTTCCGGCTTGTACGAGAAGGCCGGATGCGCCTGAGCATCCGACAGCGCCAGAGGCTCGGCGGTTTCGGCGATGAGGCCCACGAGGCCTTCACCGGTCCGCATGGTGGTCAAATGGACGGCTTCGCGGTTCAGACCTTCGGTGGCGAAGAGTTCCAGCCGCCCGTCCGACCGCAGCACGTAAAGCGAGCAGACTTCCGCCACCATGTTGGAGGCGATGTGAACGACGATCTTGTCCAGCCGGGCCTGAGCGCTGACCGGCTCGGCCATAGCTTCCCTGAGCCGGCGTAACAGCAGGCGCGGGCCGCCAAGCGCGGCGCGGTTTTGCCGTTCGTGTTCAGGCATCCGGCCCTCGCGGCTCCCCAGGCGGAGCCGTAACCTGTCCCGGGCGACCCCTGGCTGGCCGCCCTTTCCATGCTTGGATCGTATAGCGAATGCAAAGACGCAGCCGCAAGTGTAACAGACCCCGCACTAGACGAACTCATGCTTCACATTGGGAATATGCGCGAATTTTCGCCAAGGGGTCGGGTTTTTCCGATCCAGCCGGTCAAGAATTACATCTGATTTTGACAATCAGGCAGGGCCGGCGAATCGCCCGTTCAGCTTTTCAGCCGGTAGCCGGTGTGGAACATCCAGCCCACAATGGCCGAGCAGATCGCCAGAACCAGCAGGGTCAGGGCCACGCTGAGCCCCACATCCACGTCGGCGACCCCGTAAAAACTCCAGCGGAAGCCGCTGATCAGATAGACGACCGGATTGAGTAGCGCGACCTTCTGCCAGAATGGCGGCAGCATGGAGATTGAATAGAAACTGCCGCCCAGAAACGTCAGGGGCGTGATGATCAGCAGCGGCACGATCTGGAGCTTCTCGAACCCGTCCGCCCATATACCGATGATGAAGCCGAACAGGCTGAACGTGAACGACGTCAGCACCAGAAAGAACAACATCCAGAACGGATGCTCGATCCGCAGCGGCACGAAAAGCTCGGCCGTCGCCAGAATGATCAGGCCGAGAATGATCGACTTGGTGGCCGCAGCCCCCACATAGCTCAGGGCGATCTCGAAATACGAGACCGGCGCGGAGAGCACCTCGTAGATCGTACCGGTGAAGCGCGGGAAATAAATCCCGAACGACGCATTGGCGATGCTCTGCGTCAGCAATGACAGCATGATCAGGCCCGGCACGATGAACGCCCCGTAGCTCACCCCGTCCACATCCGCGAAGCGCGACCCGATGGCGGCGCCGAAGACGACGAAATAAAGCGAAGTCGAAATGACCGGAGAAATGATGCTCTGCATGATGGTGCGCCACATGCGGGCCATCTCGAACATGTAAATGGATTTGACGGCATGAAGGTTCATGTGCGGGCCTTCACCAGATCGACAAAAATATCTTCAAGCGAGCTTTGAACGGTCTGGATGTCCCGGAATGCAAGTCCCGCATGCCCGATTGCATCCAGAAAACCCGCCACGCCTGCGCCGTCGCTTTTCACGTCGTAGGTGTAGGTCAATGATTTGCGATCGTCAGAAAGTTCGACCGGATAGGCCGCAAGCGCAGCCGGAATTTGCAAGACCGGAGCGTCGAAAAACAGTTTCAGCTGCTTCTTGCCGAGCTTCTGCATAAGCGCGGCCTTGGTCTCGACCAGAATGATCTCGCCCTTGTTGATGACACCCACACGGTCGGCCATTTCCTCGGCCTCCTCGATATAGTGTGTCGTCAGAATGATCGTCACGCCCGCGTCGCGCAGGCTGCGTACCATGGCCCACATGTCGCGGCGAAGCTCAACGTCGACGCCCGCCGAAGGCTCGTCGAGAAACAGGATGCGTGGCTCGTGCGATAGCGCCTTGGCGATCAGAACCCGTCGCTTCATGCCGCCCGACAAGGTGCGGATGCGATTGTCCTTCTTGTCCCAGAGGCTGAGGTCTTTCAGAATCTTTTCGATATAGGCGGGATTCTTCGGCTTGCCGAAAAGCCCGCGGCTGAAACTCACCGTATCCCACACGCTTTCGAACATGTCGGTGGCGAGTTCCTGCGGCACGAGACCGATGAGCGCGCGCGCCGCCCGGTAGTCGCGGATCACATCGTGCCCGCCGGCAGTCACATGGCCGGTTCCCGGCCGCACAATGCCGCAGATGATGTTGATCAGCGTCGTCTTGCCCGCGCCATTGGGGCCGAGCAGGGCGAAAATTTCGCCGGCTTCGATGTCAAGATTGATGGATTTCAGCGCCTCAAAACCGGAATCATAGGTTTTGGTGAGGTCGCGAATGGAAATGATCGGCATGCGGCTCTGGTCTGGGAGATCGAGGTGGTTCGACTCGCGAACCACCGGAAGCCCGCATCATACACGCAAGAACGATACACGCGAACCGGGCGAGGCCCGTTCGCGCAATTGTGTGGCTGTTTGCTTTGCCTGTCGGTCCGGTCAGGCTTCCTGCGCGACCGGATTGCGCAGAATGCCGATGCCGCTGATCTCGACCTCGACCGTATCGCCCGGCTTCATCCACAGTGGCGGTGTGCGCGCCCCGCCGACGCCGCCCGGCGTGCCGGTAATGATGACGTCACCTGGCATAAGAGGCGTGAAGATCGACGCGTAGGCGATAATCTGCGGGATCGTGAACAGCAGGTCGTCCACCAGAGTATCCTGCAACACGGTCCCGTTTAGGCGGGTCTGCAGATGCAGCTTGCGCGGATCGGGGATTTCGTCCGCCGTCACCATCCATGGACCAAACGCGCCGCTGCGCCAGAAGTTCTTGCCCGGCGTATATTGCTGCGTGTGGCGCTGGTAGTCGCGGATCGAGCCATCATTGTAGATCGAATATCCAGCGACGCATTCCATCGCCTTGTCTTCGGCAATGTAGCGACCGCCCTTGCCGATCACGAGCGCGAGCTCGCCTTCATAGTCGAACTTGTCGGAGGCTTTCGGGCGGATCACTGGCTGGAGATGGCCGACATGGGAATTGGCCATGCGCAGAAACAGGGTCGGGTGGTCTTCCATCTTGCGGCCGAGTTCGCCGATGTGGGTTTTGTAGTTGAGTCCGACGCAGATGTACTTCTCTGCGTTCGGGATCACCGGCAGCCAGTCCACCAGCGAGGCAGCGAAATCGGGCGATGCGCCGCGCAACATTTCGCGCGCTTCGTCGATGCCCGATCCCTCGAGCAACGAGCGCAGATCCGGGAATTCGGCTCCGAGCCGACGACCGAGGTCGACGATCCCGTCGCCCACGACAGCCCCGTAGCTCTCTTCGCCGCGATAGATATAGCTAGCCAGTTTCATAAGCCCATCCGTTGAAATAAGGCGTCGGGGAGCGCCGCTCCGCCGTCTCGCCACTTGTGGCGTTTCACGGCGCGACAATGATGTTTCGGGCGTCGCCTGTCCAGTTCCGCAAGGTCGCGCCCAGGCCTGTCGCCGACGCCTGCGGCCATGCGGCGCCAAAAGCGCAATCGCTTAAATCGGCATCACTCTGGCCCCGACATTGCATTGGAAGGTGCAGGTCGCGCCCGGTTCGGGCGCAGTGACAGGGATCCGGGCAGCGTATGACTACAATTGCCGAAATTCTCGCCAGTCATCGGGCCGGAAAGGCGCCGCGCGAAACGATCGCTGCCGCCTATGCTAGGCTGACCACATGGGCTGACCCCGCGATGCTGCTCAGCGTGACACCGGAAGCCAATGCGCTGGCGCAGGCAGATGCGCTGGCTGCCCGCCCCGATGCTGCGCAACTGCCGCTATATGGCGTGCCCTTCGTGGTGAAGGACAATATCGATGTGGCCGGTCTGCCGACGACAGCCGCCTGCCCAGCTTTTGCGTACACGCCCGAAAAATCCGCTTTCGTGGTCCAGCGCCTCGTGGATGCCGGCGCTATTGCCATCGGCAAGTCCAATCTCGATCAGTTCGCCACTGGTCTCGTCGGTGTACGCTCGCCCCATGGCGTGCCGCGGAATTCCGTCGATTCCGAGCTGATACCCGGAGGTTCAAGCTCCGGCTCGGCAACAGCGGTCGGGGCAGGAATCGTGCCTTTTTCGCTCGGCACCGATACAGCTGGCTCGGGCCGCATTCCGGCGGCCCTCAATCGCATCGTGGGCCTCAAGCCGTCGCTCGGCGCGCTTTCGGCCAGCGGCGTCGTGCCCGCCTGCCGGACGCTCGACACGATTTCGATCTTCGCTCTCACTGTCGACGACGCCGATCTGGTGTTTCGCGTGGCGAACGGTTTCGACGCAGCCGATGGCTATTCGAAAAAGATCGCCATGACGCCGCTCGCGCCTCTTTCGCCGGCATTGCGTGTGGGCGTTCCGCGCAAACAGGACAGGATCTTCTTCGACGACGCCGATGCAGAAGCGGAATTTGTAGCTTCGCTCGAAATCCTGAAGGCAATGGGCGCGCAACTGATCGACATCGATCTCGCGCCGTTCCTGGATGTTGCGAAGCTCTTGTATGAAGGCCCGTGGGTGGCGGAGCGCACGGCCGCCACCGCCGCCATTCTGCTCAACAATCCCGACGCCATGATGCCAGTCACGCATGACATCATTTCGGGCGGGCTCAAGCCCGGCGCGGTGGCGACGTTCGAGGCCTTCTACAAACTCGCCGACCTGCGACGCCGAACGGAAACCGTCTGGCCATCCATCGACATGCTGGCCGTGCCGACGATGCCGACGCTCTATACGGTCGCGCAGGTTCTGGCCGATCCCGTAAGGCTCAATTCCAATCTCGGCACATATACAAACTTTGTGAACCTGCTCGATCTTGCGGCGCTTGCGGTGCCGGGGCCAGATCGCCGTGATGGACGGCCTGCAGGCGTTACGCTGATTGCGCCATCGGGCCGCGATGCGGCGCTCGCATCCGTTGGGCGCATTCTGCAGGCGAAGTCGGGCGCTTTACTCGGTGCAACCGGCGAAATCTGTCCGGCTCCGGCAGAAATTGCGCTGCGCGCGCCGGACGGTTGGATCGAACTTGCGGTCGTGGGCGCGCATCTTTCCAGCATGGCGCTGAATAACGAACTCACCAACCTCGGCGCAATCTTCCTGCGCAAGGTCGAGACGACGCCGGACTATCGCTTCTATGCCTTGCCGGGCGGGCCGCCGGAGCGCCCCGGCCTTGTGCGCGTCGCGGACGGTGAGGGCGCAACGATAGCAGCCGAAGTGTGGGCAATGCGACCAGAGGCGTTCGGCAAATTCGTCGCCGGAATTCCCGCCCCGCTCGGCGTCGGGTCGGTGCGATTCTCCGATGGCACAAACCCCAAGGGGTTTTTATGCGAGGCGCAGGCTGTGCTGGCCGCAACCGACATCAGTCGACACAGCGGCTGGCGCGCGTACATTGCATCGAAAGCCAACCCTGCCTGAACAGATCGCGAGACTTGCATGTCCAAAGCCTATGATGAAAACGCAATCGACTTCGACAAATGGGTTGATTCCATGGCGAGCGTGCTTGGCTTCTCGATACCGCCCGAAGATCGCGCCGCAGTGATTTTCAATCTGCAGGTCACGATGCGCAACGCGGCGCTGGTCGATTCATTCGACATCGGCGACGACGTTGAACCTGCTCCGGTGTTTTCTGCATGAGCCCGCAAACTTTCGACGCTACGAAGTCGAGCGCTGCCGTGATCGCCGCCGCCGTTCGCGATGGCCGCACAACCGCCCGCAAGGCGACCGATGATACGCTGGCGCTCATCGCGCGCGTCGATCCGAAATTGCACGCATTTACGAATGTGCTTGCCGCAGAAGCGCGAGCTTCCGCAGACGCTATCGACGCCAGGCGCACGCGCGGCGAAAGGCTTGGCGCGCTCGCAGGTGTCCCGTTCGCGGTGAAAAATCTGTTCGATGTGGCGGGCCTCCCTACATTGGCAGGTTCGCTCATCAACCGCAGCAATGCGCCCGCCAGCGCTGATGCGACCCTGATTGCGAAGCTGAAGGCGCAGGACGCGATTCTTCTCGGCGCGCTGAACATGGGCGAATACGCCTATGACTTTACGGGCGAAAATGTTCACTACGGCAATTCGCTCAACCCGCACGCGACAGGCCAAATGTCGGGCGGATCGTCGGGCGGTTCGGGAACGGCAGTTGCCTCCGGCATGGCGGCAATTGCGCTGGGGTCGGATACGAACGGCTCCATTCGGGTGCCGGCTTCCCTCTGCGGTCTTTTCGGCTTGAAGCCCACCTATGGGCGCCTTTCGCGCGCCGGCACATTCCCCTTCGTGGCGAGCTTCGACCATCTGGGGCCTCTGGCGCGCTCGGTCGAGGATCTGGCGCTGTGCTACGACGCCATGCAGGGGCCGGATGCGCTTGATCACGCGCAGGCGGCGCGCGCCATCGAGCCTGCGTCGTCAGCCATCGACGCTGGCGTTGACGGCCTGCGCATTGCGGTCGCGGGCGGATATTTCGCCACGGGCGCCATGCCGGAAGCGCTGGAGGCCGTGCAGCAGGTTGCGAAAGCGCTCGATACCACAAGCGCCATCGAAATTCCGGAAGCGCACCGGGCCCGCGCGGCGGCTTACGTGATCACCACCGTCGAGGGCGCGGCGCTGCATGCGGAACGGCTCCGTACGCGCGCAAAAGACTTCGATCCGGAGGTACGTAACAGGCTCATCGCCGGAGCGATGTTTCCGGCGGGCGTCGTGGTGAAGGCGCAAAAATTTCGTCGCTGGTATCGCGAAGCCGTGCTGCGCCTGTTCGAAAATGTCGATGTCATTCTTGCGCCCGCCACGCCCTGTCGCGCGCCCCGTACGGGGCAGAAGAACTTTCTGCTGAACGGCGTCGAAATGCCGGTGCGGGCCAACCTTGGCATTTTTACGCAGCCGATCTCCTTCATTGGCCTGCCGGTCGTGAGCGTCCCTGTCTGGACGGACGGTGAGCCCTTGCCCATCGGCGTGCAGATCATCTGCGCGCCATGGCGCGAGGACATCGCCTTGCGGGTGGCGCGCGAGCTGGAATTGTCCGGCGTCGTGAAAGCGCCAGTCGCGCAGGTTTGACGAAACAGCGGCGGCGGCGCATGTGATGAGAAAACCACTTCACATGACGAGCCGCCAATGAACCAGGCAGAGACACTCTGGATCAAGGATCCGCTGGCGATCTTCGCCGATCATGCCGAATGCGGTGTAGTGGTGCGCGGCAGCGAAATTGTCGAGTGCGTGGCGCGCGGCGCGCAGCCGAAAACGAAAGTCGGCCGCATTTTCGACGCCTCGCGCCATGTGGTTTTGCCAGGCCTCATCAACACTCATCATCATTTTTTCCAGACGTTGACGCGCGCTCATCCTGCAGCCATCAACAAGGAATTGTTCCCGTGGCTGATGGCGCTTTATCCGGTCTGGTCGCGGCTGGGGCCCGACGAATTTCGCGTCGCGGTTCGTCTCGCGCTGGTTGAATTGCTGATGTCGGGCTGCACGACGGCTGCCGACCATCATTACCTTTTCCCTGCGGGGCTGGAGAATTCTGTCGACATTGAAGTCGAGGAGGCGCGCGCGCTCGGCATCCGCATGACGGTCACGCGCGGTTCGATGAATCTCTCGCAGAAGGATGGCGGCCTGCCGCCAGATCATGTTGTGCAGGATGAAGACACAATCCTGCGCGACAGCGAACGCGTGCTGTCGCTTTATCACGATCCTTCGCCCGGCAGTTTCATCCAGATCGGCCTAGCGCCCTGTTCGCCGTTCTCGGTGACGAAACGTCTGATGACCCAGACCGCCGAACTCGCCCATCGGTATGATTGTCCGCTGCATACGCATCTGTGCGAGACAAAAGACGAGGAAGATTATTGTATCGAGCGCTACCAGTGCCGCCCGGTCGATCTGCTGGAGGAAACCGGCTGGTTGCATGAGCGCACTTGGCTGGCGCACGGAATTCATTTCAATGGCGACGAGATCAGGAAGCTTGGTCGCCATGGCGTTGGCGTGTGCCATTGCGCCGCCTCCAACATGGTGCTGGCGTCCGGCATTTGCGCCACGAAGGAGCTTGAAGCCGCCGGTGCGCCTGTCGGTCTGGGCGTTGATGGATCGGCCTCGAACGATGCATCGAACATGATCGAGGCCCTGCGCCATGCGTTGATGATCGGCCGCCTGAAATATGGCGCGTCCGCCGTCACCCATCTGGATGTTCTACGCTGGGGCACTGAAGGCTCTGCGCGATGCTTGAACCGCAAGGGCATCGGCCGCATTGCGCCCGGAATGCAGGCCGATCTGGCGATGTTCACGCTGGACGAATTACGCTTTTCGGGCGCGCACGATCCGTTGGCGGCGCTGATTTTATGCGGCGCGCATCGCGCTGATCGCGTGATGGTCGGCGGACGCTGGCGCGTTATGGACGGCATGCCGGTCGGCGTCGATCTCGCCCGCCTGATGGTCGATCATCGAAAGGCGGCTGGAAAATTTAAATAAGAAAACGGCGGGGGATTGTTCCGCCCGCCGCCCTTTTTGTCGTCCAATTACTGCTTGTTGACGATGCGGCCTTCGACCTTCGAGTCCACATTGCCGATCTTGCGCGCATAGGCCATCACGTCGTTGGCCATCAGCTTGTCGCCTGTGTCTCCGGTGGCGGTCGGGCTTGCGAGCGATGTGTAGCCGTCGCCGCCGCGCACCATGAAGTCGTTGGTGGCCACAGAGTAGAGCTTGTTCTCGTCGATGGGCTTGCCGTCGACCTCGATGGCGGTGACGCGCGAACCGACCGGCGCAGAGAAATTCGCCGTCACCTTCATGCCGGAAATCTGCGGGAAACGGCCGGCGCGCTGCTCCACCTGCGAGAGACCATTCTCCAGCGCGGCCCAGATGGCCTTGCCGGTGACCTTTGTCACAACGGATTTGTTGCCGAACGGCAGTTCCGCCAGAATATGACGGCGCGTCAGCTTGTCGCCCGCCTTGTATTCTTTGCCTGCCCGGATGCCGCCACCGTTGGTGATGGCGATCTCGGCGCCGTTCTGAATCCGCAGTGCGTCGGCGATCAGGTTGCCGATGGCGGCCTCGCCGCCGCGCACAGTGGCGGAGCGGCTGTCGAGCGGCGCGGCCAGCGTCGCCACGTCGACGTCGAGCTCCTTGCTCAGATCGGCCTCGTAAACCTTCACCTTCGCCAGCATCTCCGGATCGGGCGTCACCTCGCGCGTCGGGAAAACCCGATAGTTGGGCGCCCAGGTGACGGTGCGCGCCGCGCCCTCGCCCTTGATAGTGACGCTCACATCGACCGCCACGACGAAATCGGCATCCTCGCCGGATTCGGTCAGGGACGTGCGGCCATCGTAATTGATGTTGAGATCGTGGTTATGGCCCGAGAGGATGATGTCGGCGGCGCGCGCACCCATCAGCTTCTGGCCGGTCTCCTTGTCGGCATGCACCACCGCAACCGTAATGTCGGCGCCCTGCTGTTTCAGAGCGCGCGCAGCGGCCGTGACGGTCGCCACCGTCGGGGCGAATTTCAACGGGCCGGACTGGGACAATTGCGAGGTGTTTTCGAGAGCCGCGCCGACGATGCCGATCTTGACGCCGCCGCGCTCGATGATCATCGAATCCTTGTGCCCCGGCAGAACCGCCCCGCTGGCGTCGCGCAGATTGGCGGCGAGCACGGGGAACTTTGCCTCGCCCATGCGCTTTGCATAAACCTCGGGCCCGAAGTCGAATTCATGGTTGCCGGGCACGAACACATCCGGCGGCAACGCGTTAAAAAGATCGATCATGTGCTGGCCCTGATCGAAGCCAGACATGAGGCTCGGGCTCAGCGTGTCCCCCGCATGCGCAAAGACCACATTGGGGCTGTTCTTGCGCTCGTTCTTGACCACGGTCGCCAGACGCGGCAACCCGCCTTTGCCGCCGTCCTCGTTCATCTTGTAGATGTCGTTGGTCAGCACGAATGTGATTTTTACCGGCGCCTGTGCGAACGCGCCAAGTGGCTGCAACAGGGTGGCGGATGCGAGCGCGAAGGCGCCCAGAAGGTGACGGCGATGAAAACGCATGTTCATGGGAGCCTCCGAAAATCTGCTGCACAATGCCAAGGCCGCACCGGCGACGCAAGCGTGCCGGAGCCCCGGCCTTTGAATGATCCGCCCGCGCCTGTAAACGTAAGTCCAGTCAAACCGCTCTCACGACAGGTCTGAACAAAGCCGATGCAGGAAAAAAATACTGGCGCAATGCCTCGCCCGGGCGGCCATCCCCCGGTGAAGACGGGACGCATCGGCGTCCTGACGGTCAATCTGGGAACGCCGGACGGCACGGATTATTGGTCCATGCGTCGATATCTGAAGCAGTTCCTGTCCGACCGGCGGGTGGTGGAGACCCCGCGCGCCATCTGGTGGTTCGTGCTGAACCTCATCATCCTGTCGTTTCGTCCCACGAAAAGCGGGCGAAAGTACCAGAAAGTCTGGAATCAGGAACGCGACGAAGGCCCACTGAAAACCATCACGCGCGCGCAGTCTGAAGCCCTTGCAGACTGGGTGAAGGGCGGGGGGCTCGGGGCGGCGTCCGCGCGCGTAACGGTCGACTGGGCCATGCGTTACGGAAATCCGTCGATCGCGTCGCGCATCGAGGCGCTGCACGCCGAGGGCTGCGAACGCATTCTGGTCGTCCCATTATATCCGCAATATTCGGCCTCCACGAATGCAACCGTGGTGGACGATGTCTTCCGCCATCTGGCGAAAATGCGCTGGCAGCCGGCCATTCGCATTTTGCCGCCCTATTTCGACGATCCCGCCTATATCGAGGCGCTGGCGACCTCAATGCGCGACGAGATCGCCAAACTTGACTTCGAGCCGGAGCGAATCCTGGCCTCGTTTCATGGCATTCCGCAGGCCTATTTCGACAAAGGCGATCCCTATTTCTGCCATTGCGCCAAGACCACGCGCCTGCTGGGCGAGGCGCTCGGCATGGGGCCGGACAGGCTGAAAATGACCTTTCAGTCGAGGTTCGGGCCAGCCAAATGGCTGCAGCCCTATTTCGACGTGACGCTCGCCGAGCTGGCGAAAAGCGGAACTCGTCGGGTGGCGGTCGTGACGCCCGGCTTTTCGGCTGATTGCCTCGAAACCATCGAGGAAATCGGCATGGAAGGGCGCCAGATATTCCTGCACAACGGTGGTGAGAAATATCACCGCATTGCCTGTCTCAACGACAGCGAGCCGGGCATGAAGGCGCTTCAGGCCATCGTGCGCCGTGAATTGTCCGGCTGGGTGGACTGAGCAAACTGCGGGCACGTGTGATGGCTGAGCGCTTCTGCCTTGTGACGACCACGACCGACACGCCGGAGCTGGCGCGCCGCATCGTGCGCGCCCTTCTGGAAGAAAAGCTCGCGGCCTGCGTGCAGATCAGCCCCATCGTCAGCCATTATGTCTGGGACGGCGCTGTGCGGGAGGAGGCCGAACAACTTCTGTCGATCAAGGCGAAGTCGGCGGACTACGAGGCCATCGCGGCCTCAATCCGGCGTCTGCACACCTACGAGGTTCCGGAAATTCTGAAATTCGACATTTCAGACGGGAGCCGGGATTATCTGGGCTGGATCAAATCGGTCACGCGCTGACAAGGCCTAGAGACGCGGCCAGTTGAAATCGTCGGCGCGGCCCGGGCGCGGTTCGGGCGGCGCGCCCTGCACAAGAACACGCTCGACAAGACGCTGGCTTTCGCTCGGCGCTGCGGGAGTCTTGCTGCGCGTCGCAAGCACGCCTCCCGGCGAAGTTGCCGGTGCGGTGAGTTGCAGAACCGGGCCTGCGGCAGGTCTCACGGGAATTGCCGGAACGGGCGCAGCCGCTGGAGCAGCCGTCTGCAAAGGAGCAGCGCCGGGCGAGACTGGGGTCGGCGTTACCGGAGGTGCCGTTTGTGGCTGGTTCGCAGACGGCAGAGCAGCAATTGCGGGTGCCGCCTGCGGCGCGGCATCGTCGTAAATCCGGCGCAAATCGATCTCGACGAAATGCGCCAGCTTGCGTGCGCCCTGTTTGGTGAAATGCACCCCGTCGCCGGTGCGCAATTTCGCCGTCTGGCCGTTCACGTCAGGGCCATAAAGCGAAAACTGGCCGCGATCGTCCACGAAGGCGTCCCAGACGTCGATATATTTTGCCCCGGCGTTTTCTGCGCTCTCGCGATAGATCTCGTTGAAGTCGACAAGGTCCGCAGACAGACGGTCATTCTTCATCACCGGCATGCCGACCCAGATCAGCGGCACGTTCTTTTCCTTGAACAACGCGGAAATTGCCTCAACGCGCGAAGCGTAAATCTGCTTCCAGCGAGGCGAGCGCGGCTCCAGCGACGCATTGTTCTCGCGCAATGCCTGACGATCGTTGCTGCCGATCATCATGACGGCGGCGCTGATTTTCTGCTGCCCGTTAAGCAGATCGCGCGAGGCCTTCAGCCAGTCGAAATAATCGTCGCGCACGAGGCCTGTGTTTTCGCGTGCGCGCCGCAGAATCGAAATCTCCGGCTTGTCGGCGAAAGACTCCTGCAGTCCCTGCGCCAGCAATTGCCCGATATTGTCGCCCAGTACGGCGACAAAAAAAGTCGGCTCCGCCGGCTTGGAGGGGACCACCGGCTGCGCAGCCACAACAGGCGCGGGCGTCGCCATCACCGGCTGTCCGTCAGGCCCGATCACGGCCTGCCCGTTCGCGTCGAGCACAGGCTGGGGCGTCTGATCGACCGCCGGGGCCGGCACTTCCACCGCAAAGCCTTTGCGGGGCGCAGCACGGCGAATCAGATGGGTAGGCCGCTGCACCACAACCGGCGCAGCCTTCTGGCGCTGCATACGCTCGCGTTCCTGAAGCCAGAAACGGGCATTGCTGGTGTCGTCGAACTGGGCGATGACGGCCGGCCCGCCGGTCAGAAAAAGAAAACCGGCCACCAGCGCGAGCTTGAGCGCCGTGCCGAGCAGGCCCGCCTGTTTCGATTCTGTGCTGCCGGATCGCGAAAGCATTTACGCAATATAGCGCATTATCGCGCCTTGCGCATCCTCTCCAGCATGGCTGTTGTCGGATAGCCGTCGGCCATCACGCCAATCTTTCGCTGCCACGCCCGCAGGGCTGTCTGGACTTTGTCGCCGACGCGCCCGTCGGCCTCGCCAACGTCGAAGCCAAGGCGCGTCAGATGCTTCTGCAACTCTTTGGTTTCATTCACGGACAAGAGCTTATCGCCCTTCGGCCATGCGCCCTTCAGACCGCCCAGCCCGGCGATCCTGTCAGACAGCAACGCGACGCCCAGCGCGTAGAAAGTCGACTGGTTGTAGCTTTTGATGACACGGAAGTTCTGGGTCATCAGAAAGGCCGGACCGCGTACGCCGGACGGCAACAAAAGCGCCGCTTCGCCGCCGGACGGCATCGCCTCGCCGTCGCCGCGCGTCAGTCCGTCCGCGCGCCATTGAGCGAAAGAGCGAAATTTTAGAGGATCGTGCGGCGAAACATCGTATCCGGCCGGCAGGATCACCTCGTAACCCCAGGTCTCGCCCTTCACCCAGCCGTACTGGGCAAGGTAATTCGCCGTTGAAGCAAGCGCCTCCGGCAGGTTGGTCCAGATGTTCTTGCGCCCGTCGCCGTCGAAATCGACCGCATATTTGAAGAAACTCGACGGCATGAACTGGGTCTGCCCCATGGCGCCGGCCCAGGAGCCGACCATGGCGGCGGGCGAGACATGGCCCTGCTGGAGAATTTGCAGGGCGTTCAGCAATTCATCGCGAAAAAAATCGCCGCGATATTTGGCGAACGCCAGTGTGGCGAGCGCCCGGATGACATTTTCGCCACCCGTAAACGAACCGTAGCTCGTCTCCATGCCCCAGATCGCCATCACCACATAGGGATCGACCCCGTAACGTTGTTCGATCTGACTCAGAACGGTGCTGAACTCCGCAGCCCGGGCGCGTCCGCGCTCAATGCGCTGCTGCGATATGGCGCCGGCCAGATAGTCCCAGATCGGCTTGACGAATTCGGCCTGCTTTTTCGTGTGCTTGAGGATCGACTGGCTGGGCGCCGAAACGCCCTCAAAAGCCGCATCGAAAACCGGGCGCGTCACACCGCGCGCCTGCGCCAGAGGCCAGAGGCTCTGGATATAGGTAGCAAATGCCGCATTGCTGGCGGGCTTGTCCTGCGCCCGCGCAGGGCTGCGCGCGGCGCCTGCCAGAATGATCAGCGCCAGGAAGCCGAAAATGATCAGCGCGCGAAAAATCTGGCTGAACGAATTCACCGCGCCCTGCCGCCCAATGGGCGCGAGCCTGCGTTGTTCCCGATTCGGGTGGCGAAGCACCGACAGCATTCCGGCCCTCATATTTGGATCGGCGTCCTGCATGACGCAAAGAAGCCTTTTTAATCAGGCGAAGTTAGGGCGCGGGGGTTAAGGGACTGTTAACCATACAAGCCCCGCGGTCCGAGACTTCGCCGGGGGATGGGTCTTGTGATGTGCGGTTTGTCGCATTCGCTTGGAAATGCATCAGGCAAGTGAAAAGCTCAGGTCGCTGATTCGCCCCGCCGGGGCCTTCGGGCCGTCAGGAGGTCATTATGCAGAATGTAGCCGGTTTCAGTATTTTCGCCGCCGCAGTCGTGGTGTTCGTCATCATCACGCTTTTGATGGGCGTGCGTCAGGTGCCGCAGGGCTTCGCCTATACGGTCGAGCGCTTCGGCAAATATTCCAAGACCCTCACGCCCGGGCTCGGGATCATCATGCCGTGGATCGACAGTGTCGGCCGCAAGATGAACATGATGGAGCAGGTGCTGGACGTTCCGTCGCAGGAAGTGATCACGAAAGACAACGCCACCGTCACGGTGGACGGCGTTGTGTTCTTTCAGGTGCTCGACGCCGCGCAGGCCTCCTACGAAGTCGCCAATCTCGAGGTAGCGCTGCTCAATCTGGTGATGACCAACATCCGCACCGTCATGGGCTCGATGGATCTCGATCAGCTGCTCTCGCATCGAGATGAAATCAACACCCGCCTGCTGAATGTGGTTGATCAGGCGGTCGCGCCCTGGGGCATCAAGACCAATCGCATCGAGATCAAGGACATTGTGCCGCCGCGCGATCTCGTTGAATCGATGGGCCGCCAGATGAAGGCCGAGCGCGAGAAGCGCGCCAATGTGCTTGAGGCAGAAGGTCTGCGTCAGGCAGAAATTCTTCGCGCAGAAGGCCGCAAGCAATCGCTGGTACTGGACGCCGAGGGCCGCAAGGAAGCGGCGTTCCGCGACGCCGAAGCGCGCGAACGTCAGGCGCAGGCCGAGGCCGCCGCCACCGGCATGGTCAGCGAGGCCATCGCCAAGGGCGACATTGCGGCGTTGAATTATTTCATCGCTGAAAAATACGTCCGGGCGATCGACGCTCTCGCGCATTCGCCCAACCAGAAGACCTTCATCATGCCGATGGATATGGCGGGCATCGCCGGCACGCTCGGCGGCATAGCGGAGATCGCCCGCAGCGCCCTGTCGGAAGCCCAGAACGGCGAAGCGCGCCCGTCGCGTCGCGCCTCTGTGCCGCCAGCCGGCCCGACGACTTCCGCCTGAGGAGACCCGCATGGGCGACGGCATGATTCACTGGATATGGATGACGGGCGGCGTGATCCTCTGCGCGCTTGAGGCGATGGCGCCCGGCATGTTCCTGCTCTGGCTCGGGGTGGCGGCCATCGCCACAGGGCTTGTGATGAGCTTTGCGGCTCTGACCTTCGCCTGGAGCCTGCTGGTCTTCTGCGCCTTCGCCGTCGTGTCGGTGATCATCGGTCGACGATTTTACGGCTCACGCGATCAGGAAAGCGACAAGCCGTTCCTGAATCGTCGCGCGGACTCGATGGTCGGTCAGACGTTCGTTCTCGAACAGGCCATCGTTAATGGCGAGGGCCGGATCCGGGTGCGCGATTCCATCTGGCGCGTCACGGGGCCGGACATGCCAGCCGGCGCGCGCGTCAAGGTGACAGACGTGGCAGAGCCGACTTTGTTGAAAGTGGTTCCGGCGTAAGCCTATTTTTTCGAGTCCGGTTCGAGGATTTCCCGCAGTCGCGCTACGGCTGCGGGACTTGTTTTCATCACCTCATCGGTCAGTTCGCCGAGCTGTTCGCCCGATAGGGGATTGATTTCAAGTTCCACTTTCTCGGCTTCCGCCACCAGATCCGCATCCTTCATGGCCGCCAGAAAGGCCTGCCGCACAGCCGCAACCCGGTCCTTCGGCACGTCTGGCGGCAGCAGAAGAGGGCGGCCGTATTTCATGCGCGCATACATGAGTTGCAGCGCCTCGCGGTCCACCTCATTCTTCGGCAGATCGAACAACGGAACTTCCGGCAGATCAGGGTGTTTCTCAAGCCCGAACTGCGCGATTACTTTCAGCCTGCCGTCGCGCACGGCCTGCATGTTGTTCGACTTCACGCTGGTCCAGCCGATGCCCGCCAGTCCCTGAACCTCGCCGCGCTCCGTCGCCAGTCCGATTTGCGCCGTGCCCTGATAGCCGCTGATGATCTTGAATTTCGTATCGAGCAGCGCATTCATCACGAAGGGAAGATCGTAGATCGCCCCGCCGAGTCCGCTCGCACCCACAACGGTTTCCTTCGTGAAGAGATCCGCGATGGTTTTCGCCGGCGCATCGGCGCGCAGGATCACAATGTCGATTTCCGGCGCATTGCTCCCGACCCAGTTGAACTTGCGCGGATCGAACTGCGCAGCGCCTGGTGAAAAGAGTGGCGTCGCCGCGACTGCATTGGACACGAGTCCGATGACGGTTCCGTCGCGCGGCGCGGCGTTAAACATCTGGTTTGCCAGCAACAGGCTGCCGGCTCCCGCCACATTCTGGACGATCACCGACGGATTGCCCGGAATATATTTG
>CANJWR010000068.1 GCA_947478455.1 Beijerinckiaceae bacterium | reverse complement strand
GCATAGAGTTCCACTGTGAACATCCTTCCAGCCCCTCCATGCCACTCAATGGCATCAAGGCGGCCTAGCAGGACCGGTACACTTTTGCGCCGCCTTCAAAAGGCGATCAAAGCCGGTTCAGTGGTACACTTTGTCACCGCTGTTTATAACGCGATGCACGAATGGCAAATGCGCCTGATCTACTGCGTTTTCCACACGCTGAAAGAAGCCGCACGGGATGGGGGTTTTCTCGACATTCGCGTAGAGTACGCCAGCGCTGTCGTCCTCCATTTCTGGATAACGCGGGAGTTCGGGCGCTTCGCCTTCCCCGAGGTAAACGAAGACAAGACCAAGATAATCGCGGGCCGGAAAGGCGCGCACATTCACTTTCGAGGCGAAGTTTTCATTTTTCTCCGCAGGCTGCTCGGTGCAGCGTCCGCGCCCGTCGAAGACCCAGCCGTGATAAAAACAGCGAATATTCTCGCCTTCCACCCATCCGGCGGACAATTGTGTATTGCGATGCGGGCAGCGATCGTCGACAGCATGAATTTCTCCGCTGACGCCGCGATAAAGCGTGATGAACTCTCCGAGAATTTTGATACGCCGCGCCTTGCCGGTCGGCACGTTGCGGCTCGCCGCCACAGGCTGCCAGAACGTGCGCATGTAGCGTCCGGCCAAAGTTGCCGGCCCCACATGCACGAAATCTTCGTAGTCATGCGCGGGCTTCGCCATCGAGCGCTTCTCCTCTCACGGCTAAAACCGCCGATTTTCATCAATAAACGATTGAACCTGAAGCCTTGTCAAGAAGCGCAAGCACGCCGCCGCGCCTGCGTTGATCATGTCGCGGCTGATCTTGGCGGTCCCGAACGACGGGCGAGCCGGGTTCTGGGTCAATATCGATCGACCCAGCGCAAGGCTCTGACGACACCGGACAATGAAGCAGTCCTGACCGCAGACATCCTCGCGCTCGCCCTCCCCATTCGGCTGCTAAGCGCAGCGCCGCATCAGGGTGACGCCGCACCGTGCCGGCTGCGTCGTGGACGTCAATCGGGTCGAGCGTGTTTGGCGGCGTGAGGGGCTGAAGGTTCCACAAAAGCGAAATTTTCGGACGACCTAGCACCGGAAACCGCCACAATTCAATCAGGAGAGGTGAACTCTCCTGATTCAAAATCAGTTCTGATTTTTGTCGATCAAGAAGCGTGTTGCTTGATGTAGTTAGGCGCCGAAAAGGCCTTCACCTCGCCCCGCCAGAATGCAGATGCTGAGCGCAGGTAAACCAAGCCCGTCTGCAACACATCGCCATAGGCGCATGTGCTGGCGCCTTCCTCATAGACTTGTCGCTTCAGCGCCGGCTCGAGCGGATTGCCGCCCTGTAGCAAGCGCGCGGCCTGTATCAGCGGATCCTTCGGATTGTAAAAGCCTTCGTCGACGCCGAGTGCCTTCGCCTTCGCAGGATCGCCGTGTTTGAATACCTGAACCCAACGTTCGATTTTCAGCGGCAATGCCTGTACACGGTCGAAAAGATTATCGAGCCACGCTTCCATATTATCCATTTCGGGCTTCAGCGTGTGGCTGGTGAGGATCGTGCGCTGGAACATCGCCTTGATGACGGCCTCGAACGATTCACCGGCAGGCGACGCTTCGGCGAGGAAAAGACTGTTGAAGGGCTCGACGCTGCCGCCGAGGTAGACCTGACGAAACACTTCGGCATCGAAATAGGCCGAGCCCTCTTGCGTCTTGGCAATCTGCTCGGCATTGGCCGCCTGCTCCTGTGGAGAGCCCTGCATCTGGTAGATCACCTTGCTCCAGTCGTCGCCTCCGGCCTTGGTCAACAGCGGCTTCATGACACGATCACATGACTGGTGAATCAACCCGCCGAGCACAAACGCCACGTTGCGCTCGTTGCGTTCAGTTTGCGCTGGATCATTCCAGCGCGCCATGGCGTTCCGAAGTGTCGGCTCCATCCAGACGCCGCCACCGCGCGTTAGCGTACCGAAACGCGCTTCGCTGGCATTGGACACAAGCAGGCGCCGGAAGTCCGGCGCGATGGTTTCGTCGAGCTGCGCCAGCCGGCAGCAATCGTCATAGGTGGCCCAGTGCGTCAGCATGTCAGACATGATCGGTCCTCTTGATGGTGATTTACAACGACAGGCAACGGCAATCAGCAGCAGCAATGCGCACGAAAGTCGATTCTGTTACGGGTGGTTGATCGGCGACGACGTGCAGCTCTCCGACAGGCGTGTCGCCGACAATTTCCCAGTCCTCGCCGCGATAGTGCGTCGAAAGGGTTTTGAACGAGGCCACAATGGCTGACGGGCTCGCACTCGAGGCGTCAGGCGCAAAACTTACCCGGTGCGGCCGGACCACAAGGTAAACCGAGGCACCGGGCTGCAGAGAGGCATCAGGCGCAACGGCAATTCGACTACCATCGGCGAGTTCGACGACAGCGCCAGAGTTGCTTGTTGTGACAATTTTCGCTGCCAGCCGGTTCGCGCCGCCGACAAAATCTGCCGCATAGGAAGTAGCCGGGAATTCATAAATGTCGCGTGCGGAGCCATCTTGTTCGATCTTGCCGGCGCGCAGCAGCACAACGCGATCGCTGATCGACAGCGCCTCGCCATGATCATGAGTGACCAGCACAGTGGTCAGTTTGAATTCCTTGTGCACACGGGCAATGAAGGCGCGCGCACGGCCACGCAGCTGAACGTCGAGATTGGAAAGCGGCTCGTCAAGCAGCAGCACCTGCGGCCTGTGCACCAGCGCCCGCGCGATGGCGACCCGCTGCTGCTGACCGCCCGACAGTTCGAAAGGAAAGCGCTGGCCAAGGTCCCCGATCTCGAGACGGTCCAGCAAATCCTGCGCGGCCTTGACGCGCTCGTCCTGTCCAACGCCCCGCACGCGCAATGGATAAGCCACATTTTCGATGACCCGCATGTGTGGCCATAGCGCGTAGGACTGGAACACATAGCCGATGTTGCGCTTGTGGGGCGGCAAATCGATTCCGCGGGATGCGGAGAAAGCCCAAGCGCCGCCGATGCGGACATCTCCGCTCGTCGGCTGGTCGAGGCCCGCAATGATGTTGAGCAACGTTGTCTTGCCGCAGCCGCTCTGTCCAATCAACGAAGTAAATTGTTGCGCCTCAAAGCTGAGCGACATCGCAGCAAGTACGTCCGCGCTAGTGTAGCGTTTGGTGACCTGATCGAGTTCGATAATGGCGGCCATGCTACCGGCGCCCCAGAATCACAGCCGCAAACGGCAGCAGGATTACAAGTTCGATACACGCAAGGGCAGCGAGCGAGCCGAGGAAACCCGAGAAATTGAGTTGCAGCATCGTGGTGCCGATCACCTCGCTACCCGGTCCGAACAGGAAGGCGGCCGAGGAATATTCTTTCAGAAAATAAACGAAATACAGCACGAAGCAACTGAGTAGTGCGCCGCGGGTCAGCGGCAGCGTGATGTCGATGATTGCTCGCCAGCGGCGCGCGCCTGAGATGCGCGCGGCGCGATCAAGTTCCTCGCCGACCTGTATGAAACTGGGCGCAATCGCCCCAAAGCCTGAGGGAAAATTCCGGATCAGGAAGGCGATGAAGAGGATCAGCAGCGTTTGCTTGAGATAGCCGCCACCGGGCAGCAGGATCATGCCGTAGAAAAAGCCGAGGCCGACCACCAGCCCCGGAATGGCGCGCGGAATGACGGCGACCTGCTCGATGGCTGTGCGAACGCCGGGGGTCGAACGATAAGCAAAAACGGCAGCAATGAAAGTAAACGCCACCGCAGTCGCGCCGCCCACACTGGAGATCAGGATCGAGTTGGTGATGCTGCGTACATATTGCTCGGTGCCAAGAATGGTCTTGTAGTTTTCGAGAGTCAGCACATCCGCTATTGGAAGCAGCGGCGTCAGAATACCGGTGAACGACCGGAGAATCAAAAACACGAGAGGCACGATCAAGGTGATCGCGATATAGACTGCGATCAAACCGCTAACGATCCAGCCCACCCACCCGGTGCGCAAAAGCGTCTTAGCGGAACTGCGCGCGCCGACAGTGACATACTTTCGACGGTCCCCGATGAAGCGGCTCTGCAACAGGATCAACGCCTGCACGATGGCGATCATGATGACCGCAGCAGCTGCGATGATGCCGTAGTCCATTTGAACCGAAATCGCGCCCTTGGTGTATAGGAAAGTCGACAGCACCAGCACACGGGCAGGCTCTCCGATAATCAGCGGCACCGCCAGCAAATCAACAACCAGCATGACGTTGAGCAACACGCATGAAATTAGCGCGGGCCGCAGAAGCGGCAGCACAATGGTCCAGACCACCTGAAAACGACCAGCGCCAGAGGCCCTTGCGGAACGCTCGAAAACGTCAGGAATGTTGGAGGCTGCCGTCGCCAGAAACAGATAAGCAACCGGCACCTGCACGACGCCTGCGATTACCCCCATGCCGCCGAGTGAATTCAGGTTTGGCAATCCGAATCCGAAATTCATGCGCAGAAACATCGCCAGGTAACCGCCCGGGCTGTAAAGCACAGACCAGGCTAGAGCCATGATGAGAGGCGAGACGAACAGCGGTGTGATGACCAGCAGCCGCAACGTCCGGCGAAACGGAAGTTCGACACGTTCCAGCAGCAGCGAAAATGCCAGACCCAGCACTATCGCTATCAAGGTCGCCAAGCCGGCGAACAGGGCTGTGTTGATGAGAGCCAGCCCGAAGTCCGCATCGGACAGCAGGCGCGCGAAGTTGCCAAGCGTCAGTGCAGCGGCAGGGTCATAGAGCGGCCTCGACAGAAAGGCCTGATAGACGATCGGCGCAACAGGCAGCAGCAGAAACGCCGCAAGGCCGATAGCGAACATCCAACCGGGCAGGGCTTTTGATCGCCAGAAAGCCGCCACGAATGACGAGAATGCACTGCGGTCTTGTGTGGCGACGGAACTGTTCATGCCTGGACACGCATCCGTCGCGTCTTTTTGAAAATGGCGAGCGCGCCAGTAGTGGCAATCACATGCTTTGCATCACAAGCGGACTTACGCCGCCCGGGCCTTTTTCCGCAAATCACTTGGGCTGCTTGAAGATTGTATCGAGCCTCTTGGCCATTGCGTCGGTGCCCGTCAGCATCGCCTGATCGAAGTCGATTGTAATCAGATTTTTCTCGCCCACGGATTCCACCAGCTTGGCAAAGGACAGGCCGCCGAGCCGAAATGCTGCCGGGTCGGTCACGTCAGCCCGATAGGGCAGCAGGCCGCCAATGCCCACCTGCGTTTGTCCTGCTGTCGACAGCAGGAAATCCGTCATCAGCTTAGCGGCGTTCGGGCTCTTCGATGTCCTTGTGATGGCGAAATTGCGCATATATACAGCAGCCGCATCATTCGGAAGAGCCCAGCCAATCACTTTGGCCCGCACGGGATCGGACACATATGGAATGATGTTGAGGCCGACCACAAAATATCCAAGCAGATATTCGCCAGTGGTGATCTTTTCGAGCACAGGGCCGGTGGCGCGATAGGGCTCCGTGATGGGGCCAAGCGTCTTGAACCAGTCGTAAGCCTTTTCGCCGTTGCGCTGCGTCACGGCCCAATAGAGACCCTGCGTGTAGGTGCTGGCGTTAGGCGCATATGTGCCAATCTTGTTAGTATATTTGCCGGGGCTCTTTTCGACGAGCTTGACGATGTCGGCCATCGACTTTGGCCATTCCGCTTCCGGCAGAAGCAACTTGTTGTAGGCGAGCACGAAGGGGTCCATTGAAATCGTGTAAATGCCCGGCTTCGGTCGGCTCCAGTCCGGAACCCTTGAGGCTTCGGGCGACACGTAATCAAGAATCTGGTTCTTCGGAAAAAATTCCATCCAGTTCTGGGGCGCAGCCGCAAGAAGAATGTCGGCAGATTTTCCGCCTGTCGCATTGTCGGCGTAATAGCGCTCGAAGACCTCCGGAGCCCGCATATCGGTCGTATCGACCTTGATCCACGGATATTCGGCGTTGAACGCCTTGATGATCGGCGCCCAGTTTGTGGCGCCGATGTTCGAATAGATCAGCAGTGACGTTTCAGACTTGGCAGCTTCGATCAGTTTGCCGTAGTCCTCCGGGTAGTAAGACGGGGGAGCCGCAGAGGCGGCGCTCACGCAGCCAATCGCCATAAGACCTGCGGCTACGATGGTCCTGATTGTTGAGCGCATGTTTCCCCCGTTTGTATGTTTGAGTCGATGCTAGCCCGTAGGCTCCTGATCTGCAACCAGCCCGACCGCCCAATAGCTTGGGCGACGTTTTAAGCCTGCCATGACTTCTTGCCGTGTGTTCCGAGCGGATACCGGGCTCGTGGCCCGCCACTAGCTCCAGTAGCAAGCCGAAATGCACAAATGTCAGGCTGGCGCTCTGGCCATGGCAGCTTTGCAGGAAGCGCCGTTCATGCTCGCTTGACGCGACCAGCCGAAGCCAGCTGGCCTATCCGCCAACAATCAAGTCCCCTGCTCCCGCAGCGCCGCCTTCGCTCATCAGACTTCTCCGCCGGCAAGCCGGACTCGGCAATAGTGGCTTTCATTTGCTCAGTCGAGAAACGACGGGCTGGCGACGCACGTGATGATCTCAACCATGGAAAACGTCTAGGACATAGGCGTATGCTGGGGACTGACCCCAGGGCTCTCCGGCTAATGCCTCTGTCCGGTCGAAACGTGGCGCAGTTCACTCCAGCTTCTCAGGTTTCGGAGCCTCTAGCAAAAACAGGATGCTTCAGGATGACAAAGCTCGCCAATGCCAGAGCAAGCATGAGCAAAACGCCGACGGCTCCGACCGCTTCGATGTAGCCCTGGTCCCACATGTTCCAGATCGTCACAGCGAGCACTTCGTTTTCCGATCCGCTGGTGAGAATGAGCGGCTTGCCGGCAGAACGGATCACATGGAGAGCGGTCCACAACCACACGCCTGCAAACGCAGGCGTTAACAATGGAACAAGGATGCGCCACACCACCTGTGCCGGCGTTGCCCCGCTCATCTGACCAGCTTCGTCGAGTTCGCTGTGGATCTGAAGTATACTGCTATTCATGGCTCGTGTGCCGTAGGAAATGTAGCCGACAACGAAGGCGAACATGACGGAAGACAAAGAGCCGAACAAGCCGAAGCCCAGTTTGTCGAGCTGCAGAAACACCCACGTGAGCGCGAGGCCCATCACCATTCCGGGAATGGCATGTGGGAGGAACGATAGCTGATCAAGCAGACGACGCAGCGAAAATTTCGTTCTCACAACTACGAGCGAGATCGCCAGCGATACGACCACCGAAGCCGTAGCGACGATCACTGTCAGCAGAAAGGTGTTCCACAATATGTTCTCAAGGCCGTCAATCTGCAGCAAGCCTTCATAATTCTCCAGAGTCAGGGAAGAAAGCGCTCGCCACGACGGTTGCTGTACAAATGGAATCAGCGAAACATAAACGAGAACCAAAAACGGGATGATCACGGCCGCCGCCAGATAGAGCCATGTCAGCCCGAGCGCGAATATCCGAAACGGACCCAGCGGCTGCATCGACGGCCTGTACGCCTTGCCTGCGACCACGGCAAAACGTTCCGATCTGGTCAGCACACGACCGTAGAGCGCCACGGCGATGATGGCCACCAGCAGATAGAGAAGCGCCAGCGCATTGGCCTCGCCATAGGCCGGTAATTGCGACGTTGCGTGCAAGGCGCTGTAGATTTTCGTGCTGAAAACGAAAATGCCTGCTGGCATTCCCAGAATGCCCGCGATCTCGAACTCTTCCAGTGCGCCGGTGAACTGATAGATCGCCACAGCCGCAATGCCCGGCGCCAGGAGGGGAAACGAAATGCGACGCAGCACCGATCGCCTATTCGCCCCACTCATGTATCCCGCCTGTTCGAGCGCCGGGTCCATGCTGCGCAGAAGCGGCGCCATCATCAGGAAAGCCGTGGGTACGGTCCGAAGACCCTCGACGAACATCATGCCGGTGAGCGAATAAATATCGAACGGCGCCTGCTCCAGCCCAAAGGCGCCCATCAGGCCCTTGTTGATGAAGCCTATCCGCGGACTCAGAAGCAGCGTCCACGCCATGGCCTGCAACATGCCCGGCATGGCGAGGGTCAGGGGAAGCGTGGCATAGACCCAGAGCTTTCCGGGCATGTCCGTACGCTCAACGAACCATGCAAGCGCAACAGCCGTAACAAGTCCGAAGAGAGTGCTCCCGGCTGCGAACACAACGGTATTGCTCAAGACCGAATAAGTCCCCGTATCGCCCCAAACCTTCATGTGGTTTAAGAGAGTCAGCGAGGAGCTCCAGAACTCGGATGGCATGCGGGCGCTGCTGAAGCTTCCAAGCAGCAAGAAGGCCAGCGGCCCGATCACCGCGAGCAGCACCGTGATGAAGACCGCGGACTGCCACAGACGCGGTTTGGACCAGTTGCGCTGTCGCGCCACGGCTGAACGGGCTTCTCCAGCCTGAATGCTCACAATACCCCCTGCCTACATTGCATCATATCTTTATAGAACGACGATCATTTTGCATTCATTTCCGCGACATCGAAGACGCTTCATCAGCTTATAGGCGGTGCCGCCTTGGCAGGAGCGATGCTGACCGAGGCATGAGACAGAATGGCGACCCGCTTGTTGCGCAGATGGCTGAACAGCACGTCGGCCAGTTCCGCACCTGCCCGGCGGTGCAGGCAATCCAGAATGGCTTCATGTTCGCGCATCGCGATGCTGAGCCGATCCTGCGTGGTGGCCAGATTGGCTGCATAACGGGCGCGGCGGAGCCGTCCGGCATGTCCAGAATAGACGGCAGAAAGAGCCGGGTTCCGCGCCGCAGCCACTATCCGCTCGTGAATCAACTGGTTCACCCGAAAATAGGCGGGCAGGTCACGACGCAGGTAGTGCGAATACATTTCATGATGCAGCGTCTCGATTTCGGCGATTTCAGTGTCGGAAATGTTTTCGCACGCCAGACGCCCCGCAAGCGATTCCAGGCCGCCCATAAGATCGAAGAGGTCCGTGAGATCATCTTCGCTAAGACTACGCACCCGCGATCCACGGTTTGGCAGCAGATCCACAAGGCCTTCCGAAGCCAGCACTTTCAGCGCTTCGCGGATGGGCGTGCGCGAAATTCCAAACATCTCGCAAAGCTGGCGTTCAGGAACCCGCGCGCCCTCCGGGAGATTGTTCTCGACGATGTAGCTTCTCAGCCGAGCGACGATCTCGTCATGCAGCGAAATGCCGTTGGCCGCCGGCTGGGCTTTTTCGGCCTCGCTGTGCGGCAACTCTGCGGTCAATTGCATTCCGTCTTCTGCGGAACACGCGTCCAAGGCTTTGGATGACGCGGCGATCTCACCCTCCCCTATATATGACCGAATTCGCATTAGAATTCTCTTGCACACCAATCATTTTGCATGCTTATTTGCCGTAAGCAAGCGTAAGGGAGGCAACCGGGAATGGCGGCGTCGTCTGGTCGACATTTTTTGCAAATTCCTGGACCGAGTCCTGTTCCGGAGAGAATTCTCCACGCCATCGCGCGCCCTGTCATCGATCATCGTGGTCCCGAGTTCGGACGTCTCGGTCGCGAGATTCTCGAAGGCTGCCAAAAGGTTTTCAAGACCACCGGCGCCGTGACGATTTATCCATCCTCCGGGACCGGCGCCTGGGAAGCCGCCATCGTCAACACGCTGTCACCAGGCGACAAGGTGCTTGCACCGGAGACCGGGCATTTTGCGTCCCTCTGGCGGCAAATGGCGCAGCGTTGGGGGATCGAGGTCGATATCATCGAGAGCGATTGGCGCCATCCGGCGGATCCTGCGGCAATCGAGGCGGAATTGACCGACGATCGCCAGCATCGCATCAAGGCCGTAATGGTGGTCCACAATGAAACCTCGACGGGTGTCACGAGCAACATCGCCGACATTCGCAAGGCGATAGATCGCGCCCGGCATCCCTGCCTGCTGATGGTCGATACAATTTCGTCGCTCGGGTCGATCGACGTGCGCCATGACGAATGGGCGGCTGATGTTACAGTGGCGTGTTCGCAGAAGGGCCTGATGTTGCCGCCGGGCTTGGGCCTCATGGCGATCTCGGAAAAAGCGCTCGCAGCATCGAAGGCGAACACAATGCCGCGCTCCTACTGGGACTGGAGCGAAATGTTGAAGCCCAACGCACAGGGCTTTTTTCCTTATACGCCGGCGTCGAACCTGCTGCAGGGGCTGCGAGAAGCCCTCGCCATGCTGTTCGAGGAAGGCCTCGATCATGTTTTCCAGCGGCACGAAAAGCTGGCGGCAGCGACGCGCGCCGCAGTACGCGCATGGGGACTTGAAATTAACTGCATCGACCCGCATGCCCATTCGCCGGTGCTGACGGGAGTAATTATGCCGTCTGGCCATAATGCAGATCGCTTCCGCGATATTGTGCTGAACGAATTCAACATGTCATTAGGCACCGGGCTGTCAAAAATCGCCGGTAAGGTATTTCGCATCGGTCATCTGGGCTCCTGTAACGAGCTGACCCTGATGGGCGCGCTGAGCGGCGTCGAAATGGGCCTTGCACTTGCAGATGTGCCGCACACGGCAGGCGGCGTTGCTGCCGCGCGCGACTATCTCATCAATGTGCGTAAAACGCCTGCCTGAACAAAAATTTTCGTAGCGAGTATGTGAACATTTGCGATCGGTTTGACGAAAAGGAGCTGCGGCGATGCTGTCAAAAGCAAGAAACGACCTTCTGACACAAACTGGTCCGGGCACACCCTGCGGCGAGTTTCTGCGCAGTTACTGGCAACCTGTCGCGGCAGTCGAGGAAATGCCCGTCGGGGGCGATCCCCTACCACTTCGTATCCTGAGCGAAGATCTCGTGCTGTTTCGCGACGACAAGGGCGAACTCGGCCTGATCGGCAGGAACTGCCCGCATCGCGCGACCGACTTGTCTTACGGCCGCGTCGAAAATGGCGGATTGCGCTGCCTTTATCATGGCTGGCTGTTCGACCGTCACGGAAACTGTCTAGATCAGCCGGCCGAACCGGCGGACAGAAAGTTCTGCGACAGGCTGAAGCACAAGGCTTACCCCGTGCAAGAGAAAGGCGGCGCCATCTGGACCTTCATGGGCAAGGGCGAGCCGCCGCTCATTCCTGACTTCGAATTTCTGCTTGGGCCCGAACCAAATCGGCTGACATTTCGGGTCATTCAAATGTGCAACTGGCTGCAGGGCCTTGAAAGCTCGACCGATCCGGCGCACACGACATTCCTGCATCGACGCCCGCCCGGCAAACCAAGCCAGCGTTCAGGCGCTGATGTCGCGGCTCTGCGCGGCAATGATCCCCCGGAAATCGACATCGAGCAGACCGGTTACGGCATGCGGATTTTCGCGCTGCATAATTCGGCGAACGGTCGTAAATATTTGCGCGTCAACAACTATGTCTATCCGAACGGCGCGACGCCTTCCACCTCGGCGGGAGATATGGGCTATCAGGGTCGTTTTTACGTGCCGATCGACGATCATGCGCATTGCCGCTTTGAGTTTTTCTACCGGCATGCAGATCCGCTCGACAAGGAGCGGCTGATCAAAAACCACCACGAGAACATCGGCCCTGACAAGCGCCATATCCGCCGCGCCGACAACCGCTATCTGCAAGACCGGAATGAAATGCGGCGCGGCGAAAGCTATGGTGGCATGGGACTGCATTTCCCGTCGCAGGATGCTTTCGCAATTGAAACGCAGGGTTCCATTCAGGATCGTACACAGGAACATCTTGGCTCAAGCGACGCTGTTATTATCGGCATGCGTCGCGCGCTTCTGAAGGCCATTGAGGATGTGAAGAACGGCTCACCGGCGCCATGGGTCATTCGCGATTCCAAGGATAATGCTTTCGCGGATTTTCTCTGCACGTCCGGATTTATTGAAGATCACGAAGACGGACCTTCATTTTGCCGCCGTATGCTGGCGCAAAAAAACGCAGCCGAATAATTCGTCGATCATTGGCTCGCCGACTTGCAAAACAGAGACAACTTCGAGGAGACGCACATGGATATGGAAAGGCTTCGGCAGAATATCACCGGCATCAGCCACAGCGGATTTTATGTGAAGGACCTCGACCGCACGCTCGAATTTTACACAAAATATCTTGGCGCAAAGCTCGAATGGCGCAACGACAAGTCCGAAAATCCGCTGATGAAACTCTATATTGGCGACTTCGGACTATCGATCATTAAATGGCCGCCGGATGTGCCAAAGTTTGATATTCCGCACGCCATTCACTGGTCCTATCGAGTGGATCCCTCCAAGGCGGAAGAGACCATTGCCTATATCAAGTCCTGCGGCATCGAGGTCGAAGGGCCCGTCGGCCACAAGCGCGAAATCGGCATTCTGAACTGGTTCTTCCTTGATCCCGACAATTACCGCGTCGAAATCGAAGCTCGTTTCCCAACCGCCGAAGAAGCTGAAGCTGTGAAAGAGCGTAACAAGGCCGATCGTCGCGAAGATCTCGGACTCTACGGTGGCGACTCCAAGCGCCGGGTTCTCAAGTCTGACTGACTTCACAATCGCTGAAGCAATCGCCCGGACCGCGATTTCCGCACTTTTAGATGGCCATCATGGGAGCACAACGTGACAAGGACATTTAGCTACACGATTGTCGCGTTGGCTCTTTCGACGAGCCTCTGCGACGGAGCGCTGGCCGCCGAACTCCCCAAAGGCACCCAGAAGGCGATGACCGATCTGAAACTCGACGCTTCTCTACTGTCGGGTCTCGATCAAGAGCTCGCAGTTCCGAGCGCCTGGATTGAAGGCGCCCGTCAGGAAAAAGACGTCACGATTTCCGGCACGTGGGAACCGCGCGAATTCCGTGACATCACCGCGCCATTTCGCGAGAGATATCCTTTCATCAATCTGAAATATGACCGCGCCGGCACGTCGGGGCGCGGCATGCAAATTCTCATAGCTTTACAAGAAGGCCGTGTACTCGTCGATGTTGTGACCGCTATCGCAGACGCCATGCCGCACTACAACAGTTCCAAGGCCCTGGCCGATCTTCGCGACCTTCCGACCTTCAAGAACATCGCCCCCGAATATGCTGCCGCAGATGGCACTTACCTGAGTCACAAATTGTCTTATCGGTGTTTGGCCTACAACACAGACATGGTGAAACAGGTTGACCTCCCGAAGACATGGGATGACCTTGTGCAGAATCCGTTCTGGCGCGGCGGAAAGCTCGCACTGACAAATAATCCAAGTTCCTGGCTTCTTGGACTCTGGGCGCAGTACGGCGAAAATTGGGGCGAGAAATTCACCAAGTCGCTTTTTGAAGATGTGCGCCCGCAAAGGCGTAAGGAAGGACTGACCGCCCTTACGGCTCTGGCGGCAGCGGGCGATTTCCATGCGAGCTTGCCTTCGCCCGAATGGGTCGCGAAACGCTATGAGGCCAAGAAGGCGCCTGTATCCTATCATTGTCCCGAACCGGTTCCGGTTACGCTGTCTCAGATCGCCATGTTGCAAAAGTCGCCGCACCCCAATGCTTCGCGTGTGTTCATCAACTGGATGGTGAGCCGCGAAGGACAGATCGTTCAATATGCGGCGAGCTTCGCGGTGCCGGTACACAAGGACCTCCAGCTTCCGCAATTCGTACCTTTTCAAAATACCATTGCAGGCAAAAAGCTGAGCATCCGCGACGACGCACTTCTATCGAGCGAACTGAATATCAAGATGGGCGAGCAGTGGGATCGTTACTGGAACAGCGCGTCGGGAGCGAAAGCACCTTAGGCTGATCAGGGGTAGTAACGTAGCGCGCAGAGCATCAGGGAGACAAATTTAGATGGCGAACATCGTTTTCGGCTTTGGTTCTTCGCATGGACCACTACTCTCGACCCCACCCGAACGTTGGGACCTGCGCGCCGCAGACGACCGCAAAAGCCCCGAACATCCGTTTCGCGGCCATATCTACAATTTTCCAGATCTCGTCGAGGCGCGACGCGCCGAAAAGGATTTCTTTCACGAGTCGAGCCTCGAGGTGCGGCAAGAGCGATATGCACGCAACAATTCGGCGACGAAAAAGCTTGCCGATCGGCTCGAGGAAGTTGCTCCCGACGTCATCGTGGTCGTCGGTGACGATCAACACGAATGGTTTTTCGAGGATATCCAGCCGTCGTTCACGGTTTACTGCGGCGAAAATGTCGTGAATGCAGCCATCGATCCTGAAAAATTCAAGACGAAATCACCAGGCATTGCACTAGCCATGTCGGCCAGTCATCCGCCAGAAGACCAGACCTATCCGGTACCCTCGGACCTCGCCCACGGGATCATCGAGCAGGCCATCCGGGATGAGTTCGACGTGGCTGCCTCGATGAAGCAGCGTGCGAATGAACGCGGAATCATTGGTGTCGGCCACGCGGTGGGTTTCATCTATCGCCGTATCGTGCGCGACCGGCCCGTGCCTGTCGTGCCGATTCTCATCAATACCTATTTCCCGCCGAACAGGCCGACCGCAAAACGCTGCTATCAGTTCGGGCAATCCATCGGCCGAGCGATAGCGGCATGGAAAGGCCCCAAACCGGATACGCGCGTTGCTATTTGTGCGTCGGGAGGCATCAGCCATTTTGTGGTCGATGAAGACTTCGACCGCCGCATGCTGACGGCAATGCAGAATCGCGACACTGCGACGATTTTCGCCGAGCCCGAGCACATGTTCCTGTCGGGCACGTCGGAGACCAAAAACTGGATCACCGTCGCCGGCATTCTATCAGAGACAAGTCTCCGCATGAATCTGGTCGACTATGTGCCGTCTTGCCGTTCGGAAGCCGGAACAGGCTGCGGGATGGCCTTCGCCACCTGGGAATAGCTGCTCCGGCTCATGCGCAAAGCGTCATCAGAACTCCATAAACTGTGGTGCGAAGAGTTCGTCGAGCTGAATCAAACGCGGGGTCAGGCCTTGTTCTTGAGACCATTGCGCGGCGGTCTCGAGGACCTTTCGGTTGGCGATGACGCCGTGCTGAATCACCGGAACAGCAAGCGCCTTGCGGGCTTCGCGCGGCAGCAGGCCGGTCTCGAGATGATATTCAACCGCTTCGCGACGAGCCTTTTCGGCAAGCTCGTTGGCTTTTTGAAACGCCTTGAAAATATTGAGCAAGACCCACGGATGCTTCTCGACGATGGAGCGCTTGATTACCATCCCGTGGTTGATCGGATAAATGCCGGTCTTCTCGTAGAAGCGGACGCCTTCCGCATGCGGATCTGGATACAGCGTCTTGAAGTCGGGATGCCGGTAGAGATCGACGGTCGATCGATCGACAAGATTGTTGGTTCCCGCCAGATAGCGCAATGCGCCGTCAAGTTTTCCTTCAATCAGCATTTGCCCCATGCTGGTTTCGTTGGGAATGTAGGAGAGCTTCACATCAGCAGGCGGACGGAAGCCGGTGGCGGCGCCCTGACTATGATCGTCGTTGCGTTCCATCCAGAATTCCATCTCGCGCGGATGAACATCATATTCGTGTTGAAGGTAGCCGCGCGTCCACAGGGCGGCAGTCTGCTGATATTCCGGCACGCCCATCTTCTTGCCCCTAAGATCGGCGGGCTTGTCGATTCCGCGGTCCTTGCGCACAAGAACTCCGACCTGGAACATGCGCCTCGTGGTAAAAACCGGTATGCCCACCCAACGGTCTTCGCCGGCAGCAACAGCCGCCATCAGAGACGACATCGACATTTCCGAGATGTCGAAGTCGCCGAAACGCAACTGGCGCCAGAACAATTCGGAAGCGTGCAGCGGCGTGCAGATAAGATCGATTCCGTCAGGCGAGACTCTCTGGTCGAAAATCGGACGCGTGCGCGGATTGTCCGCCATACCGATGCTCAGCTGCAGTTTCATGTGACTTCCTCCGTTCCTCTGCGACAAGCCATATCAGCGAAGTCCGGATCACTGCAACGCGCCTCGGGTTACATCGCATATCCGATGAAAAGATTTCGAAACGTCGCACGCCGCGCCTCAGCATAGTACAATCGTTCAGGGAAGGACTCCTCAATGTTATCCAGGGCCAACAACGATCTTTTGACGCAGACTGGCCCTGGCACACCTGGCGGGAAATTGTTGCGGAGCTATTGGCAGCCTGTCGCGACGAGCGAGGAAATGCCAATCGGCGGTGACCCCATGCCGGTTCGCATCATGAGCGAAGACCTCGTGCTGTTTCGCGACGACCAAAACGAACTCGGATTGATCGGCTTGCATTGTCCGCACCGCGCAACTGACTTGTCTTACGGACGCGTCGAGGACGGCGGGCTTCGCTGTCTTTATCACGGGTGGCTGTTCGACCGCCACGGCAATTGCATCGACCAGCCCGCCGAACCTGCGGGGCGGAAGTTCTGCGATCGCATCAAGCACAAGGCCTATCCGGTCCAGGAAAAAGGCGGCGTCATCTGGACGTTTATGGGCTCGGGCGAACCACCGCTCATTCCGGAGTTCCAGTTTCTGACAGCGCCGGAATCCAATCGCATCGCGTTTCGCACGATCCTGAAGTGCAATTGGCTTCAGTCGCTCGAAAGTTCGACAGACCCGGCGCACACCACTTACCTGCATCGTATCGCACTTGGTAATCGCAGCATCCGGTCGGGCAACGATGTGCGCTCGCTGCGCGGCACCGAAATGCCCAAGATCGACATTGAGCCGACAGCATTCGGCACGCGGATCTTTGCGCTTCACAACTCGCCGAACGGAAAAAAATACTTGCGGATCAACAATTACGTTTATCCGTGCATCGCCACGCCTTCGACTTCGACCGGCGACGCCGGCTATCAGGGCCGCTGGTATGTGCCAATCGATGACCATTCCTGCTGCGTGTTCGAGTTCATCTATCGGCACGCGCAGCCGCTGGACAAGGACGCGCTGCGCAAGTTCCGTGCTGACAATGTAGGACCCGATCTCCGCCATGTGCGCCGTCAGGAAAATCGCTATCTGCAGGACCGCGCCTTGCAGGGCGAGACGAGCTTTTCCGGCATGGGCGATTATTTTCCGGCGCAGGATGCCTTCGCGGTGGAAACGCAGGGGGAGATCCAGGATCGGTTCGAGGAACATCTCGGTTCAACCGATGTCGTCATCACCGGCATACGCAAGATGCTGCTTGATGCGATGAAGAGGATGGAGGCCGGAGAAGCCGCGCCGGGAGTCGTCCGCAGCAATGAACAGGACCCATTCGGAGATTTCATCTGCACGTCGGGGTTCATCAACGACGATGAAGACAGCTTCACCCATTGCCAACGCTTGCTTGCCGAACGCAAACAGGCAAACTAGGTCGCAAAACTCGCACAACAGGCGGCAATTCGCCGGGTGCGAAGTCGACAGGGAGGGAACATGAACACCAGCACGCAAAGAGCGCGCCGCCTCAGCCGCGCCACAGGCGCCTTGCTGGCGATTTCGGTCGCGCTGGTCGGGGGCGCGCGCGCCGCCGACTGGGAGCAGGATTGGAAAGCCACGATTGCGCAAGCGCAGCGCGAGGGGGAAGTCGTGGTGGCGACCTCACCAAACCTGTCGCGGCGCGATTTTCTCCTGAAGCAGTGGGCGAAGGACTATCCCGGCATCAAGATTTCGTTGACTCAAGTGCGCGGCGCGAACTTTCTTCCCATGGTTATCGCAGAACGCCGCTCCGGAAAATTTCTCTGGGACGTGTTCCAGAGCGGACCGACAACAGCACTGGAAGCCGCCGAACGGCAGGTGTTCGATCCACTGCTGCCGGAGCTCATCCTGCCGGAAGTCAACAACCCGGACGTCTGGGGCGGATGGAACGATGCCTTTTACGATGACGAAAAGAAATATGTAATCGGCCTCGTCAGCGATGTGGCGGCTCCCTACTACAACGCTTCGATGATCGTACCCGCCAAAGTGCAAGCAAGCGGCCTGCAGATTCTTCTCGACCCCGCCTACAAGGGCAAGATCGTCTGGTACGATCCGCGTCTGGAAGGTCCGGGCTCGCTGTTCATGCCGACTTTAGAACGCAATCTGGGCGCAGAAGCACTCCGCAAGCTGATTGTCGATCAGCAACCCATCTTCGTGAACAACCTGAACGCCGTCGCTGAAGCGATCGTACGTCGCAAGGCGGCCATTGCGCTTGCCGGCTCGCCTAAGGCCGATATGCGAGAGTTCGCCACAGCTGGTGTCGCGCCCGATGTTCGTTCTTTCGGCCCTGGACCAAAAACAGCATATCGCAGCACTGACGGTTCGGCTCTGGCGATCTTCAATCAGCGTCCACACCCTGCCGCAGCACGCGTCTTCGCCAATTGGTACATGACTCGCGAAGTGTCGGCCGGCATGGCGCAGGCAACGCAGTTCGACTCGCGCCGCACCGATATCCCGCCGCTCGATCCGACGGCGGCAGCGGTTCCGGGTGGAGACTATGTGGATCCGCAGCGTGGTGAAGGTCTGAAGTCGCTACGCTTCTGGCGCACCGAGACGAAGCGGCTTGCGCCGCAATGAGGGCAGGTATCGTCGCTCATTCCGTGATTTCGAATCAGGTACTGGTGCGTTGACCCTTAAAGACGCGCCAGCCGCCGATCTGACTAACGTTCGAGCCCGCAGGATATTCGCCGCATGGTCGCGGTCGACGCACATGGACCGACTTCCGATCGTTGTGCTTTTTGCGGCTGTCGGATTTTTTGTCCTGTATCCGATTGCGTCTCTTATCGGCATTACGTTTGCGACGCCTGAGCATGCCGATGCCTATGGGCGTCTCGCGTGGTGGGCGGCATTTGCCGAGCCAGGCATTGCCCAGTCGCTTGCGAATACCTTGTATGTCGTAGGCGTGACGCAGCTGATCTCCATGCCGATCGCGGTCATCACAGCATGGCTGCTGGGGCGCACCAACCTGCCGGGGAGTCAGTTTTTCGAATTCTGTTTCTGGATCACCTTTTTTCTGCCTTCTCTGGGCGTGCTCACCGGCTGGCTGCTCCTTTTCGATCCTGACTTCGGCCTTGCCAACGAATGGGCGAAGTCGTTGGGCCTCGCGCAAAGTTCTCCCTTCAATCTATATTCGTTCTGGGGCATCATTTTCGTCCACCTCGTCACGCACAGCATTGGCGTGAAGGTGATGCTGCTCACGCCGTCATTCCGGAATCTCGACAGCGCCATCGAAGATGCTGCCCGCATGTGCGGCGCCTCGCGTATCCAAACTTTTCGACGCATTGTCATACCAGTTTTGATCCCAGCGATTTCCATGGTGCTGGTGATGTCGATCGTGCGTGGTCTTGAGACCTTCGAGATCGAACTCGTCCTCGGCGGGCCGATTCGCTTTCAGGTCTACAGCACCAAGATCTACTTGTTGATGGCGGACTCGCCGCCAGAGCTCCATGCCGCCGGCGCGCTGGCGCTGAGTATCATGGGGATGACATTTCCACTGGTACTACTGCAACGGTGGCTCTCGACAAGGCGCTCGAATGTGGTCGTGACAGGACGAGCGTCACGCTCGCTCGCGGATCTCGGTCGGTGGCGCTGGCCGATATTCGCCACGCTCCTCGCGCTTGTTGCGTTCATATGCCTGGCGCCGCTTTGCCTCTTGATCGCCGGGACATTCATGAGGTTGTTCGGCTTCTTCGATCTGCCGCAAGTCTGGACGATCGATCACTGGGCTTCCGCACTGAACGACGTGACGTTCAAGTCGGGGTTTTCGAACATGCTGATCGTTGGGAGCGCTACGGCAATTCTTGCCGCAAGCGTCTGCATCTTTCTGGCTTACGCGGCAGTGCGATCCGGCAGTCGTCTTTCGGCCCCTATCGACTGGATTTCTTGGCTGCCGTTGACGATCCCGGGCCTGATTCTAGGCTTCGGCTATCTGAACATGGCGGTCGGGATGCCGGTGATCTCGCAGATGTACGGCACGATCGGCATTCTCATTTTGGTGCTGTTTCTTGCAGCCATGCCGCAGGGTACGCAGTTGCTAAAGGTGCAGATGCTGCAGATGAGTGCAGATATCGAGGAAGCGGGTCGCACCAGCGGCGCAAGCTGGCTGCAGACCTTTCGCTTGATCATCTTGCCACTGTCGGCGCCGTCGCTGGCGGTCGTCGCCCTGATGGCCTTCAGCAGCGCCATCCGTTCGGTTTCCAGCATCATGCTCTTGTCGAGCGGTAGCAACAGACTTCTGTCCATCCTGCAGATCGAATTTCTGTCGAACGGAAACCTCGGGCCTGCGGCGGTCATCGGGACAGTGATTGTTTCCGTCAGCCTG
>CANJWR010000067.1 GCA_947478455.1 Beijerinckiaceae bacterium | reverse complement strand
CCCCCGGCGCTCTTCGCGATCGCCGGGCCGCCCAGAGTCAGCTCGACAATCTCGGGCGGACGCATGAACCTCACCGGCACGATGGACGTGCCGAGTCCGGCCGAAATCAACATGTGACGGCCCTCTTCGACGATATGGCCGTAAACATGCTCCTTGCCGAAGCGTCGCGCCGCGAAGGGCGCGCCGATGATGGGCAGATTCACCTGCCCGCCATGGGTATGGCCACAGAGCGTGATGGCGATCCGCTCAGGCACGTCACGAAAAATGAACGGCTCGTGCGCAAGGAGGATCGCCGGCGCATTGTCCGTCACCTGCCTAAGCGTGCCCGGCAGATCGTCGTGACCCTGATAGCGCCCGCGTCCGATCCGGGTCGCCATCTGGTCGCCGATGCCCAGCAGCCAGAACGGCTTGTTCTGGTGGGTCAGCCGCACCGCATGGTTTTCCAGTAGTCTGATTTTGGCGCCCTTGAAGGCGCGGCGGATGCTTTCCGCCTCATCGCTGCGAAAGCGCGGAATCGCCCCGTGCCACCAGTCGTGGTTGCCAAGAATCGCATAGACGCCGAGCGGGGCTTTCAGCACTTCAAGCGATTCGCCCCATTGGTCGGGCAGAACCGGTGCGGTGACCATGTTGTGCCCGGCATTGTAGTCGCCCAGCAGCACCGTCAGATCGGGCTTCATCTCGTTAGCGGCTTCGCAGATGGATTTCACACGCGCCGCCGACATCCACGGCTCGCACGCATGCAAATCGGCGATGATGGCGATCTTGAGTTGAAGGCCTGCAGGCCAGTTCGGCGGCGTAATTTGATACGCCGTTCGCTCCAGCAGAAGCCCTGGCTCGACCCCGAAGGCGTAGCCGCCAAGGCTGCCGGTGGCGAGCGTGAATCCGCCGGCGCTTTTCAGAAACAGACGGCGACTGATCAATGACATGGGGGTCAAAAGCCGGATCGAGAACTATCAGGCCCGGCTTTCGCCACGCCGGCGACCTCAGGCCGCCTTTGCGTGTTCGCGAATTTCTGCGGCAATAATGGGGCGGGTCAGCGTCACGGGCTCGGCGACTGCATCAAGGCTCACTTCCAGAGCGGCAGCAACGGCGGAAACGCCGATCTCGCGGTAAAGGCGCAATTGCAATTCGCGGGCGTACTCGACTTCCTGAACAGCCGGCTGCTGAAACGACAGGGACTCAGACATGGTACACTTTCGGAAACTACGTTCGGCGACAGGCCGAGCGGTTCCGTCAAATTCGACTGACCCGGTTAATGTCGCTTTAAAGCCGGACGAACTTATGACGCCTCGACCTCGCGAACCCGGTCGCGCGCCTCAATGAGCAGCTTTTCAAGATTCACGATGCTTTCGGGTGAAAGTCGACCGAAGGTCTCGGCCACGTAGGCGCGCTGGGCCGCAATGCCTTCCAGGGCGATCCGGCGGCCCTCGTCGGTCAGGAAAATCGCGTGCGACCGGCGGTCGCCCACAATCGCGCGCCGCTCCACATAGCCGGCCGCCGCCAGACGGTCGATCAGGCCGGAAATATTGCCCTTCGTCACATAGAGCCGCTGCGCCAGTTCCTGCTGGCTGACGCCCTCGCGCTCGGTCAGGGTCGTCAAAACATCGCATTGGGCCATCGAGACGCCGAGCTTCTTCAGGCGCTCCGCCACGGCCACATTCAGTCGGGCCTGCAGCCGCAGGAGCCGGAACCATACCCGTATCGCGTTGGACTCGTGGGTGGTTTCGGTCATTGCTTCTCCCCGGCGTTGGCCCGCAACCTATTCGGCAGAATCTGCCCCGGCAAGCGGGACAATTCAGCACTGCCGCACAATCCGGTTGCGGGAGTGAACAGGTCGTTTCATTCTTCGCAGAATAGAAGGGCCGTGTCTGGAGTCGCGGCCACGCTTTGGGGGAAACAATGCTCGGATTGATGCAGGACTGGCCGCTGCTCATTCACCGGATCATCGATTATGCCGGTAAACAGCATGGGGCGCGGGAAGTCGTTAGCAGGTCCGTCGAGGGGCCCCTTCACCGGACGACCTATTCACAAATTCGCGAACGCTCAAAAAAGGTCGCGCAGGCCCTGACGGCTGAAGGAATCGTGCAGGGCGACCGGATCGCCACATTGGCGTGGAACACCTGGCGGCATCTGGAATCCTGGTACGGAATTACCGGAATCGGGGCTATCTACCACACGGTCAATCCGCGCCTGTTCCCGGAACAGATCGTCTGGATCGTCAACCACGCGCAGGACAGGATTGTTCTGACCGACTTGACGTTTGTGCCCCTGCTGGAGGCCATTGCGGACAAACTGCCCAGCGTCGAGCGCTATGTGGTCTTGACCGACCGTGCCCATCTGCCAGCCACAAAGCTGAAAAACGCCATCGCCTATGAAGACTGGATCGCCGAACGCGACGGACATTTCGAATGGGTGCAGTTCGACGAGAAGACCGCCGCCGGCCTTTGCTACACATCCGGCACCACCGGCAACCCGAAGGGCGTGCTCTACACGCACCGCTCCAACGTGCTGCATTCCATGTCGCTGGTTCATGCAGACGCCCTGAGCATCCGGGCGTCGAGCGTTGTACTGCCGGTCGTGCCGCTGTTCCACGCCAATTCGTGGTCGCTCGCTTTTTCATGTCCCATGCAGGGCGCGAAACTTGTCATGCCCGGCCCGAAACTCGACGGCGCTTCGCTTCACGAGTTGATGGAACAGGAGGGCGTCACCATGGCGGCCGGCGTGCCGACCGTCTGGGCCATGCTGCTGGCCTTCCTGCAGAAGGAAGGCAAAAAACTCTCGACCACAAAATACATGGTGGTTGGCGGTTCCGCCTGTCCGCGCGCCATGATCGAGGCGTTCGAGAGAGACTACAGCCTGACTGTCGTTCATGCGTGGGGCATGACCGAAATGAGCCCTATCGGATCTCTGGCGGCCATCAAGCCCGTACTTGCAAATCTGACCGGCGCAGCGCTGACAGATGTGAAGGTGAAGCAGGGCTATGCTCCCTTCGGTGTTGACATGAAGATCACCGACGACGAAGGCCGTGAACTACCGTGGGACGGCAAGACATTTGGACGACTGAAAGTCTCGGGCTTTGCGGTGACGAAAGCCTATTTCGGTCACGACGAGAATATTCTTGATTCACAGGGCTATTTCGACACCGGCGACGTCGCCACCATTGACCCCAACGGCTACATGCAGATCACCGACCGCTCGAAGGATGTCATCAAATCCGGCGGCGAATGGATTTCGTCCATCGAACTCGAAAATCTCGCCGTCGGACATCCGGACGTTGCGGAAGCCGCCGTCATCGGCGTGTCGCACGAGAAATGGAGCGAGCGCCCGTTGCTGATTGTCGTCGCCAAAGAGGGCCGCACCATCGACCGCGCCGGCCTGCTGGCCTTCATGGACGGCAAGATCGCCAGATGGTGGATGCCGGACGACGTGCAGGTGATTTCCGAAATCCCCCACACCGCAACGGGCAAGATCAACAAGCTGAAGCTGCGGGAGGAATTCAGGGACTATCGGTTGCCTGGGTGAGGATCGCTAATCCTACCCCGCGACCGGCTCTTCCTCGCCGGTCTCGCTGCGGTCGCTCCAGCGTTCGCGGCGGCGCGCTGTCAGGTCGCTTCTGGCGCGGCACAGAGCGCCCGCCAGTGACCGCAGCGGCGCAGTCAGATGATGCAGATCCTGCGCATAGCCGACCAACCTGCCGCCGCGCGTGAGTTCGCGGTCGAGCGCCGCCATTGTGGCGCCCTGCCCTTCGTCGACATCGTCGAACCAGACATTGAGCACGCGCGCCCACGCGATTACCAGACCCTGCAGTTTGAGCGCCCCCACCGGGCCTTCCGTGTCGATGCCAGCGGCCTCCAGCATGAAGCGCATGGAATTGATCGCCATGCGGTTGAGCGAGGCTGCTGCCAGCGGATCGCGGCGCGCCCATTCGGCAATGCTTTTGAGGCCTTCCCGGTAAGGCGTCATGGCGTCGAGCCGCCGCATCAGCACATCCGCCAGCCGCTCCTTGGCTGGCTCGTCCACAAGGCTGTCGTCTGTCGCGTCGAGCACGATCCTGTCGATGCGCCGCGAGAAAGCTCCCAGAACAGCGCCTTTCGACGGAAAGGCATCGCGGAACTGCGAGAGGCTTGCGCCCGCGCGCCCGGCGACGTCCGAAATCGAAATCTCCTCCCAGCGCCGTTCGGCGGCCAGTTCCATCAAGGCGTCGACAATGGAGTTGCGGGCTGATTTCGGCGTGGCGGATTCAGGTGCGGACATGCGGAACTCCTGTGCTGGCTCAAACCTAGTTCGCCAGCCCAATAAGTCCAATCCGTGTCGTTCACCCGGAAAGATCGCGGGCGCGCTGTTTTGCCGCCGCGATGGCGCGCCCCATCAGCGGCTCCAGCCCGTCCGCCGCCATCAGCACATCGAGCGCCGCCGCCGTAGTGCCGCCCGGCGACGTCACGTTCTGGCGCAATTGCCCCGGAGGGGTCGCGGCCTCGCGGAACATGAGTTCGCCCGAACCTTCGACCGTGGCGCGCGCCAGCCGTTCTGCCAGATCGGCCGGCAGGCCGGCAGCCACGCCCGCCTTCGCCATGCATTCGGCCAGAAGGAACACATAGGCGGGGCCCGAGCCCGAAACCGCCGTCACGGCGTCAATAAGATCTTCCGTCGCCACCCATTCGAAACGCCCGATAGCCGACAGCAGCGCCGCCGTCACGGCGCGCTGCGCAGGCGTCACGGCCGCATTCGCCGCTGCGCCCGTTATGCCACGCCCCACCGCCGCTGGCGTATTAGGCATGGCGCGCACCACCGCGCGGGCTGTCGCAATGCGCGAGGTAATGTTGTGGATCGTCTTGCCTGCCATGATCGACACGATCAGCGTGCCAGGACCGACGAGTCTGGCGATCTCCGGCGCGGCGGCGTCCAGCGTCTGAGGCTTGATGGCCAGCACCAGAACTTCGGGAGGCGCGGTCTCGCCCGCAGGCGGATTGATCCGCACGCCATGCTTTTCGGCCAGCGTCTTCATGTCGGGCGACGGATAGGGATCAATCACAGTGGCGGCGCGGCCGTCGAGCCCAAGCGACAACCAGCCCTGCAGCATGGCCCCGCCCATCTTGCCCGCGCCCACGAGCACGATGGAAGCTGGCATCTTGCTCATGTCAGGCCTCGCCTGTGGTCTCGAACATGGCGGCGTCCAACGCCTCGCGCGCGCTCTTGCCGGCCCACAGGACAAACTGGAACGCCTGATAGAAGCGCTCGCAGGACGTGACGGCCATGTTGAGCAGCGTCTCGCATTGCTGACGGTTCGGCTCCATGCCGCCTGTGAGCAGCAACGAGTGACGGAAGATCACCACATTCTCGGCGTCCCACAGACCGAAATGCCCGATCCAGAGCTGTTCGTTCGCCATCGACACAAGATTGAGCACTTCCGGCCGGCGCCGGTACGGCACTTTCAGGTCGAACGCACAGCCCAGATGCAGCGCTTCCACGTCAGGAAGCCACGTGAAGGACACATGGTAATCCGTCCAGCCGCCTGTGACCGACATGGAAATCTCGTCGTCATCGGCGCGTTCGAACGCCCAACGATTGAGCGAAGCCATATGCTCCACCACATCGACAGGGTGTTCGTGACGATCGGATTCGACCTGTGTGAGGGACATTCCAGGGCCTGTGCAAGCGAAAGGCGAAACGCGGTGGAACTGGCAGGCGACGAGGGCGCGACCAACACAACGCAAAGCGACTTGCAGACCGGAAGATCGAAACTGAGCCACGACAGGACTCCAAGACGAATCAACTTGCTAAGCCACTATACGCCGATCCGCAGGCGCACCCTAGACGGCTTGCAAGCTCGTTGATTCGCAGGCTGCCGTCCATGTGTGACACGCCTGTGTCCACAGCGTTCGCATGCGCTGGCCGCATAAATGTTGGAATTGGAGTCGCCGGAGCCTCAGCCGTTCGGACCGAGCTTTGCTTCGAGCGCCGCAAGGCGGGCTTCGAGCTTCTCGTTTTCGTCGCGAGCGAGCGCGGCCATTTCCTTTACGGCCTCGAATTCCTCGCGCGTCACCACATCCATGGTGGAGAGCAGACGTTCAAGCTGGGTCTTCGCCAGAGTCTCGGCCTCGCGCTTGACGCCGCTCGCAAGACCCGCCGCATCCGTCATCAAACGGGAGAGTTCGTCGAAGATCGGGCTTTTGGTCTGCGGCATGTCGGCCTCGCGGAATTAGCTGCCCGACAAATGGGCCCAAATGCTTCGGTGCGCAAGACGCAGATCGTCCCGCTTGACGAGTCCGGCCTCGCGTCGCATCACCGCAGACGCGATCCGGGAGATATGAATCGATGTGGCTGCCCGTGATTACCTACCCGGTGATCGATCCTGTCCTGATCGACATCGGCCCCGTGCCGATTCGCTGGTACGCGCTGGCCTATATCGCCGGGCTCATTCTCGGCTGGGCCTATGCGGGCTGGCTCGTCCAGCAGGATCGCCTGTGGGGCGGCCTGCACCGCCCTTCGAAAGCCAGCCTCGACGATCTCATTGTCTATGTGGCGCTCGGCGTCGTGTTCGGCGGACGGCTCGGCTATGTGCTGTTCTACAATCCGGGCTTCTACCTTGTGCACCCGGAAGAAATATATGCGGTCTGGAAGGGCGGCATGTCATTCCACGGCGGCATGGCGGGTGCGGCTCTGGGCGTCTGGGTCTTTGCACGACGCGCTGGAGTTCCTGTGCTGAGCGTCGGCGATATTTGCTCGACCGTGGCCCCAATCGGGTTGCTGCTCGGGCGCATCGCGAATTTCATCAAGCCAGAACTCTGGGGCCGCCCGACCGATGTCGCATGGGCCATGGTGTTTCCCGACGCCGGTCCGGTTCCGCGTCATCCCAGCCAGCTTTATGAAGCAGGCCTCGAGGGACTGGCGCTACTGGTGATCCTCGCCCTTGCGGTGCTGGCCGGCGGGTTGAAACGCCCCGGCTATGTGACGGGCCTGTTCGGCGTTGGCTACGGTGTTGCGCGCATCATTTGCGAGTTTTTCCGCGAGCCCGATCCACAACTGGGTTTCCTGTTCGGTGGAGCCACCATGGGCATGCTGCTGTCCCTGCCGGTGATCGCCGCAAGCGTGGCGTTTCTGATGTTGTCGCGCCGCAAACCGGAGGTCGCCGCATGAGCGCGCTTGGTGAACGACTGCGCGAGATGATCGCCATAGACGGGCCGATGCCGGTCGAGCAATTCATGATGCTGGCGCTGGCCCATCCGACCATGGGTTATTATACGACCCGCGATCCACTGGGCGCTGCGGGCGACTTCACGACCTCGCCCGAGATCAGCCAGATGTTCGGCGAATTGCTCGGACTCTGGGCGGCGGAAACCTGGATGAACATGGGCTCGCCGCCACCGATCCGCCTCGTCGAACTGGGGCCCGGACGCGGAACCCTGATGGCCGATGCACTGCGCGCCGCACAGGTGTGTCCGCCGTTTCTCGAAGCGCTCGACGTGCATTTGGTCGAAACGAGCCCGACCCTGATCGACCGCCAGCAAGGCCTGCTGGCAGATGCGGGCGTGCCGGTGACTTGGCATTCCGACATCGACACTCTGCCGGATGGTCCGGCGATCTTTTTCGCCAACGAGTTTTTCGACGCGCTGCCGGTGCGCCAGTACATTCGCACAGACGCCGGATGGTGCGAGCGTCTCGTCGGCCTGAATGCGCAAAGGCAACTGGCCTTCGGCGTTTCAGCCAGTCCCGAAACCCACATCGCCACGCCGGCCCCGACCGGCGCCATGCTGGAAATCGGCGCCATCGCCTACCGGACGACGATGAAAATTGCCGCGCGCATCATGAAGCAAGGAGGCGCTGCGCTGCTGATCGACTACGGCCATACGCAAACGGCTTTCGGCGAAACCCTGCAGGCCTTGTCGAAACACAGACGCGTCGATCCGCTGGCCGATCCGGGCGAGGCCGATCTCACCACCCACGTGGATTTCGATGCGCTGAAACGCGCCGCGCGCGCCACCGGCGCGCATGTGGTCGGTCCTGTGCGGCAGGCTGATTTTCTCACCAATCTTGGCATCTTCGAACGCGCCGCAAGCTTGAAGAAAAACGCCAGTCCGCAACAGGCCGATGCCATTGATGCGGCGCTGGTTCGGCTTGTGTCGGCGGAACCTGAAGTCGGGGCTGGCGACAATCCCGCGCCCGGTATGGGCGAATTGTTCAAGGTAATGGCGATCCTGCATCCCGAACTGCACGAGAGTCCGGGATTCGGGCATCACCGGGAGGAAGCATAATGGACGCGCGCGCCGACGCACCGCTCGGACTTCGCTCGCCGCTTCTGGAATCAGCCGGCGTTGCACATGCGTTCTTCACACGCGATGGTGGCGTCTCGGCTGGCATCTACGGTTCGCTCAATGGCGGCGTCGGTTCGAGAGACAATCCCGATCACGTCCACGAAAACCGTCGCCGTATGGCGCGGACGCTTGGCGTCGATGCGGAGCGCTTCATGGTGCCGTATCAGATTCATTCCGCCGATGCGCTGCCGATCGCGTTTCCATTTTCGGTGAGCGACAGACCGCGCGCCGATGCGCTCGTCACCCGAACGCGCGGCATTGGCCTCGGCGTCACAGGCGCAGATTGCGGGATCATCCTGTTCGCAGATGCTGAAGCCGGCGTCATCGGCGCGGCGCATGCGGGCTGGAAAGGCGCGCTGACAGGCGTGCTCGAATCCACGCTGCAACGGATGGAAGAAATGGGCGCATCGCGCCCCGCCATTTATGCCGTGCTGGGACCGACGATTTCTAAAGACTCCTATGAAGTCGGTCCCGAATTCGTCGCGCGCTTCACCGATGTGGACGCCCGGCATCAAAAATTCTTTACGCCGTCGACACGTGTCGGCCATTCGATGTTCGATCTGCCGGGCTTTATCGGCATGCGCTTGCGCAGCGCCGGCGTCGGATGCTTCGAGGATCTTGCCGTCGACACCTACGACGAGGCGAACAATGTGTTCAGCTATCGCCGCTCGGTGCATCGAAAAGAGCCGGATTATGGCCGGCACATTGCGGCGATTGCGCTTGTCTAGGCGGGCTTGTGCGTTGATCTCAACGCCGCAGCACAGACCAGACAGACAAGCACCGACAACAACATGCGCGTGAGATTGGCCAGAAACTCCGATGCGGCCTCGGCATTATCGCCGACCGCATAGCCTACGCCCAGATAGGCCGACGTCCACAAAAGACGTCCCATTGTGGCGACGACCACAAACCGCGCAACGGAATAGCCGCCAGCCCCTGCGAGGATATTGACCACAGAACTCATGCTCGAAACGTAAGTGCGGCTGAGCAGAATTGTCAGTGCGCCCCAACGACCGAATAGCTCGGCTATGAATGAGCGCCGTCTCTCCGAAAGCCCGACATACTTGCCGTAACGATCGAGCAATGAAACGCTGGCGCTGCGTCCCAGTGCAAATCCGGCAATGTCGCCGGCAAGAGAAGCAAATAAGGTCGCAAACACCGTCGCTGCAAGATCGAGCCTGCCTTGTGCGGCCAATGTGCCCGCAAGGGTGGCGGCCAGTCCGCTCGGCAATGGCAAACCAATTGCCGCCAGAAAAAGCGTGACCGCCAGCGCCGGCGTCCCGAAGCGCACCACTATCGACAAGATGGCATCCGCAGCTTCGCTGAGCCATCCTGACTCGATGGTTTTGGGTTGAGGCTCTGTGGGGGTCGCGCTATCGGCCAATACTTTCTGCAATCTCTGCAGGAACGCGATGCTGGTCTCGCCGCGCGCAGATACGAGGCTGGCGATGGACGCGCCGGACTGCGTATCGGAGGGGAGTTCGAGACCTTCCAGAATACGGGCGACCGGAATTTGATAGGATTGCGCGACGACATCGAGCGTCATCCATGGCCGTACGTGGCTCGTGGCAGGCACGCCAATTTCCCGTGCCGACTGCAGCAACACCAGCGAGCGATAGGTCCGAAAGCCGAAAGCCCCCACCGCCACAGCAGCCAGGATCAGAATACCCGCCGCGATCCGGCGGAATCGTGGCGTAGAGACCGTTTTCGAAAAGTCTTCTGCGGAAAGTCTGAACATCCCCATCGACTAACACGGCAGGCGCCGCAAGCCCATCAGGACAATCGCGCTGGCGTGAAGGGCTCAACGCAATCCTGCCTCTTGATCATTCCTCCCGCATAAGAGAGGCTGACAAAAAACACCGGGGAGGAAAGCATGAAAAATTACACGCTGGCGCGCGTCTGCGCGCTTTTTGTCGTTGCTGGCCCGCTCGGCCAAAACGCGCGCGCCGACGCCGTCGAAGATTTTTACAAAGGCAGGAACGTCGAGCTTATCATCGCCTCGGAAGCGGGCGGCGGCTATGACGTTTACGCCCGTCTGGCAGCCCCTTTTCTCGAAAAGCATCTGCCCGGTCACCCACGTTTCATCGCCAAGCAGATGGTCGGCGCAGGCGGCATTGTGGCCACGAACTATCTCACCAACGTGGCCGCGAAAGACGGAACCGTCATCGCGCAGGTGCAGAACACCGTGCCGTTCCAGCCCCTGCTCGCCCCCAACGGGGTGAAATTTGACGCCACACAACTGGGTTATATCGGTTCGGCCAACAGCGAAGTATCGCTCGCGTTTGCGTGGCATACGTCCGCCACTCAGGACTTCGCGCAATTGCAGCAGCGCGAAACCCTGATGGCCGGCGTCAACGGCTCCATCAGCGCACAGTATGCGCGCGCCATGAACGAACTCGCGGGCGCGAAGATCAGAATCATCACCGGCTATGCGGGCGCAACCCAGTCCATGCTGGCCATCGAGCGCGGCGAAGTAGAAGGCTATCCGGCGATTTTCTGGTCGACGCTTAAAGTCACCAAGCCCGAATGGCTGGAAAAGAAGAACATCAACCTGCTGCTGCAAATGGCACTCAAAAAGCACCCCGACCTGCCGGATGTTCCGCTGATCTTCGACTACATCAAATCGGAAGACGATCGCCGCACCGCCGAACTTCTGCTCGCCCCGCAGGTCGGCGGCCGCCCCTTCATCGCGCCGCCGGGCGTGCCGGCCGATCGTCTGGCGGCCTTGCGCAAGGCCTTCGAGGCGACGATGCGCGACCCGGATTTTCTGGCGGAAGCCGCCAGACGCAAGCTCGAAGTGCAGTTTGTGGGCGGTGAGGAAATCGCCGCCATAGTGGCGCGCGCGTCGACCAATCCGCCCGAAATCGTCGAGCGCGTGCGAAAGATCTACGACGCGAAATAGGCGTCAGGAGCGACGCGCGATCCAGAACTTCGCCAGCAAAGTGCCGGCGACCATCGCGGCCACGAACACGAGCGGCTCAATCCGCAACGAGACCAGCGATGCGATGCCGGGGCCGGGACAAATGCCCCCGATGCCCCAGCCGATGCCGAACAAGGCCGCGCCGCCCATCAGCCGTCCGTCGATGTCGTGGCGCGTCGGCAGATGGAATTGCCCGTCAAGCAGCGGCGCGGAGCGCTTCAGAACGTAACGATAGCCGAAGAAAGTCGTTGTCAGCGCGCCGCCCATCACGAAGGCGAGCGTTGGATCCCAGCTTCCAGCGAGATCGAAGAAGCCGATGATGCGCTCCGGGTTCACCATGTCCGAAATGGCGAGACCCATTCCGAAAAGCGCGCCGATCAGCAGGGCTGCGAGTTCAATCATGCGATCCCCCTAGAACACATGACGCAGAATGAAGATCGTCATGGCGGCGGAAGCCATGAAGGTCAGCGTCGCAACCAGCGAGCGCGCCGAGACGCGCGACAGACCGCAGACCCCGTGGCCGCTCGTACAGCCGGAGCCGAACGTAACCCCGACGCCGACCAGCAGGCCGGCGAACGCGGTTCCGACGACGCCGGCCGGATACACGAAGGCCGACCAGTCCTTCAGGCCGACAGCCCCGACCAGCAGCGCGCCGCCCGCAAGGCCCAGCAGAAAGAAAGCGCTCCAGCTCCAGTTGCGGTCAAGCTTCAGGGTCAGCACATTGGCCAGAATGCCGCAGACGCCCGCGATTCGCCCGAGTGTCAACATCAACAGCACTGCGGCTGCGCCGATCAGCACGCCCCCGATAGTCCCTGAAATCGCCGCCGCAACCCACATGGGATCAGCCCGCCAGCATGGCCTTCACGGCGGCGCTGGCCTTCGCGAAGTCCATCTGGCCCGTATATTTGCCCTTCAGCACGGCGATCACCTTGCCCATGTCCTTCATGCCGGCGGCGCCGGTCTCGGCCATGGCGGCGGCGATTGCGGCCTTCACGTCTTCCTCGGCCATCTGCTTGGGCAGAAACTCGGAAATAATGGCGATTTCCTCGCGTTCCGTCGCCAGAAGGTCGGCGCGGCCGGCCTTTTCGTAGATTTCGGCGGATTCCTGACGGCTCTTCACCATTTTCTGCAGCAGGGCCAGAATATCGTCGTCGGTGACGGTCTTGCCGAGGCCGCGCGCCTCGATATCCTTGTCCTTGAGCGCGGCCGTAATCATCCGGATCGCCGAGACGCGGCCCTTGTCGCCGGCCTTCATGGCCTCTTTCAAAAGTGTAGTGAAACGTTCACGCATGGGACATTCCTTCGCACGAGGCTTGACGGGCCAGACAGGGTGCTCCAAAGCACCCCAATGAAATTCCATTACCGTGTAGAGCGCCCATGACCGGCATTCAAGACAAAGCCGCGCCGGGTTCTGCCGCGTCCGGCTGGACCCTCCCGACCCACACAGCAGTTCTGGTTCTGGCGGACGGAACCGTCATCCACGGATTCGGCCTCGGGGCCATCGGCCATGCTGTGGGCGAAGTCTGCTTCAACACCGCCATGACCGGCTATCAGGAAATCCTGACCGACCCGTCCTATGCGGGCCAGATCATCACCTTCACGTTCCCGCATATCGGCAATGTCGGCACGAACGACGAGGACATCGAGACCGTCAACATGGCGGCGGCCTCCGGGGTGCGCGGCGCGATCATGCACGCCGCCATCACCCAGCCGGCGAACTTTCGCGCACAGAAACATCTCGACGCCTGGCTGAAGGCCCGCAACGTCATCGGCCTCAGCGGCGTCGACACCCGCGCCCTGACAGCGCTCATCCGCCAGAAGGGCATGCCCAACGCCGTCATCGCCCATGCGCCAGACGGCAAGTTCGATCTCGACGCCCTGAAGCGCGAGGCCGCCGCCTGGCCCGGCATCGACGGCATGGACCTCGTGCCCTCCGTCACCACCAGCCAGCGCTACGACTGGGACGAGACCATCTGGAGCCTCGAAAACGGCTATGGCCGTCGCGAGACCGCAACCTACAAGGTCGTCGCCATCGATTACGGCGTGAAGCGCAACATCCTGCGCCTGCTGGCAACCGCCGGCTGCGACGTGACGGTTGTGCCGGCCACCGCCAGCGCCGACGACATTCTGGCCATGAAGCCGGACGGCGTTTTCCTGTCGAACGGCCCGGGCGACCCGGCCGAAACCGGCAAATACGCCGTGCCGGTGATCCGCGAGCTTCTGGACAAGAAAGTCCCGACCTTCGGGATTTGTCTGGGCCACCAGATGATGGGCCTCGCGGTCGGGGCGAAGACCATGAAGATGCATCAAGGCCACCACGGCGCGAACCATCCGGTGATGGACTACACGACCAGCAAGGTGGAAATCGTCTCAATGAACCACGGCTTTGCGGTCGACGTCGACACATTGCCGGCCAATGCGAAAGAGACGCACCGCTCGCTTTTCGACGGCACCAACTGCGGCATCGCCCTCACCGACCGCCCGGCCTTCTCGGTCCAGCACCACCCCGAGGCTTCGCCCGGCCCGCAGGACAGTCATTATCTGTTCAGGCGTTTTGTGGACATGATGGAGAAGAACAAGACGGCGTGAGGCCGGATACGCTCGTGGCCGTCATGTCCGGGCTTGTCCCGGCTATCCACGACTTCGGTTCAGCCAATTGTTCGGCGTGGATGCCCGGCACAAGGCCGGGCATGACGTAAAACCGGACAATACGTCGTGCGAAAAAGGGTCATTCATGTCCTGGCGTGATTTCTGGAACGGCTCGCATTCGATCTACGTCAACGCCCGCCATCGGGCCCTGCATTTCGACATGATCGGCAAGGACATCGTGGCGCTGATCCCGTCGCGCGACGCCCATGTGCTCGATTACGGCTGCGGAGAAGCAGGTTCTGCCGAAGCGGTTGCGGCGCGCTGCGGCGAACTCTATCTCTACGACACGGCCTCGACGGTGCGCGAACGCCTCAGGCTCATTTACGGCAACGTTCAGAATATCCATGTGCTGAGCGACGAATCAATGGAGGTTCTGGCCGAGCACTCGCTTGACATGATCGTCATCAATTCGGTGATCCAGTATCTGTCGCACGGCGAGTTCGAAAGCGTGCTCGACATCTGCCGCCGCAAGCTGAAACCGACCGGCAAGCTCATTGTCGGCGATGTGATTCCGAAGGAGTCCGACGCGGTTTCCGACACAAAGGCCCTGCTCGATTTCGCCTTCAAGGGCGGGTTCTTCATCGCCGCCTGCTGGGGTCTGGTGGCGACGTTCTTTTCCGATTACCGCAAGCTCAGAAGCTCCATCGGCCTGACCCGCTATGCGCCCGAAGATGTGCTGACCTTGATGGCTGCCCACGGCTTCGACGGCAGGCGCGACCCTCACAACATTGGCCATAACCAGAATCGCATGTTGTTTGTGGGGACGCCCAAGTAGCAAGGCGCGACGGACTGTCTTCAAAAATCTGCCGGAGCCTTGCGCAACAGGCCTGTCAGCCTGCACATTGGGCGGAATAACGAATCCGGAAAGGTCTCCCGCCACTTGTCCGCAGCCTTCCTTGCCCGCCTGTTTCCCAATCCGCCCTCGAAGCCGCTTGCCACGCTTTTCCTGCTGGTTTTCGCCAAGGCGGTCGGCAACGGCATGGTGTGGGCCGTCATTGCGCTTTACGGGCAAAGTCTGGGGGCCAGCGCGGCGATGATCGGTATGATGATCTCCGTCTATGGCGGTGCGCGACTGATCGTGAATGTACCCGCCGGATATGCGTCTGAAAAATTCGGCCGCAAGGCCATGATGAGCTTCGGGTGCGGGGTCATGGCCGCAGGCTCGCTGTTTGCCGCCTTTGCCACCAACGTGCCGTGGTTTTTCTTTTGCCTGATGGCCATGGGCTGCGCGTCCGCTGTGTTCATGACCTCGGCGCTGGCGGCCATCGCCGATCTCGGCACGCCCGGGCGACGCATGCAGGACGCCTCGCTCTATCAGGCCGCCAACATGATCGGCGCCAGCATGGGCCCGGCTCTGGGTGGCATAGCGGCGGGCCTGTGGGGCTACGGCTCGCCCTATCTGGTCAACGCCGGATTTGCGCTGTTCGGCATGGCTGCCTTTGCGCTCATGCCGTGGCCGGAGGCGACTGGCAAGCGCGCGGCCAAAACTCAAAAAGGCGAGCTGAAAGCCGTCGCCCGGCAGAGCATCGGCCTCGGGCTGATGTATTTCTCGATCTTCTACGTGCGCGTCGCGTCGAACTGGGTGCTGCTGCCGCTGATCGCCACGACCCAGTTCGGCATGGACTTGACCACAATCGGATTGATCCTCACCTGCGGGGCTGTGGCCAATCTGAGCGTGATCAGCATTACCGGCACAATGGTGCGGCTGGTAGGTCGTGTGTGGGTGATCATCATCGCAAGCTGCCTGACGATTGCCGGCTGTTCGCTGCTGGCGTTCGGCCATCACCCATCGTTGCTTTGGCTGAGTTCGATCCTGTTCGGAGCCACATCCGGCCTCGCGGCCCCGACGCTCATCGCCTATGTGGCGGATGTGGCCCCGGAGGGGCAGCGCGGCCCTGCCATGGGCCTGTTGCGCACGATGCAGGATTTGTCGCTGATCCTCGGACCCATGTTCACAGGTGTGCTCAGCGACAATCTGGGTCTAGGCTATCAGGGTGGATTGTTCGGCTGTCTCGTGCTGCTGAGCATTGCGACAATCGTTTTTCGTATCAGCGCCAGCAGGCCGTGAACAGAAAAGGCTCCGGCGCGCAGACGCCGGAGCAATTCAGTTTCGGACCTCTTGTAGTCCAATCAGTCGTCGCGGCGCGCCTTGCGTTCCGCCTTCGACGGGCGTCCCGGCTTTGAATCGCCGCCACGGGGACCTGCTGGGCGCTGGTCGGTCGGTCTTGGTTCTGTGGGCCGCTTCTGGGGCGCATCGCCGCCGCGCGGGAAATCCTTCTTCTTGAAGTCCTTGCGGTCTTTGTCCTGACGATCCTTGAACTTCGGTTTGCCGTCGAACGGGCGCTTGTCGCCGGACGGCGGCCGTTTGTCGCCCGAGGGCGCGCGCTTGTCGGGGATCGGGCTGGTGGCGCCGCTGCCCGGACCGTCGGCGTAATCGATATTGATGTTCTCGCCGCCGGGCTTCTTCATATTGGCGGCGAATTGTTTCGCCACCTCATCGGCGACCACGAATTTGGTTTCGTTGTCGAAAATCCGGATCGCCCCGATGTCGCCCTTGGTGACGCCGCCCTTGCGGCACAGCATGGGCAGCAGCCATTTCGGATCGGCGTTCTTCTTGCGGCCGATGTCGAGACGGAACCAGACACCGCCGGAAAAACGCTCGCGCGGCGCCTTGGGTGAAAAGCTCGGCGCACTCAACGGATTGAAGCGCGCTTCGCGCGGTTCGCGACGCTCGGGCGCGGTGCCCGGATCGCTCACATCTTCCAGCGCCGGCAGACGCGAACGCCAGATGCGCAACAGCGCCGCGCAAAGCTGCTCGGGCGTGCGCTCGGCCAAAAGCATCTTGGCCATCTCGAAATCTTCTTCCGAGGGCTCTTCCTGCAGCATCGGGTCCTGCAGCAAGCGATTGCGGTCGAGCTTGCGGATTTCCTCAGCTGTGGGCGGACCGCCCCATACGGCGCGGACGCCTGCGTCGCGCAAAAACATTTCGGCGCGCCGCACGCGCGCTGGCGGCACCAGAAGCGCGCTGATGCCCTTGCGGCCCGCGCGACCGGTGCGGCCCGAACGATGCTGGAGGGTCTCTCCGTCATTTGGCAGTTCGGCGTGAACCACAAGGCCGAGATCGGGAATGTCGATGCCGCGCGCCGCGACGTCTGTGGCAACGCAGACCCGCGCACGCCCGTCGCGCAATGCCTGCATGGACTGGTTGCGCTCGTGCTGGCTCAACTCACCCGACAGCAGCACAGCCGAAAAGCCGCGCTCCAGCAGCGTCGCCTGCAAATGGCGCGAGGCCTCGCGAGTATTGCAGAACACGATGGAAGTCTGAGCCTCCACGAAACGCAGGAGGTTAACTACGACCTGCTCGGTCTCGCGCGGCGAAACCCGAATGGCGCGATATTCGATGTCCACATGGCCGCGCTCGCCGCCGGCCACCTCAATGCGAAGCGCATTGCGCTGATAGCGCTTGGCGAGGTTTGCGATGCCCTTGGGGATCGTGGCGGAGAACAGGAGTGTTCGGCGCGTCTCGGGCGTCGCCTGCAGGATGAATTCAAGATCCTCCCGGAAGCCGAGATCGAGCATCTCGTCGGCCTCGTCCAGAACAATGGCCGAAAGGCCCGTCAGTTCCAGCGCGCCGCGCTCGATATGATCGCGTAGGCGGCCCGGCGTACCAACCACGATGTCGACGCCGCGCGACAGCTTGCGACGCTCGGCCTGCGGGTCCATGCCGCCGACGCAGGCAGCGATACTAGCGCCCGTATAGGCGTAGAGCCAGTCGAGTTCGCGGTTGACCTGCAGGGCAAGCTCGCGCGTCGGAGCGATGATCAGCGCAAGCGGGGATGTGGCCTTGCGAATGCGGCCTTCTTCGTCGAGAAGTTCGGGGGCCATCGCGAGCCCATAGGCGACGGTCTTGCCGGAGCCTGTCTGGGCGGAAACAACCACGTCGCGGCCTTCGGCCTCGGCGGTCAGAACCGCCGACTGGACGGGGGTGGGATCGTTATATTCACGCTCTGCGAGCGCGCGCGCCAACGTCGGGCGGGTTTCAAGAGATTTCACGGATATGTCGACCTGATGGGTAGAGCCGGCGGCGAATTTGCAGCGGGCGATAATGGGGTTTGGCCCAAACATGCGGCCAACTCCCGCCTCTCTTACGTTGTTTGGGCGCGTAAAGCCACCTTTCCGGCAAATCGTGCCGCTTCTGTTCAGTTCGCCTGACTTGTGGCATGCAGAAATCTGGACAGGAGACCTCCATGCTGAACGACGCCGACCGCCGTCAGGCCGCCCAATCCATCTATCGCGCCGAACTGGACCGGGCGGTGATCCCGCAGCTCAGCCGTACGTATCCGGGCATCGAACTGGCGGACGCCTATGCGATCCAGCGATTCTGGGCCGAGCTTCACATGGCGACAGGCGCACGCCACATCGGCCACAAGATCGGCCTGACCTCAAGGGCCATGCAGATGGCCTCGAAGATCACCGAACCCGATTACGGCCACCTGCTCGACACGATGATCTATCGCGACGGCGCACAGATTGCGGCCAACAAATTTCTCAAACCGCGGCTCGAAGTCGAACTGGCCTTCGTGATGGGCGAGGATCTCGAAGGACCGGGCGCACAGATTCACGACGTGATGCGCGCCGCCGAATTCGTCACGCCCGCCATGGAGATCATCGACTACCGCACAGAAGTTCCGCGCGCGATCACCGATACGATTGCGGACAATGCGGCCTCGGGCGGCATGGTGATCGGCGGGCGCACGATCAGGCCATTTGACGCCGACATCCGCTGGGTGGGCGCGACCTTGTCGAAGAACGGGATCATCGAGGAATCGGGCGTCTCGGCCGCCATCATGGGCCATCCGGCGGCGGGCGTTGCGTGGCTGGTCAACAAGCTTTCGGTCGTCGGCGAAAAGCTCCGCAAGGGACAGATCGTGCTGGCCGGTTCGTTTACGCGGCCAGTCGATGTTGCAGCCGGCGATGTGATTCACGCCGATTATGGCCCGCTGGGCGCCATCGGAGTTTCGTTCGTCTAGAAGCCTGAATTCGCGAGCGCCGACGCGCGTTGTTCAATTGAAAGCTCTTGGCGCGCCGACGGCGGAGCGCGCAGGCAAGCGCAGCCTTTCGGAACAAACTCTCTTCATTCTGGTTTCTCCAAAGTTCGCCTATTCTGGCGCGGAGGAATTCCGATGAAAAAAATCAGCGCTGCAATCATTCTTGCAGGACTTATCGTATCGCCTGTTGCGTTTGCTCAGGTCATGCCGGGCGCCGCGCAGCAGCAACGCCTCAATGACATGAAGGACAATCACGACGAACAGGGGATTCAGCCTGAGGCAGGACGACCTGCCGTGGCTCCATCGCCGACTGAGCGTGATCGCGCTCAGCAGCGCAGCAACGACAAGATCGAGATGGAACGGACAACAGGTCAGCCCGGCGTCGGCCAGGCGCCGAGAGGTTCGATGCCGAACCCGACTGCCGATGAACAGACAAAGCAACGCCTCAACGACAAGAATGACAAAAAAGCTGAATAGGGTGGCGTGACCCGATAAGTTCTTCGTCTGGGCATTTGCCGAAAGCCGCGTCGAAAGACGCGGCTTTTCTTTTGCCCTTGAACCTTCGGCTACCGGCAAGCACCGCCAAAAAATGTCGCGAGCTGGAAACTTTTGCATGAGAGAGCGACATTGCGCCGGGTTGCTAAGGTCAAGGCGCTGGGGCAGAGTCACGCTGTAGATCGCCTGAATTCGCACGATCAATGGGTCGGCGAAAATTCCGCCCGGAGACGAACCCCGATGCAGCCGCCGATTGCCAAAGGAACTTCGGCGCTCGACGCCCTGAAGCGCTATCGCTGGCGCATCTCTTTCACCTACGGCCTGACGCTCGCCGAAGACCTGCTCGAACTGTCCTATCCGTGGGCGACCGGCATCGCCATCCACGGTCTGATCGACAAGGACTATCTGCTCGCCCTGCCGATCCTGCTGGCGTGGACATCGCGTTCGACCATCGGGCTGATCCGTCGCATGTACGACACGCGACTTTACACAAACGTCTATAACGAGCTGGTCGAGGAAACGATCATGCGCCAGCGCCAGTCGGGCATTCCGGCCACGACCGTGGCGGCGCGCTCGGCCATGTCGCGCGAATTCGTGACCTTCTTCGAAAAGGACCTGTCGATTCTGATCACCGCCATCGTGGGCGTTTTCGGCTCGCTGGCGATGCTGTTTGTCTACGATCTCATGGTCGGCGGCCTGATGCTTCTGCTTCTGGCGCCGGTCTATTTCGT
>CANJWR010000066.1 GCA_947478455.1 Beijerinckiaceae bacterium | reverse complement strand
TGTTTTTGCTGGGAACAGCTGGCATCCTAGAAGATTGGCGTAAGCAAGTTTGCCTTCGACACCCTGTTCGCCAAGCGTGAGGCGATCGAGCTGGCGTTCGGAGGCTCCCTGATCTGGAAGCGGCTGGATGACAAGCGAGCTAGTCGCATTAAGGCTGAACGCGATGGCAACATCTTCAACCGGGATCAGTGGCCTGCCATGATCGAGTTCATGACGGACGCCATGGTTCGCATGGAGGGCGCCCATCGGGCCAATCATCTAGCGGCCTTCAAAGCGCACAGCACCGCCAATGCTCAATTCATTCGTTTGGCGACAGTCCTTCCGTCCTCTGGTTCGATGTGAAGATCAATCAGGCAGACACCCCCTGCCTTTAGTACATCTACGCCCTGGCGCACCGCGGCATCGACATCCTTTGCTTCGCGGATAGGGCCAATCCCTAACGCGCCCTGCGAGCGCGCGAATGTCGCCAGATCGATGTCAGGATTGATCATCGCCTGCCCGACCCAGCGATTGGCGACAGGCCGGTTGCGGTCCAGCGCCACGGCCTGCTGATGCAATTCGTCGTTCATGTAGGAGCGATTGTTGTTGATCAGGACCAGAAGCGGAATTTTGCAGTGAACCGCCGTCCACAGCGCATGGCCGCCCATGAGGAAATCGCCGTCGCCCAGAAACGTCACGGTCGGGCGTCCGACATCCTGCATGGCGAGCGCAACTCCCACCGCGATGGACGGGCCGGACCCAATGCCGCCGCCGCCATCCTTGCCGAAATAGGACAGCGGTCCCCGATAGGGCCACACATCGCGCGGCCAGCCATGACAGGTCGTGGCGAGGCTCACATTGTCGGGATCGTCGAAACAATCGCGCAGTGATTTGGCCACCTGCCGGATCGAAATGCGCGCCGGATCAATCTTTGTATTGACCGGCAAAGGCCCGTGCCAGACATCGCGTTTTCCGGCGCCAAGCGCAGCCACAAGATCATGCACGACCGCATCATGCGAGGCCTGCAAAAACACATCCGCGGGCGGCATCTGCTGGAACACCATATGCGCGCCGTTGTGCAAGGCCTGATCGAGGCTGACATTGACGATCTTTGCAGGCGCGGCCATCGCGACGCCCGGAGGATCGACCAGTCCGCCGAGATCGGGCCATTCCAGCGCGAGAATAAAGTCGGCCTTGTTCAGCACCTCCCGATTGATTGCGCTGCCGCCGCCGAGCGGAATCGGCACATGGGCCGGATGATCAGTCGGAAACACCGCACTGGTGCGCGCGTCGGTCATCACAACCGCGCCGGTACGTTCCGCCAACGCCACACGCGCATCCCAGTCAACCTGACGGCGACTGCCGCGACCGAAGCAGATCAACGGCGTTTTCGCCGCCTTTAACATCGCCGCCACCTTCTCGATTTCGGAACGCGGCGCTGTCGGCTCCACCGGCGGCTGAAAGCGCGAAAGATCCGGCCAGGCAGGCTCCTTTTCCAGCGACTGCTCCTGCAGCCCCGCATCTAGGCAGACATAGACCGGCGCTTTCGGCAGGGTGCGCGCCATCACGTCGGCGCGGCACATGGCGTCGATGATCGCCTGCGGCGACGATGGCTGATTGTCGAACTTCACGATATTGCGGATCATGCCGCCCTGATCGGCTGCAGTGTGAATCCAGTCTACCCACGGGCGGCGTTTGGCGGCGTCCACCGGGCCTGTCGCGCCGAGAATGAAGATCGGCACGCGGTCGCACCACGCGTTGAAGATGCCCATCATGCCGTGCATCAGGCCGACATTGCTGTGGAGAATGCACGCCATCGGCTCACCGGTCGCCTTGCCGTAGCCCTGCGCGATGCCGACCGCATGGTCTTCATGCACGCAAAGCAGCATGGTCGGGCGCTCGTTGCCCAGATGATTGACGATGCTGTCGTGAAGGCCGCGATAGCTCGCGCCGGGGTTGAGGCTCACATATTTGAACCCGAGCCGTCGAAGCATCTGGGCCGCTACATCGCTGGCCCAGCCGACGCGCGCATCCGGTTCGCCTTCCGGCTTGTCGAAAATCATGTGAATTCCACCCCCTACCCCGTTTCGGCCAGCGTGCAAACCTTTGCCAAAGAAGTCAAATCAGTCGAAAGTCATCTTACCTCTGGCAGGCGAAACAAGATTGTTCTAACCTCCTGACGGGATCGAGCCTCTGAATTTCGATTGGGCAGACGCATGGCAGACAATATTTCACGCACCGGGGGGCAAATCCTGGTGGACCAATTGCGCCTGCACGGCGTCGAGCATGTCTTTTGTGTGCCAGGCGAGAGCTATCTGGCGGCGCTTGACGCCTTTCACGATTCTCCGATCGCGATTACGGTTTGCCGGCACGAAAGCGGCGCGGCCTTTATGGCTGATGCTTACGGCAAGCTGACCGGCGCTCCCGGAATCTGCTTTGTCACGCGCGGCCCCGGTGCCACCAACGCCAGCGCCGGCCTGCATGTGGCGCAGCAGGATTCAACGCCCCTGATCCTTTTCGTCGGCCAGATCGACCGCAAATCGCGCGGGCGCGATGCGTTTCAGGAGGTGGATTATCGCTCGGCTTTTGGCTCCATCGTCAAATGGGTTGTCGAAATCGACGATGTGGAGCGCATTCCCGAAGTCGTCGGGCGCGCCTTTCATGTAGCAGTCAACGGACGGCCCGGACCGGTCGTGGTGGCCTTGCCGGAAGATGTGCTAATCGATCTCGCCAGCGTCGAGGATGCGCGCCGCTACAAGACGTTCGAGACCGCGCCGCAGGCGGAGGATCTCGCGACCCTGAAAGGCATGCTGGCCAAAGCCAGACACCCATTGGTCATTGCCGGAGGCACGCGCTGGGATCAGCAGGCCGTTGATCAGCTTGTGAGCTTCTCCGAGAGATTTGAATTGCCGGTCGCGGTATCGTTCCGCCGACAATCCCTGTTTCCAGCCTCGCATCCGAACTATGTCGGCGACATCGGCGTGGGCGCGAACCCGGAACTCGTAGCTTATGCGAAGTCAGCGGATTTCATCCTGCTGCTTGGCGGGCGACTCTCGGAAAGCCCCAGCCAGCGCTACACACTGTTCAACGTGCCTGTCCCTGCGCAAACCTTCGTGCATGTCCATCCGGGCGAAGGCGAACTGGGACGCGTCTATCAGGCCAACCTCTCCTTCAACGTCTCGCCGAAATCGTTCTGCGCCAGCCTCGCGGTCATGAAGCCGGACGCCAGGCCTGCGAACGATGATTTCATCGCGAACGGGCGCGCGATCTTCGAACGCTGGAGCGCCTTCGCCACTCAGGTTCCCGGATCGTTGAACCCCGGCGAAATCGTCCGGCAGGTGCGGGCAGAACTACCCGACGACGCTATCATCGCCAATGGCGCGGGCAATTACGCCACATGGGTGCATCGCTTTTATCGTTTCGAAAAGTTCGGCTCGCAGCTCGCTCCCATATCGGGTTCGATGGGTTACGGTGTGCCGGCTGCTGTCGGGGCTTCCCGGATGAACCCGAAGCGACCTGTGGTGGCTTTCGCCGGCGATGGCTGCTTCATGATGACCGGGCAGGAATTTGCAACTGCGGTTCAATACGATCTGCCGGTGATCATCATCGTGCTCGACAACGCCATGCTGGGCACGATCCGCATGCATCAGGAAACCCATTATCCGGGCCGCGTCGTCGCCACCGGCCTGCGCAATCCGGATTTTGCCGCTTTGGCGAAAGCCTATGGTGGACACGGCGAAACAGTGAAAACGACCGACGAATTCCTTCCCGCCTTCCGTCGCGCCCGCGCGTCCGGAAAGCCCGCGATCCTGCATTGCTTCGTCGATCAGGAAGCCATTACGCCGGCAAAATCGCTCAGCGAAATTCGCAATGCGGCGCTGGCGAAAAAGAAGGACTGAGACTCTGATCTAAAAACCCTTCTCCCGCAGGGCGGGAGAAGGGTAAAGCGCATTGACGCACAATCCAGCTAGACCGTCTCGGCCACAATCGGATTGCGCAGCGTGCCGATGCCGCTGATCTCGACTTCGCAGACATCGCCGGCGCGCATGTCGAGACTCGGGGCTTCTGCGCCCATCCATAGAACGTCGCCCGGATTGAGCGTGATTGCGGATGAAATCTCAGCCAGAAACCGCGCAATGCCAAAGATCATCCCGTTGGTGTTGAACCGCGAGACCTGCTTGCCGTTCAGCCGGATGGTCGTGACCTGCTTGTCGAGATCGAGATCGGTTTCGATCCACGGCCCCATCGGCTTGAACGTATCGGAATTCTTGGCGCGCCAGATCGTGCGATCCATTGCCTGCCAGTAACGCTCGCTGATGTCATTTCCGATGGTGTAGCCAAGCAGACAATCGAGCGCATTGTCGACTGTGAGATATTTGGCGGTCTTGCCGACGACCGCAACAATCTCGCCCTCGAACTGAATAATTCCGGGAGAATGACGCGGGATCACTACTGCATCGTCGTGTCCGATCAACGCGCTGTTCGCCCGATAGCCCACATCCGGCTTCTTGGGCATCTTGACTTCCTTCTTCAGGAATTCATTCGCCTCCGCCGTATGGCCGGCATAATTGTAGCCGACCGCATAGAAGGTGCCCGGAACGACCGGCGGCAAGAGTTTCACGTCCGACAGTTTGCGTTTGACGCCTGTGGGGCGCGTCTGCGTGAAGGGCGAGCCCTCGACTTCCTCAATTGTCAGATCCTGCCCGACAACGCCGTAGTGAATGTCAGTACCGACCGAATATCTTGCCCAGCGCATATGCGTCTCCGACTCTTGTTGTGGTGGAAGCGCCTGCTCAGGCGCGTTCGTAAATCCAGGGCCTCTGCACGCGGTCTGCGGCCTGAAACTGATCGATCTCCGGCTCCATGCGCAGAATGACAGACATTTCGTCGAGCCCTTCCAGCAAGGCCATGCGACGCTCCGCCGAAACTTCGAAGCTGTGCCGAAATCCATTCGGTCCTGTCACCACCTGCGTTTCGAGATCGACGCTCATCTCGGGATTGTTGGCGTGTTCCAGCAGATCGGCGAGCTTGTTGCAGACATCGGCCGGAAGCTCGAGCGGCAGAAGACCGTTCTGATAGGAATTATCCCGGAAGATATCCGCGAAACTCGGCGCGATCACGCAGCGAATGCCGAATTTCTGCAAAGCCCAAACGGCGCGTTCACGCGAGGAGCCGCAACCGAAGTTCTCGCCTGTCACGAGAATTTTCGCCTGACGATAGGGTTCGCGATTCAGAACGAATTCCGGAATTTCGCTGCCGTCCAGATTGTAGCGCGAATTGGCGAACAGCAATTTTCCGAGATCGACCGATGTGGACTTGCCCGCCGCCGTCGGCGACAGCGCATCGGTATTGACGTTGGCGACCATCATTGGGGCCGCGATGCCTTCGACTTTTGTGAAGCGATCCATAGCGGCCTCTCAGCTCAATGACTTGCGGACATCGGCGATGCAGCCCGCAATCGCCGACACCGCGACCGTCGCCGGGCTAGCCAGATGCGTGCGGCTCTTCGGGCCTTGCCGATGTTCGAAATTGCGGTTCGTGGTAGAGATTGAACGCTTGCCGGGCAGCACCACATCGCCATTGCTGGTAACGCACATGGAGCAACCGGCGTTGCGCCATTCGAACCCCGCATCGGTAAAAACCTTGTCGAGTCCGATCGCTTCCGCAGCGGCCTTCACTTCCATCGAGCCCGGCACCACAAGCGCCTGCACGCCATGCTTGACCCTGCGGCCCTTGATGACAGCTGCGGCTGCCTGCAAATCTGACAGGCGACTGTTGGTGCACGAGCCGATGAACGCATAGTCGATCGGCGTGCCTTCGAGTTTCTGGCCGGGCTGCAAATCCATATAGGCCAGCGCGGTTGCGGCGGACTCGCGCCGTTCGGCGTCCGCAAAACTCGCTGGATCGGGCACTCGACCATCGACCGAAGTCATTTCCTGCGGCGAGTTTCCCCAGGAGACTTGCGGCTTGATGTCTTCGCAGCGAATGCGAATTTCGCGATTGAACCGCGCATCGAAATCCGAAACCAGTTCGCGCCACTGCGCTTCCGCCTTGTCCCAAAGCACGCCCTTCGGGGCGAACTTCCGTCCGCGCACATAATCGATGGTCGTATCGTCGACCGCGATCAACCCCATGCGGGCGCCGAATTCGATGGACATGTTGCAGATCGTCATGCGGGCTTCCATCGGCATAGCGCTGATCGTTTCGCCTGCATATTCGACAGCATGGCCGGTGGCGCATTTAACGCCGTGCTTGCCGATGAGATAGAGGACCAGATCCTTGGCGGATACGCCGGGCGCAATCCTGCCCTCGAAAATGACGCGCATCTGTTCGGGTTTGCGCACCAGAAGGGATTGTGCGGCCATCACATACATGACCTCGGTCGTGCCGATGCCCCAGCAGATCGCCCCGAGCGCGCCGTTTGTCGCCGTATGGCTGTCGCCGCACACCATCGTGATGCCCGGCAGCGTTAGTCCGGTTTCCGGCGCGATCACATGCACGATGCCCTGACGCGGATCGTTCACGTCGTAGAATTCCATATCGAATTCCTGGGCGTTGTTGCGGAGCGCATGAATGCGCTCGATGCCGGGCAGATGCGACTCGCCTGTGCGGCCCGGCAGCGTGGACACAATATGATCCACGACCGCCACATTCAGTTCGAGATTGCGCACGCGGCGTTTCATCGTGCGCATGCCGTCGAAGGCCTGACGGCTGCTGCCGTCATGGATCAATTGACGGTCGATGTGCAAAAGCGTTCTGCCGTCCGACAAAGTGCGGATGACATGCTGATCCCAGATTTTCTCGAAGACGGTTTTCGCCATAAGTCTCTCGGGTTCTCTTCTCTTGATGCCGCGCCTAGCGCGACAGGTTCATGCGTCCTGCGCCGGACCCTGAAAAAGCCGCTTGCAGGAATTCGTCAGATGCAATCGCATCGCAACGCGCGCCGCATCAGGCCTTCCGGCCTCGATAGCTTCCAGCACAGCCACATGTTCGGCCTGCACATCGAAGCGCCTTTCAGCAGGATGAGTTTGCGACAGCGTACGCGTCAGGCTGATCGAAAATTCGAGCGGCCGTTGGATACTGCGCAGAATTCGCTCGAAGAAGGGATTGCCCGAAGCCTGCGCAATAGCGAAATGAAATTCGAGATCGCCTTCCTCGCCAAGCGATCCTGTGGCCAGCGAATGATCGATTTTGGCGAGCGCGCGTCGCGCCGCAGCCAACGCCTCTGGCGGTCGCCGCGCCGCCGCCAACGCCGCCGCATCGCCCTCGACCGCCTCGCGAAATTCGAAAGCCGACCGCACTTCGTCGAGACTGCGCACCGGTCCGAAATTCGCCTCGCCGCCTTCGACCCGCGATACATCGCGAACATAGCTGCCTGCGCCCCAGCGCACCTCGACGACCCGTCCCTGCTCAAGGCGCGTCAGCGCCTGCCTCACAACCGGTCGCGACACACCGAACCTGGTCGCCATTTCGGCTTCACTCGGCAAACGCTCGCCGGCTGTCAGGGCCCCGTCCGTAATCAGCGCCAGAATGCCCCTGTAGGCATGTTCAACGCGGCTCACGGGCGACAGGAGGCCTGACTTGCGCTGCTTTGGATTTGGGTCCGCCAATGTCTCGCTCCGTCAACCTGCCAAACTTGTCAGTTGGCATTGAGGACATATGACAACTGCCAAAATAGATTTGACATCTTGCAAGAGATTTGCACAATTGTTAAATGCCGTCAATGAAGTCGCCTGCCATAGACAGGCCATCCGGCGCTCCGCATTTGAACCGTTGGCGAGGACATGGCCGCTTCGACTCTATTCGAGAAAATCTGGACCAGCCACGTCATAAGTGACCTTGGCGATGGTTTTGCGCTGCTTCATGTCGACAGGCATATCCTGCACGATCTCAACGCCATGAAAAGCCTCGTTGAGCTGCGCGAGCGCGGCTATGCAGTGCGCAATCCTGAGCTCACCATTGCAACGCCGGATCACGGCGTCTCCACCCTGCCGGGCCGCAATATCGATACCGTTCCAGAAGGCGCTGCGCTGCTTCGCGGCTATCTGGAAGAAACCAGACGCGCCGGCATCCGGTCGTTCGACATGAACGAGGACGGACAGGGCATCGTGCATGTGATCGGCCCGGAACTCGGTCTCACGCAGCCGGGAACGCTGTTCGTCTGTGGCGACAGCCACACCTGCACCCATGGCGGCCTCGGTGCGCTTGGCTTCGGCACCGGACGCAGCGAGGTCATCCACGTTCTGGCCACGCAGTCGATCTACCAGAAGAAGCCAAAGCAGATGCGGATCAACTTCAATGGAACGCCCGGAAAGGGCGTGACGGCGAAGGATCTTATTCTGTATCTCATCGGCCAGATCGGCGCCGATGGCGGCAACGGCCATGCGGTCGAATATGCCGGCTCGGCCATCAACGCGATGTCGGTCGAGGGCCGCCTGACGATCTGTAATCTCTCCATCGAATTCGGCGCCAAGGTCGGCATGATCGGGCCTGACGATACGGCCTACGACTACCTGCACGGTCGCCGCTTTTCCCCTGCTGGCGCGAATTGGGATCGCGCGATTGCGCACTGGAAAACATTGCCCACCGATGCGGGTGCGAAATTTGACCGCGAGATCGACGTGAACGTCGCCAATGTCGGACCGCAGATCACATGGGGCACCAGCCCGCAACATGTCATATCGGTCAATGACGTGGTGCCAGACCCAGCTACGGCAGGCGATGCAGCGCGCCGCGACGCCATGAATGGCGCGCTCGACTATATGGGCCTGACGCCCGGACAGCCCATTGCGGGCACACCGATCGACTGGGTCTTTATCGGCTCTTGCACCAACAGCCGCATTTCGGACTTGCGCGAGGCCGGCGCCATTGCGCGGGGCCGCAAGGTGAAGCCCGGCGTCAGCGCCTGGGTTGTTCCGGGCTCCCAACAGGTCAAGCAGCAGGCGGAAGCCGAAGGCCTGCACGAAGTATTCAAACAGGCGGGCTTTGAATGGCGCGAGCCAGGCTGCTCCATGTGCTTGGCCGCCAATGGCGAACTCATGCCGCGCGGCCAACGCTCGGTCTCGACAACAAACCGCAATTTCGAAGGCCGTCAGGGCCCCGGCGCACGCACGCATCTAGCGAGCCCCTCCATGGCGGCCGCAGCTGCGATCGAAGGCGCGATCACCGACGTTCGCAAGATGATGGTGTAACGATGGAACCCTTTATTCGCCTCACGGCGGTCGCCGCCCCGCTGCTGACGCCCAACATCAACACCGATGTGCTGATCCGCGTCGAACCGATGATCAAGGTGCCTAAAGGAAAGCTCGGGCCCTATTGTTTCGAGGCCTGGCGCTATCTGCCGGATCGTTCTGAAAATCCCGATTTCATTCTCAACAAGCCGGCCTATCGCAGCGCCAAAATCCTTCTTGCGGGCCTTAACTTTGGCTGCGGCTCGTCGCGCGAACCTGCCGTCTGGGCTCTTGCTGACATGGGCTTTCGCTGCATCATCGCGCCCGGCTTCGGCGACATTTTCTTTAACAATTGTTTCCAGAGCGGCATGTTGCCCATCGTGATGCCGGTCGAAACAGTGGAGAAGCTCGCAAAGCTGGCGCAGTCCCAAGGCGACCTGGCGCCCGACTTTACGGTCGATCTCGAACGGCAAGTCATCGTAACGCCATCTGGCGAGGACATTGCCTTCAGGATCGACGCACTCAAGCGCCGCGCGCTGCTCGACGGGCTCGACGACATCGGCGTCACGCTGGCTGCGAAAGCGAAGATCGACGCCTTTCAGGCCAATGATCTGGCGCAACGCCCCTGGATCTATCGTTACTGAAATCCGCATCGGATAAACCAATGAAAAACTCACGCCCCAATATGATCGTCCTGCCGGGCGACGGGATCGGCCCTGAAGTCATTCGCGAGACGGTGCGCATCGTCGAATGGTTCGCCAGGCATCGCCGGTTTGATTGCGAGATGCGCGAAGAACAATTCGGCGTCCAGAGCTGGTACAAGACCGGTCGCTTCATGCGCGAAGGCCTGATGGAAGAGCTCATGGAAGCCGACGTCGTGCTGTTCGGTGCGATGGGCGGCGACGGCGAACATCGTGCTATCCCCAACGAAATCCGCCGCGGACAAGGCTTACTGGCGGTTCGCAAGAGCATGGCGGTTTACGCCAATATTCGCCCCGTGAAAGCTTTTGCACCGCTCGCAAAGGCCTCGCCGCTGCGCGCTGATCTGACCGAAGGCGTCGACATGGTTGTCGTGCGCGAACTCACCGGCGGCATGTATTTCGGCGAGCCGCGTGGCGTCGAGACCCTGCCGGACGGCGAGAAACGCGGCGTCAACACGCACGTTTATACGACGCCGGAAGTGCGCCGCATCGGCCGCGTGGCTTTTGAGCTTGCCCGCAAGCGGCGTGGTCAGGTCACGTCGGTCGACAAGGCCAATGTGATGGAATCCGGCATGATGTGGCGCGAGGAAATGGAGGCCCTGCAGGCGAAGGAATTTCCTGACATCAAGCTCAACCATCTCTATGTCGACAACGCCGCAATGCAGATCGTCCGCAATCCGCGCCAGTTCGATGTGCTGGTGACGGACAATCTGTTCGGCGACATTCTGTCAGACGAAGCTTCCACCATCGCGGGTTCGCTCGGCATGTTGCCCTCCGCCTCTCTCAGCGACCCGGACGAAGACGGTCGCCGTCGCGGGCTCTATGAACCCATCCACGGCAGTGCGCCCGACATCGCCGGTCAGGGCAAGGCCAATCCCATCGCCACAATCCTCAGCTTTGGCATGGCGCTCGAATTGGCGCTCGACCGCAAGGACGACGCAAAACTACTGGAAGACGCAGTCATCGCGGCGGTAGCGTCTGGCCATCGCACGCCCGACATTGCCGAACCGGGCAGCACCATCGTATCCACGACCGCAATGGCCGACGCCGTCATTGCCGAACTCGACCGCATGACGCGCTGAATTTCAGGATCAAAAAATCATGAGAGACGATCTTCCGAAGAACAACTTCAAGCGCGCCATCAAGGCGAACAAGACACAGATCGGCTTGTGGCTCAGCATGTGCTCGCCGGTGTCCACCGAAGTGTCGGCCGGCGCGGGCTTCGACTGGATCATCATCGACATGGAACATTCGGCCAATGAAGTGCCGGATGTGTTGAATCACCTGCGCGCCGCCGAAGGCGGAACGGCGGAGCCGGTTGTCCGGCTGTCTTGGAACGATCCGGTGCTGGTAAAAAAGCTGATGGACATTGGCGTCCGCACATTGCTGTTCCCCTTCGTGCAGAGCGCCGAGGAAGCCCGCAAGGCCGTGGCCGCCACGCGTTATCCGCCAAAGGGAATTCGTGGCGTCGCTGGCGTGACACGCGCCAACCGCTTTGGCCGCGTACCGGGCTATTTCCAGAAGGTCGAGGAAGAAATCTGCGTTCTGGTGCAGGTCGAAACCCAACATGCGGCGGCCCAGATCGAGGAGATTGCGGCTGTCGATGGCGTCGACGGCATTTTCATCGGTCCGGCCGACATGTCGGCCGATATGGGCTTCGTGAATGACTGGGATCGTCCCGAAGTCTGGCCGACGATCCTCGACGCAGGTGCGCGTATTCAGAAGGCCGGCAAGGCGGCGGGGTTCCTGTCAGGCAAGGAAAGCGATTGCCGCAAGGTGCTCGACGCCGGATTCAAGTTTGTGGCGGTCGGCAGCGATGTCGGCATTCTCGCGCGCACGACCGATAATCTGGTCAAGACCTATGCGGCCATCGTGAAGAGCTGACGCTCAGTCCGCCCGCACCACATAGCGCGCAATGTCGTCGGACCGGCCCTCGACAAGAGCCACGACATTGCGAACGCATTGCATCGCATAACGCGTCAGCACGCCATCCGTGTGCGAACCGATATGAGACGTCGCCATCACGCGCGGATGCGCCCGCAATGTACTGACAATCTCGCTCGACCGCACGCCTTCCGCCGACCACACATCGATGGCTGCGTCATGAACGACCCCATCGTTCAGCGCCACCAGCAACTCGGTCTCGTCGACGATCTCGCCGCGCGCCGTATTGACCAGCGCAATCGAGCGTCCTGCCCGCCTGACTTCATCGAAGAATGTCTTGCCGATCAGGCCGCGCGTTTCTTCGCCCAGCGCCAAATGCAGCGAAACAACATCGGCGCGGCGCGCCATTTCGCTAGTGGAGGACACACGCTCAATTCTTCCTTCCGGAAAGCCGGAAAGTTCCAGCGGCTTGTCCGAGCGATTCCAGACAAGGACCTTCGACGCCAGCTGCGCAACGATCCGCGCGGTCTCAATCCCGATATTGCCTGCGCCGATGATGCCCACCGTCGCGTCACAAAGCGCCGGCGTGCGATCGATCACCCGCCACGTCTGCGGATTGCCGCCCAACGCCTTCGCATCGCGCGCCGCCCCGCGCAACGCCATGATGATCGAGCCCAGAGCAAACTCCGCGACATCGCGCGTCGCAAGATCGATCGTGGAAGATACCCGGATGCGCCGCGCTGCCCAGAGCGCCTTCGCGTCCACATTGTCGGCTCCAGCGCCGAACCGCGCGACGGTCAGGAGAATGGGAAAAGGCCTAGCGTCTTCAACACCAAACTTGCCAAGGCCCACAATGATCGCCGCAACGTGCGGCGCGTCTTCGGAAGCAAGCTCGCGTTTTGGAGTCAATCCTGCGAGCCGCAAGATTTCGACAGCTTCCGGAACTTGCAACACCGCAAAGGAATCGCGCAGCCAGACAATTCGTTCAGCGCTTTGCATTATGCCTGTCGCACTCGCATCGAAATCACCGTCAGCTGTCTAATACCAACCTGCCAGAAAAAGAAAAAGGCGGCGCTGCAACCACAGATGCAGCGCCGCCAGAAACCGCCCCGTCGAAAGCTATTTCGAGAATTCGCGGAAGTCCTCAAGCACCTGCGGCGAGACACTCGCGAGATTTTTTTCGATGAATGACGCGAGATCGTTGCCTAGGTTCGGTGTTCCAAGCTCGAAGCCGCGCTTGGTGGCTTCCGCAATATATTCCGGGCTGGAAACTGTTTCGAGATAGGCTTTGCGCAGAATTTCGGTCGGGCCCGCCGGCATTCCCGGAGGTGCAATAACCGCAAGTCCGACGCGCAGCGGCACGCTGAACAGGTTGAGCAAAGCTTTTGCGCGCGGATTCTGCGCAACTTCTTCCATCAGCGGAACGTCCTTTTCCACCGGGAATGTCTGCAGCACGATGCTCGCAAGACCGGACTTCACCGGATCGTTGGCGAAGCTTTCACGCGCTGTCACAATGCCGTCGATTTCACCACGCTCCATGGCCAGCACTTCTTCCGGTACGCCCGGATAGCCGCGCACAACCTTCAGCGGCATGCCTTCGAACTTGGCAAAAATCGCCGGCACGACCGTATCGGCATTGCCCGCGCCGCTGCCGCCGATGATGATTTCCTTCTTGGACGCCTTCAGTTCGGCCAGATTGGTGACGCCGGAGCCCTTGCGGATCCACAGAATGAAGTTGCTGCTGTTAGAGCTGCCGATCCATGTCAGCTTGCGCAGATCGTAGCGCGCATTCGGATCGCCAGTTACCGGCCCAAGCACAAAGGCCGTGCGCCCCGGAATGCCGAGCGAAAGGCCATCAGGCGCAGCCGTATAGATGAAATTGCCAAGCGTGATGCCGCCCGCGCCCGGCATGTTGCGCGCGATGATGGTCGGATTGCCGGGGATTTTCGCGCCCAGAAACTGCGCCACGAGACGCATCTCGCTGTCGACGCCGCCGCCTGGAGGCCGCCCGGCATAAAGCGAAATCTGCTTGCCTTTGAAATAGTCCTGCGCGGCGACGCCGTGGGACGCGACGAGCGGAAGAACCAGCGCTGCTGCTCCCAGAATTGCGCGAAACGATGAGCGGAACATCGGCAAAAATCCTCCTCGTTGTTTCTCTTTCTCCGCCACGCAAACCTCTACGACGGAGAATTGGCGTCTCACGAGGCCAACCCCGCGCAACAGGTCAAAACTCTATGATGAATACCGATGTTGTCAATTCAATTCCACACCCATCCATTGGCCTAGCTTACAGGCCGGATTGGGAAAGAAAGTCAAAGACCCCCGATTTTTAGGAGAAAACTGCAAATTTTTTGCCTTTTCACATGCGACCGGATGGCAGGCCACTTCTACAAGCATGCAAAAGTCACATGATCTCTTGAACTGGTTTGACTTCCGCTCGCCGACTTTCATAAAGTCGGCGCTAGGTCGACGCGACCGAAAACTCACAGCCGGAGGAGCGACTTTGACGGGTGCGCAGACTGACCAACCGGCGCAAAAATTGTGGGGCGCGATGCGCACCGACGGCCCCGGAATGCTCGCCGGCGTCCGCGTCATAGAGATCGCTGACGAGACCGCCGAATATGCCGGCCTGCTCTGCGCCGGGCTCGGCGCTGAAGTCATCAAGGTCGAGCCGCCGGGCGGCAACTCGTCGCGGCTCATCGGGCCGTTCTTCGGCGACGAGCCAGACCCGGAAAAATCTATCTTTTTCTGGCACTACAATCGCAACAAGAAGTCCGTCACGCTCGATCCCGAAACCTCAGATGGCCGCGCACGCCTGCTGAAGCTCCTGGGCAACGCAGATGTATTGATCGATTCCACCAACGGCAGTCTCAACACGCAACTGGGACTGGATCGCCCGGCCCTCGCGAAAGAATTCCCCTCGCTGGTCATTGCGCGCATGACGCCCTTTGGAGACAGCGGCTTATGGGCGGGCTTCAAAGGTAGTGATCTCATCCATCTCGCGCTCGGCGGCGTGATGATGAATTGCGGATATGATCCCAATCCAAAGGGCGAATACGATCTGCCGCCCATCGCTCCGCAGCTCTGGCACGCCTTCCACATCGCTGGCGATCAACTGGCGGTCGGAATTGTTGCGGCGCTGGTGCATCGCCAGCAGACCGGTTCTGGGCAGGACGTGTCCTGCGCAATCCACGAAGCGGTATCAAAAAACACCGAACTCGATGTCATGTCGTGGATTATGCGTCGCGCTCCCCTATTCAGACAGACGTGTCGTCATGCGACTGAAAAGACCGGTGCGGTCCCGACCATCAGCCATACAAAGGATGGCCGCTGGTTCATCAGCTCCGGCGTCAGCGAGAAGGATCGAGCGACGCTTGTGACGTTCCTTGAACGCTACAACGCTCAGGCCGACCTGACGCCACCATCAGCAGATGCCGATGCGGGCGGACGTTTCGTGCCGGGCTCCATGAGCGGCAACGAAGCCGTTTCACATGTCTATGAAGTCATCCAGCGGTTCATTCGCGCGTGGCGCTATGATGAAATGCCGTGGCGCGAGGCGCAGGAGGCGGGCCTTCTGTGGGCGCCACTGCGCAAGCCGCACGAAAGCGCGCTGGATCAGCACTGGCTGAGCCGCCGCGCTTTCGCGGATGTCTGGCATCCCGAACACAATCGCGCCTTCCGCTACGCCACCAGCAAATGGCTCTCGACAGAGACCTCATGGCAGGTGGGCCGCCGCGCGCCGATTTTGGGAGAAGATAACGAAACCGTCTTCGCCGCGCCGGCGCGGCCGACAGTTCCGGCGACCCCAAAGGCGCCCGTAGCGACGAAGCTCTCGCCGCATGGCAAGCCGTTTCCGTTGCAGAACATTCGCATTCTCGACTTCTCGTGGTTCCTCGCCTCGGCTGGCGGCACGCGCTATCTGGCGGCGCTCGGCGCGGAAAGCCTCAAGGTCGAATGGAAGGCAAATCCGGACACAAGGCTCGCCGCCATGGCGCCGGTCGGCGGTCGCGCTGTGCGCGAAAAAGCCACATCCCCCCTGCCCGGCGTCAAGGATGCCGACATGGGCGGCCAATTCAACAACAAGAACTCCGGCAAGCGCGGCCTCTCGCTCAACATCCGTGATCCGCGCGGCCTCGCCATCGCCAAGGAACTTGTGAAAATGTCAGACATTGTGGCCGAAGGCTTTTCGCCCGGCGTGCTGCAGCGTCTCGGCCTCGGCTACGATGTGTTGAAGCAGATCAAGCCCGACATCATTTACATCCAGCAGGCCGGCATGGGCGCGCATGGCGAATATGGTCGTCTGCGCACCATCGGGCCTGTCGCGGCGGCCTTTGCGGGAACGTCCGAAATGTCCGGCCTGCCCGAACCCGCCATGCCGGTTGGCTGGGGCTACTCGTTCCTCGACTGGATGGGCGCATACAGCTACGCGCTCGCCCTGCTCGGCGCGCTGCACCATCGTAACCGCACCGGCGAGGGCCAGTGGATCGACGCGTCGCAGTGCGAATCCGGCCTGTTTCTCGCAGGTCCCGCCGTGCTTGACTGGTCGGCAAACGGACGCGTGTGGAACCGCATCGGCAATCGCTCGCCCTATAAGCCCGCAGCCCCGCATGGCGCGTTTCGCTGCGCCGGAGAGGACCGCTGGATCGCCATCGCGTGCTTCACCGACGACGAATGGCGCGCGCTCGCGCAAACCGCCGGACATACGGACTGGCTGGCCGATCCACGCTATGCGACGCTCGCAACGCGCATCACCCACCAGGATGCGCTCGAAACCACCGTCAACGCCTGGACCGTGACGCAAAGCGATTACGATTGCATGATGCGCCTGCAGGCGGCAGGCGTTCCGGCGGGTGTTTGCCAGAACGCGCAGGACCGCTGCGAAAACGATCCGCAGTTGGCGACGCTCAACTGGCTCACCGAAGTCACGGGCACAAAGATCGGCAGATGGCCGGTCGGCGAAATCCCGGTCAAGCTGGGTGCCACGCCCGCCTACAGCGGTGGCGTTATCGATCGCGGCGCGCCCTGCTATGGAGAGGACAACGAATTTGTCCTGACCGAATATCTTGGCATGTCCAAAGCTGAGGTGAAGCGCCTCGCCGACGACGGAGTAATTTAAAATGTCCGCTGCCGAACTTCTCCGAAACAAGGTCTCTGTCGTCGGTGTCGGCAACACAGCCTATGGCAACTTCCCCGAGATCGACGAATATGGTCTAGCGGCGAGCGCTTTCCGAAATGCGCTGGAAGATTCCGGTCTCGACAAGCAGCAGGTCGATGGCCTGCTGGTCTGCCGCATTCCATCCTACGTCCGCATGGGCGAGGTGCTGGGCCTCGACCCGCGCTGGACCATGACGCTTCCCGGCCATGGCCGCATGGCCGGCATGGCGATCATAGAAGCCGCCATGGCGCTCGTCACCGGACAGGCGAAATATGTTGCGCTGATGTACGCCAACATAGGCCGGTCACGCCGCGTGAACTACGGCGGCGACGAAATCCCCTCCTTCTGGGATCCGTGGGGCTTCACGTCGCCCGGAGGTGCCCATGCGATGATGTTCCAGCGTCATATGGACATGTACGGGACAACCACGCGCCAACTCGCCGAAGTCTCGGTCGCCTTCCGGCATCACGCCTGCCTCAACCCGGACGCCGTGATGAAAAAGCCCATCACCATCGACGATCACGAGGCCGCGCGGCGTATCGTGGCTCCGCTCGGCCTGCTCGACTATTGCCTCATCAACGATGGCGCGGTGTGCATCATTCTCACGACAAACGATCGCGCAAAAGATTGCCGCAAGGCGCCCGTGCAGATTTCAGGCATCGGCGCGCGGGACGAATACCGCGAGTCCAATATTGCGCTCTATACAACTGACTTCCGTTATGCGGCTGTCAGCGAAGTCGGAAAATCGGCCTACGAGATGGCCGGCGTAACCACCTCCGATATCGACGCCCTGATGTGCTACGACAACTTTAGCCCGACTGTTCTGTTCACGCTGGAAGGCCTCGGCTTCTGTCCGCGGGGCGAGGCCGGACGCTTCGTCGAAAACGGAACGCTGAAACTCGGCGGCCGGCTGCCGACGAATACGGACGGCGGCCATCTGTCGAACTCCTATATGCAGGGCTGGGCGCTCAACATCGAGGCAGTGCGTCAACTGCGCGGCGAATGCGGCAAACGGCAGGTGGCCGATTGCGACATCGTCCAATATGCGCAGGCGACGCCCTGCACCCGCTCCATCATCTACACGCGCGCCTGAGGAGCTTGAGCCATGTCCTACAACAAGCCCCTGCCGAAGCTCGATCCACTGACAACGCCATTCTGGGAGCACGCACGGCGCAACATTCTCGCCCTGCAGACCTGCCGCGCCTGCAACGACGCGCATTTGCCGCCGTCGCCGGTTTGTCCGAAATGCCTCTCGACAGACCAGGACTGGAAGCCGGCCTCAGGCCGCGGCGTATTGGAGGCCTATGCGGAATTTCACCGCGCCTACTGGCCGGGCTTCAACGACGACATTCCCTATTCGTCGGCCATCGTACGGCTGGAAGAAGGCCCGTTGATGGCAACCAATCTGGTCGGCGACACAACCAATGCGCGAGTTGGAAAAGCGGTCGAAGTTATCTTCGATATAGTCAGTCCGGAACTGGCACTTCCCAAATTCAGATTGGCTTCTGATGACTGACTAGGGTGCGTGGGGCCGAACCGCCTGCGCAACCATCCGGCCATCGACCACTTCGACGATCCTGTCGCAGCGTTTGGCGAGATCCATATTGTGAGTCACGATCAGAAAGGTTGTGCCGTTCTCGACATTCACCTTTGTCTGCACATAATTGGCCCACGAAAAGCAGATCGGAAATTCAGCCGTTCCGCCGCAATAGGTGATTTCCGACTCTTGTCGTGTTGCCGCGATCTGGTTCATTGCTTGCGCCAGTTATTCAATCCGAGCAGTCGAGCAGCGAAATGATCACATTCAATGTCGTCAGGGAAACTCATGGCTGGGCGATCAGAATTGACGGAGGAATGACGGTACCATTTTGGTCAAGAGATTTGGCAATCATCGAAGCCGCATGCCTTGCCAAATCAATCAGTCGCCATGGCGAATGCACACGGGTGCTCGTGGCCGATGATGACATGAGCGAGCGTAAAAAGCACATTGATCCGGCTGGCTCGCGTCCGACATTTCCGACACCGGGACATAACGCATTTTCGCGTCGGGTGGATTCGCACTGATCGCCGCGGATGTCGGCGCAACATCAACCGAGTTGACGCGACTGACGTGGGTAGATGCGATCCGCTTTAAATCGAAGGCAAATCAGCTTTGAAATCATGGAAATTCGGGCATGGCGCGCATCTGAGCCCGCCGTGGGACGATCTGACGCCAATTCGCGCGGAGCTCTTTAGTGTTGAGCGCCTTGAAGAGCATGCCCGCAGCCTCGCGATTGCGCAGACGGTAGGCGCACAAAGGCTGAAAAACTTATCTCTCGCAGAACGCTTGTCCGAAAATGAGGCTTTGCTGGTCGCCGCATATCGGGATGTCTGTACCGCTCTGGCGGCAGGAACCGCAATAACGCCGGCAGCCGAATGGCTGGTCGATAATTTTCATTTGGTCGAAGAGCAAATACGTCGAATTCCAGGAGATCTACCCCGAGAATATTACAAACAGCTGCCACAACTCAACGCTGGACCATTTTCTGGCTATCCTCGAGTGTTGGGCATTGCATGGGCCTTCGTGGCCCATACGGACAGCCTCTTCGATCCCGAAATTCTTCGAAGGTATTTGCGCGCCTATCAATCAGTTCAGCCGCTGACAATTGGCGAATTGTGGGCTGTGGCGATCACGTTGCGGATCGTGCTCATAGAAAATCTAGGACGGATCGCTCAACGTCTCATCGATAGCCATGCAGGTCGGCGTAGCGCGGACGCTCTGGCGGATCGCCTACTCGGGTCAGAAGAACGCTTGAAAGAGGCGCCAGAAGAAGTGCTTCGCAATCTGCCAGCTACACATTTCTCCGACGCCTTTCTGGTTCAGCTCGTTCGCCGCCTTCACGATCAGGATCCCAGCATTTCACTGGCTCTGGAATGGCTCGGCGCGCAATTGACGCGACGGGCCACAACATCCGACGCTGTTGTGCGCGATGAACAGCAGAGACAAGTGGCTGGCAGCATTACGGTTCGAAACATCATAACCAGCCTGCGACTCATTACCGATGTCGACTGGACAGTTCAATTCGAACACGTAAGCCTTGTCGATGACGTCTTCAGCAAGGACAGCAACTATCGTTCGATGGATTTTCCCACGCGCAATCTCTATCGGACTGCCGTTGAACAGCTGGCCCGCGGCTCTAAACTGACCGAACTCGAAGTGGTGTCAATGGCGGCGACAAATTGTGCCAGATGGCGGCGTAAAAGTGTACCAGTCTGGTTGAGAGAAAAGGGCTGCATGAGCCCTTGTGAGTTGTGGTGTCGCACGCATCGAG
>CANJWR010000065.1 GCA_947478455.1 Beijerinckiaceae bacterium | reverse complement strand
TCACTCTATCCTCGTTCATGGCGTAACGCTCCTTCGGGAGGTTCGGGTGGCTTCAGCACCAACCCCGTTACGCCGCCTTCTTCATACCGTCACCCAGTTTCCGACATAGCTCTTCGGCGCATCGGCATCACCTTCGCGGTCTATGGTCAGAAGAACGCAACGGAAAGACTCATCCCGTTCGACATCATTCCGCGCGTGCTGAGCCGCTCGGAATGGACAAAGCTCGAAGCCGGACTGGTGCAGCGCGTAAAGGCGCTGAACATGTTTCTGGCGGACATCTACAACAGGCGCGACATTCTGCGCGCCGGCGTGATGCCCGACGACATCGTCTTTCGCAATCCGCATTTCCGTCCCGAGATGACCGGCTGGCGCGTGCCGCACGACATTTATGTCCATATCGCCGGCATCGACATCGTGCGAATCGACGAAAATGATTTCTATGTGCTGGAAGACAATGCGCGTACGCCTTCGGGCGTCTCCTACATGCTGGAGAACCGCGAGGTGATGATGCGCCTCGTACCGGACCTCTTCGCGAAACATCGCGTTGCGCCGGTCGAGAATTACACTGACTCGTTGCTCGCGAGTCTTCGCTCGGTCGCGCCACGCTCCGCAGGCGCAGAGGCCACGACTGTGGTGCTGACGCCCGGCCAGTATAATTCGGCCTATTACGAGCATTCGTTTCTGGCCGACAAGCTCGGCGTCGAGCTCGTCGAGGGCCGTGATCTCTCGGTGCGCGACGATGTGGTCTACATGCGCACGACGCAAGGGCCGCAGCGCGTCGATGTGATCTACCGGCGCATCGATGACGAGTTTCTCGATCCGCTGTGCTTCCGCCCGGATTCCGCGCTCGGCATTCCGGGCCTGATGGGCGCTTATCGCGCTGGAAATGTGACGCTGGCCAACGCGGTCGGCACCGGCATTTCGGACGACAAGGCCATCTTCACCTATATGCCGGACATCATCCGGTTCTATCTGGGCGAAGAAGCACTTTTGAAGAATGTGCCGACGTGGCGTTGTCGCGAGCCCGATGCGCTGAAATATGTCCTCGAACATTTGCCCGAACTTGTGGTGAAGGAAGTCAACGGTTCGGGCGGGTACGGCATGCTGGTCGGCCCGCACGCCACAAAGGAAGAGATTTCGCTCTTCGCCGACAAGCTCAAACACGATCCGGCGAATTTCATCGCGCAACCGACGCTGAAACTTTCCACCTGCCCGGCCTCTTTCGACGCCGGCGTTTCACCGCGCCATGTCGACTTGCGGCCCTTCGTACTGACGGGGTCGGACGGCGTGCGCATCGTGCCCGGCGGATTGACGCGCGTTGCGCTGAAAGAAGGTTCGCTCGTGGTGAATTCCAGCCAGGGCGGCGGAACGAAGGATACCTGGGTGATCGACGATGTGCTGCCCGATGCCTGATCCGCTCCTCAAACCTCGCCGCGCGTTCCCTGCTCTCGGAGCCCAGTGATGCTCGCCCGCACCGCCGACAATATCTATTGGCTCTCACGCTATATGGAGCGGGCGGATTTTCTCGCCCGCATCGTGGACGCCACCTTGCGTCTCGAAGCTCTGCCGAAAACATATGGCGGCAGCGAAACCGAATGGGAAAGTACCCTCACAGCCGCAGGCGCATGGGAGAGTTTCCGGGAACTCTATCCGGATTTCACGCCCGCCAATGCTATTGAATGGCTGACGTTCGACAAGGCCAATCCATCGTCGATCCGCAATTGCATCGAATATTCGCGCACGAATGCGCGCGCCGTGCGCACGGCTCTGACGATCGAGACATGGGAGTGCATCAACTCCGGCTGGCTGGAGTTGAAACGCTTCGAGGCGCTGCACGACCAGAACGGCTGCTTCGATCGCGATACACTGGCGCGCTTTCTGGAATTCGCCAAGAAAATGTCACTGGACGCCGACGGCTCAGCCTATCGCACCATGCTGCGTAACGATTGCTACTGGTTTTCGCGGCTGGGCCTCTATGTGGAGCGCGCCGATAATACCGCGCGTATTCTGGACGTGAAATATCACGTGCTGCTTCCGGAGACGGAATCCGTCGGCGGCTCGCTCGACTATTTCCAGTGGACGGCGATCCTGCGAGCCGTGTCGGCGCTGACGTCGTATCACTGGGTCTATCGCGACAGCGTGAACCCGCGGCAGATTTCGGATCTGCTGATTCTGAAGCCTGAAATGCCGCGTTCGTTGATTTCCTGCTACGACAATATCGTGCGCTTTCTTGAAGCCATCGGCCGCGCCTACGGGCGACAGGGGCCAACCCAGCGACGCGCCCGTCAGGTGCTGACGCGGCTGGAAAACCTGACCATCGACCAGATTCTCTCCGGCGGTCTGCACGAATTCATCACGGATTTCCTCGACGACAACAACAAACTCGGCGCAGACATTGCCGACCAGTATCTGCTAAACTGAAGTCCCATGCGTATCCGGATTCATCATCTCACGACCTATGCGTGGCGCACGCCCGCGAAGTCGATCATTCAGGTGCTTCGCCTGACGCCGCGCAACCATGACGGTCAGCGCGTCAATTCGTGGCGGATCGATCCCGATGTGGATCATTCGCTGAAGATGAGCGAAGACGCCTACGCCAATCTGGTCCACACGATCAGCATCGATGGGCCGCTTTCTCGACTCACAGTTTCCATCGATGGCGATGTGGAGACGTTCGACACAGCTGGCGTCCTGCGCGGCTCCATCGAGCGCTTTCCCCCGCAGTTCTATCTACGTGACACGCCCCATACAGAGGCCCGCGATCTGTTGCGCGAATTTGCCCGCGATACGGTGAGCGGCATTGCGGATACGCTTGGCAAGATGCACGCCCTGATGGGTGGCGTTGCTGACATCATGAAGCTTGATCCGGAAGCCGCGCCGGAGATCGCAACCGCCGGCGAGGCTTTCGGACGCAAGAGCGGCGCTTCACAGGATCTCGCGCAGGCCTTTATCGCGGCTGCCCGGCATGTCGACACGCCAGCGCGCTTCGTCAGCGGCTATTATTTCGACGTTGAAAGCAAGAGCCAGGCAAACGCTGCTCATGGCTGGGCCGAGGCATGGATTGAAGGGCTCGGGTGGGTCGGGTTCGATCCGGCGCATTGCATCTGCCCGACCGAAGGTCACGTGTCTGTCGCACGCGCGCTCGACTATCTGGGCGCCTCTCCGGTGAGAGCTTCGCGCTCCGGCGGCGACGGCGAGGAAGTGGATGCGCAGGTGCGCGTTTCGCAACAACAGGATCAGCGCCAAAGCTGATCGGGCGCGGGGTTGCGCAAGGGAAAACGTTTTCATGACTTATTGCTGTGGCATTCTGGTGCGCGAAGGTCTGGTGATGATCGCCGATACGCGCACAAATGCGGGGATCGACAACATCTCCACCTATCGCAAGCTGCATCTGTTCAACGATCCCGGCCATCATCAGCTCATCATCGCCAGCGCCGGAAACCTCAGCGCGACACAGAGCATTCTGCATCTGGTGCGCGAGGGTTTCGAAAACCCCGAAACCAAGACCGTCGAGAAACTCACCGACTGCAAGACGATTTTCGAGGGCGCGCAGCTCATCGGCCGCGCGATCCGGCGCATCCATACGCTTGAAGGCGAGGCCTACGAGCAGAGCAATGTGAAGTTCGAAGTGTCGTTCCTGTTCGGCGGCCAGATCGGCAATGATCCGATGCGGCTGTTTCTGATCTATTCCGCCGGCAATTTCATCGAATGCGGACAGGATGCGCCTTTCTTCCAGATCGGCGAATACAAATACGGAAAGCCGGTTCTCGACCGAGCCGTGGCCTTCGATTCAGACATTGGCGATGCGCTGAAGGTGGCGCTGATCTCGATGGATTCCACCATGCGCTCCAACATCGGCGTCGGCTTGCCGATCGATGTTGCAGTGTGCCGTCGCGACAGTCTGGAACTGGAAGTCGATGTGCGCATCGATCATACGGAGCCGTATTTCCACGACCTGCGCGACCGCTGGTCGGCGGCGCTGCGGGCCGCGCATATCAACATTCCGAAACCGCCCTACGGGCGGAAGGCGCAGGTTTAGCTTTCGGGCCTTTCCGATTTCCAGTCACGCCTGCCCGCCATCCCGCTTGCGCGCCGCGCCAATCGGCACTAGCTTCCGCTCAGCCATGGGGTGCTGCCGGTTTTCCGGCGGCTGAGATCAAACCCATTGAACCTGATCTGGGTAACGCCAGCGAAGGGACCGGCGAGCGGCTTATGTCGCACTCCATCCCCGCGTGCGTCGTCCGGATCGTCAGGCCGCCCCTTGAAGGCGCGCCGCAACGGGAGACGCGCATGAATGTCCAGCCGAAGCCGGGAACGCTGGTCCCCGAGACCGTCACCACCGGGCCGCTGACGGGATCGCGCAAAATCTATCATACACCCGCCGGTCATCCGGACGTGCGCGTCCCGTTCCGCCAAATCACCCTCACCGACCCGCTGGAGCCGCCGGTGCGGGTGTACGACGCCTCCGGCCCATACACGGACGTCGATGCGCGCATCGATCTCGCCAAAGGCCTGACGGCCTCGCGTCCGTGGCTGGCGAAGCGCGAAGGGCTCGAGGTCTATTCGGGCCGCACCGTAATGCCGGAAGACAATGGCGACGCGAAGGGCGACAAGCTCGTGCCGCCCTGCCCGGCCAATCGCGCGCCGCTGCGCGGGCGCGACGGGGCGCTCGTCACACAGTATGAATTCGCCCGCGCGGGATTGATCACCGAGGAGATGATCTATGTGGCGCATCGCGAAAACCTTGGCCGCGAAACCATGCTGCCTGGCGCGCTGGAAAAGATCGCCGACGGCGAGAGTTTCGGGGCATCGATCCCGGCTTTCGTGACGCCAGAATTCGTGCGTGACGAGATCGCGCGCGGCCGCGCAATCATTCCGTGCAACATCAACCATCCCGAGCTTGAGCCGATGATCATCGGCCGCAACTTCCTCGTGAAGGTCAACGCCAATATCGGCAATTCGGCCGTCACATCGTCCGTGGCGGAAGAGGTCGAGAAGATGGTGTGGTCGACCCGATGGGGTGCGGACACCGTGATGGACCTGTCTACAGGCCGCAACATTCACAACATCCGCGACTGGATCATTCGCAATTCGCCGGTTCCGATTGGCACGGTGCCGATCTATCAGGCGCTCGAAAAGGTCGACGGCGATCCGCTGAAACTCGACTGGGAAGTCTTCAAGGACACGCTGATCGAGCAGGCCGAACAGGGCGTCGACTACTTCACCATTCATGCGGGCGTGCGCCTCCATCATGTGCCGCTGACGGCGCGGCGCGTCACCGGAATTGTGTCGCGCGGCGGCTCGATCATGGCGCGCTGGTGTCTGGCGGGCCATCGCGAGAGCTTCCTGTACGAGCGCTTCGACGAGATTTGCGACATCATGCGCAAGTACGACGTGTCGTTCTCGCTGGGCGACGGCCTGCGCCCGGGCTCGATTGCGGACGCCAACGACGCCGCGCAGTTCGGCGAGCTCGAAACGCTGGGCGAACTCACCAAAGTCGCCTGGGAAAAGGGCTGTCAGGTGATGATCGAGGGGCCCGGCCACGTGCCGATCCACAAGATCAAGATCAACATGGAAAAGCAGCTGAAGGAATGCCACGAGGCGCCCTTCTACACGCTTGGACCGCTGACCACCGATATTGCGCCGGGCTATGATCACATCACGTCCGGCATCGGCGCGGCGATGATCGGCTGGTTCGGCTGCGCGATGCTCTGCTACGTCACCCCGAAGGAACATCTGGGCCTGCCGGATCGCGACGACGTGAAGACCGGCGTCATTACGTATCGCATCGCCGCCCATGCGGGCGATCTCGCCAAGGGCCATCCGGCGGCGCAGATTCGCGACGACGCCATGAGCCGTGCACGCTTCTCGTTCCGCTGGGAAGACCAGTTCAATCTCGGTCTCGATCCGGACACCGCGCGGCGCTATCATGACGAAACCCTGCCGAAGGACGCCCACAAGGTGGCGCATTTCTGCTCGATGTGCGGACCGAAATTCTGCTCGATGAAAATCACGCAGGATCTGCGCGTCGAGGCTGCCGCCCTGCTCGACAACGAGAAGGCCGCGCTGGATGGCATGGCGCAGAAGAGCCAGGAGTTTCTGCAGGGCGGCGGACAACTGTACGTGAAGTCATAAGGCGTTTCGTCGAAAAATGTCATCCCGGACGCCGAAGGCGATCCGGGATCCAGACGCAAAACTACGCGGCGATGGATTGCTTCGTCGCTACACTCCTCGCAATGACGTTATGTGCGCCATTGAGAGCGGGGCGATAAATTCAAAACGACCATGTCCGCCACCGGAAGGGAGACCGCATGAGACATTGCATCATTCGCAGCCTGCTCGCCGCGACCGCACTTGCAGCCACATCCGCTCTCGCCCAGCAGGCGCCGATCAGGATCGGCGTGATGGGCGACATGTCGGGCTATTCGATGGAGATCGGCGGTCCGGGCTCAACGCTTGCGGTAAAAATGGCGGTCGAGGACCACAAGGGCCGTGCGGCAGGCCGCGCCATCGAGGTGCTGGAAGCCGACATGCAGAACAAGCCCGATCTGGCGAGCCAATTGGCGCGGCGCTGGTTCGATGTCGACAAGGTGGACGTCATCACCGATCTGCCGAACACGCCGGTAGCGCTCACGGTGGCGAAGCTCGGCGCCGATTACAACAAGATCATTCTGGTGACGGAGGCGGCGACCACCGACCTCACCGGCGCACAGTGCCAGCCCACCACCGTTCATTTTCAGGACGACACGAATGCGCTGGCCGCCGGCACCGCAAAGGCTCTGACCGAACAGGGCCTGAAAACATGGTTCTTCCTCACAGCGGACTTCGGCTTCGGCCATGCGATGGAAGCCTCTGCCCGCAAGGTTGTCGAAGGCGCAGGCGCAAAGGTGCTGGGCGCAGTGCGGCATCCGCTGGCGGCGTCGGATTTCAGTTCGTTCCTGTTGCAGGCGCAATCCTCGAAGGCGGATGTGATCGCGCTGGCTAACGTGGGCTCCGACACCACGACCGCCATCAAGCAGGCGGCCGAGTTCGGCATTGCGGGTGGGCCGCAGCAGGTGGCGGGCTTGCTGATGGTGCTCAGCGACATCAAGGCGCTAGGGCTTGATGTCGCCAAGGGACTCTGGGTCACCGAAAGTTTCTACTGGGACACGAACGACAAGACGCGCGCCTTCGCGCAACGTTTCGCGGCGCGCAACAACGGCAAGATGCCCACCAAGGCTCATGCGGCGAATTACGCGGCGGTGACGCATTTTCTCGACGCCGTCGACGCCGCCGGTTCAACCGAGCCGAAGGCCGTGATGGCAAAGATGCGCGAACTACCCATCGACTATTTTGGTCGTCCGGCGAAACAGCGCATCGACGGGCGGGTGACCTACGATCTCGACCTCTACCGGGTGAAGTCGCCGCAGCAGAGCAAGGGCGGCTACGACTTCTACGAACATGTGCGGACGATCAAGTCGGACGAAGCCTGGCTGCCGGTCGGCGCGGGCGGCTGCAAGCTCGGGGGCTGAGCTTGCATCCAAAGCGTCTCCGGCGGAGTATATTCGTGAGAGCCTAACCGGGAGCCCGGCCATGTCCGTCGATCGCCGTATCTTACTGGGAATGCTGGCAGCCGCAGTCTGCGGCCCGGCCAGAGCCGCAGGACCGACCATGAGCAGCGTCACAGCCTATGCGTTTTCCTTTCCCGGCCTGCACGGCGGGACGCTGAAGCTCGCCGATTATGCCGGCAAGCCTATCCTGATCGTCAACACGGCCTCTTTCTGCGGATACACGCCACAGTATACGGGCCTGCAACAATTATGGACGCGCTACGGCAATCGCGGCCTGACCATCATCGGCGTACCGTCGAACGATTTCGGCGGGCAGGAACCCGGCGAGGCGCACGAGATCGGTGAAGTCGTCAAGGGAATGGGCGTGACGTTTCCGATTGCGGCGAAGGCGAAGGTCAGCGGTGCTGGCGCGCATCCGTTTTACAAATGGGCGGCGGCAGAACATCCGTCGAACCAACCCTCGTGGAATTTCCACAAATATCTGGTGGGCCGAGATGGCCATGTTGCTGGCGTGTTTGCCACCGGCACAGAGCCGACCGATACGCGCATCATTCAGGCGATCGTGAAAGAACTACCGGCGTGAGTGCTGCGCGGCCATTCGCAAACGCCAATGCGCCTGGGCTCTTAAAACGTGGATGGCCGGGACTAGCCCGGCCATGACGCTTTTTGAACGATGCCTTTTGCGAATGCTTATTTGAAGCGCTCGTTCGTCCACTTCGCCACATAGTCGTAAAGGTTCTTGGTGGCGTTCGAATAGGACTGGCCGGTGATCTTCGAACAGGGTTCGCAGGGCGTCTGCCCGTGCACCGCGCCCTCGATCACCACGTAATCCTTGTCCTTGCTGGCTGCGACATCGTAGTGGATCTCGTTGTCGGCAATGAAATAGTGGCCGCCCATGGCGGTCACCAGAATTGGCACGCTGATCTGCTTCAGCGCACAGGGCGTCGAATTGTTGCTCGTGCACCAGTCAATGTCGGTGATCGAATCCTTCGCCCGGATCGCATTGGCGCTTAGGAACGATGTGAGGGTCAGGAACATCGTGCCGTTCGACAGGGTCCGGTCAGCCTTGGCGTTTTCCGCAAGACCAACGCGAACGGATCTGACCACTTCTGTCGAAATGCTGCCGTCGTTCTTGATCAGCTTCTGCGGCTTCACGCTCCCCGGATGCACGCTCATGGAAAAGTCCATCAGGCGCGCACGGTTGCGATAGGCGATGAACGGCGCGTCGTCGGTCGTGATGCCTTTGCCGTTCTTGATGTCCTCGCGCATGGCGACCGCCTTGTCGATCAGGCGGTTCATGCGCGCAGCCTGCGCCTTGAAATAGCGATCCATGAACTCGGCCGTATAGGTCGAATGGCCGTTCGGATTGAACCCGTTCTTCGCGTCAAACGGGTCGAGCGCAGGATCGATCTTCGACGGATCGTTTTCGTCGAGCACAGCCGGATTGAGGCTGCGCATCGCGTTCACCGTATTGCCCGGATGGGCGTCAAGCAGCAGCATGGCGTCGGCCGGCGGCAGGCCGGCAAGATTGTTGCTGCATTGCGTCAGCTTGTTCGGCCCCTGGCAATAGGACACGCCCTTTTCGGCCACCGCCTGGTAGAAGGTTGTCGACGGGCCGCCGCCCGAAAAGCCGATGAGAATGATTTTCTGAATGCCAGCCTGTTTACGCAGGAGCTCGACGCCCTGCTTGATGTCGAGTGCAATGTCCTCGAAGCGGACGCTTGCTTCATTGTTGTCCGAACGCGGGTTCATACCCAGCACCATGAAGCCGCGTTTCGCCAGCTCCGCATTGCCGATCATGTTCATGAAGTTCGACGTGCGATGGATCGTCAGAAACGCCACCTTGGGCGCTGGCCCACTGTCAGGTACGTAAAGCGCGCCCTTGGTGGCGGAAGGCTGAAACTGGATATAGCGCGGATTGCTCTGGGCCTGCGCGGAGCCGGCTGCCAGCGTCACTGCGAGGCCAATAGCTACGGCCGAAATCTTCTTCATCGATTCACTCCCCGGATTTCATATTCTTCCGAGAGCGAACGGCAGGTTGCGGCGGCTGTCAATCGAATTTTAGAAATATCAGACGGACGCCTCGTCGAGGATCATTTTTTGCAGCGTGCTTGGCTTCTGTGAGCGGCGCAATTTGCTCATCAGAAGGTAGATCGCAGGCGTTGTATAGAGCGTCAGCAATTGCGACAGCACGAGGCCGCCCACAATTGCGACGCCCAGCGGCCTGCGCAATTCGGCCCCGATGCCAGTGCCGAACGCCAATGGCAATGCGCCCAGCAAAGCGGCCAGCGTGGTCATCACAATGGGACGAAAACGCTGGATGGCGGCTTCCATCACGGCGTCGCGCGGCGACAGGGCGCGAGCGCGTTCGGCCGAGATCGCAAAATCCACCAGCATGATGCCGTTCTTCTTCACGATCCCGATGAGCAGGATGATGCCGATGAAGGCCACGATGGACACATCCGTATTCGACAGGCGTAATGCCAGCAACGCGCCCAGACCGGCAGAGGGCAACGTCGATATGATCGTCAGCGGATGGATCAGGCTTTCGTAGAGAACGCCAAGAATGATGTAGACCGCGATGATGGCCGCGAGGATCAGTAATCCCTGCTCATTGGCGTTGTCGCGGTAGGCTTTCGCGTCGCCGGCGAAATCTGCCGAGATCGTGTCTGGCAAAAAGAGCCCCGCCACGGCGTCTTTCACCGCATTGGTTCCCTCCTCGAGATTATATTCGGGCTTGATGTCATAGGTGAAGGTGACGGACGGGAACGGTCCTTGATGATTGACTGCGAGCGTCGCCACGCTGCGCTCGACGCGCGCAATGGCTGACAACGGGATTTGTTTGCCGCCCGGCGCGGGCACGAAGACGCTTCCGAGATCGTTGGGATCGCGCTGGCGAGACGGTTCAACTTCGAGAACGACCTTGTACTGGTTGCGTTGCGTGTAAATGGTCGAAACCTGACGCTGTCCGAAGGCATTGGACAGCGCATTGTCGATATCCTGAATCGCAATTCCGAGTCGCGACGCCGTGACGCGATCGATGATCACATTGGCCTGCAACCCGCCCTGATCGCGGTCGCTCGACAAATCGATCAGTTGTGGAACCTGCTTGAGCCCGTCCATAACCTTCAGGGTCCATTCCTCAAGCTCCTTGATGTTGGAGCCCCAGAGGGTGAACTGATATTTCGATTTGCCCTGACGCCCGCCCATGCGGATGTCCTGAATGGCCCAGACGTAGATGCGCAGGCCCGGCAATGCTGCGAGTTTCTGCCGCAGACGCGCAATCACCTGGCTCGACGTTTCCTTGCGTTTGGGATCGAGAATGATGTTGAGACGACCGGCGTTGATATTGCTGCCGCCGCCTATGTTCGAAGAGGTGGAAATCACTGCCGGATCCGCCGCAACAATCTCGGCGGCCTGCTGTTGTTGCGTCTGCATGGACTCGAACGAAATATCCTGCGCGGCCTCGACCCAGCCGAACAGCACACCCGTATCTTCGTCCGGCACAAAGCCCTTGGGGGCCGTGACATACATGTAAACAGTCAGCGCCACTGTCGCGACGACGAAAAGAAGCGCCAGCCACGGATGGTTCAACACCGGCGGCAATGTGCGACGATAAAATCCGACTGTGCCCGACAGACCGCGCTCGAACAGGCGCCCGAACCAGCCGTCTTTACGCTCGCCGCGCGCGGGCATGAAATGACCGCAGATCATCGGCGTCACGGTCAGCGACACAAAGGCCGAGACGATGATGGCGAAGGTCAGTGTCAGAGAGAATTCGCGAAACATGCGGCCCGGAATGCCGCCCATGAACAGCAGGGGAATGAAAGCCGCTATCAGCGACAGGCTGATCGACACGACCGTAAAGCCGATCTGGCGCGTGCCGACCAGCGCGGCCTGCATGGGGCTCAGGCCCTTCTCGATGTTGCGATGAATGTTCTCGATCATCACGATGGCGTCGTCGACCACGAAGCCAACCGAAATGGTGATCGCCATCAGCGACATGTTGTCGAGCGAAAAGCCCACCGCCCACATCATCGCAAATGCGCCGCCCAGCGAAAGCGGCACCGTGATGGCGGCCGCGAAGGTCGCCGCCATGCGGCGCAGGAAGATCAGCACCACCATGGTGACGAATCCGATGGAGATCAGCAGCATGTGCTGAATGTCATTCACCGACGCGCGGATCATCATCGTGCGGTCGAGCATCACCTCGAATTTCACGCCCGCCGGGACCCAGCGTTCGAGATCCGGCAGGATTGCCTTCACGGCGTCGACGGTCTCAATCACATTGGCGTCGGGTTGTTTGGTGACATTCACCATCACGGCGGGCTTGCCGTTGAGCCAGCCGGAAGAGCGCGTGTTGCGCACACCCTGTTCGACGCTGGCGATCTCCGACAGGCGGATCACCGTGCCGCCGCGCGCCCGCACCACAATTTCGCCGAAAGCCGATGGGTCGAAAGGCAGCAGGTTGGTTGCGATGGTCTCGGTGCGATGTTCGCCGTCAAATGCGCCGAGCGGAGACGGATTGTTGGCGGATGCGATGGCGGTTCGTACGTCGTCCATCGAAATGCCCAGCGCCGAAAGGCGTGCGGGATCGACCCGCACGCGCACGGCCGGCTGTTCGGAGCCGTTGACGGAGACTTCGCCGACTCCGCGCACCTGCGAGATGCGCTGCGCCACAACCGTATCGGCCACATCGAACAGCGCGCTGGCCGGCAGCGTATCGGACACCATGGCGACGACGATCACCGGCTGCGAGGCCGGATTGGCCTTTCGAAACCGAGGTAATTGCGGCAGATCGCCCGGCAGATCGGGCACGACCGAATTCAGCGCCGCCTGAACATCGCGTGCGGCGCTGTCAATGGAGCGCTTGAGTTCAAATTGCACCGTGATGTTCGAAGTATTGATAGAACTTGACGAGGTGACTTCGGTCACGCCCGAAATGGTACTGAGCGCGCGCTCGATGGGCGCAGCTACACTGGCGGCCATTGTGGCCGGATCTGCGCCGGGGCGATTCACCGAGACGCGGATCGTCGGGAACTCGATGTTCGGCATGCTCGAAACGGGCAGGAATGGATAGGCGAGCGCGCCGATGAACAGCAGCGCAAGCGCCATCAGGGTTGTGCCGACGGGCCTGCGGACGAAGGGAGCGGAAAGATTGTTCATTCCGCGGCTCCCGGCCTGACGACAGGCTCTTCCTCGACACTGCGGAAGACGCTGGCGCCGCCCATACGGGCGCGCAGGCGCTCGATCGCCAGATAGATGCAGGGCGTCGAGTAGAGCGTCAGCAACTGGCTCAATACTAGTCCGCCAATGATGGTGACGCCGAGCGGTACGCGGAATTCGCTGCCCATGCCGGTGGCGAGCGCCAGCGGGACGGCGCCGAGCAACGCCGCAAGCGTCGTCATCATGATCGGCCGGAAGCGCAGGCGGCAGGCCTTCACGATGGATTCTTCCGCCGAGAGACCTTCATGGCGTTCGGCGTGGAGCGCGAAGTCGATCATCATGATTGCATTCTTCTTCACGATGCCCATCAGCAACACGATGCCGATGAGAGCAATGATCGACAGATCGTGGCCGAGCAGATTGAGCGACAGCAGCGCCCCAACGCCGGCGGACGGCAGCGTGGTGAGAATCGTAAAGGGATGGGCGAAACTCTCGTACAGAATCCCGAGCACGAGATAGATCGTCACGATGGCCGCCAGAATGAGCCACGGCTCTGCGGCGAGCGAGCGCTGGAATTCGGCAGCGTCGGCATTGAACGATCCGACCAGCGAATCCGGCATGCTGATTTCGTGGCGGGCGTTTTCCACTTCCTGCACGGCGTCGCCGAGCGCTTCGTCCTTCGCGAGATCGAAACTGAGCGTCGCGGCAGGAAACTGCTCCTGATGGGCGATGGAGAGCGCCGCTGTGTTGCGGGTGATGGTCGTGAAGGATTCCAGCGGCACCTGCGCGCCGCCGGTTGCGGTGACATAGAGCTTTTGCAGCGAGACCGGATCGTTCTGGTACTGGGGCGCGGCTTCGAGAATTACCCTGTACTGGTTCGACTGCGCATAGATCGTGGCGATCTGGCGCTGGCCGAAGGCGCTGTTGAGCGTGTCGGCAACCGTCTGCATGGAAATGCCGAGACGACCTGCCTTCTCGCGGTCGATGTCGATGAACAATTGCAGACCGCCGTCCTGCGTCTCGGTCGCTACGTTGCGAATGATCGAGGATTCGCGCAGGCGCGTCGCCAGCTTCTTCGCCCACTGAGTGAGTTCGTCGAGATCCGAACCCGCCAGCGTGTATTGATATTGCGAACGGCTGGAGCGCGTGCTGATCTGAATGTCCTGCGCGGGCTGAATGTAGATCGTCGCGCCGGGGATGCCAGAGATCTGCTGGCGGATGCGCTCGGCAATGGTGCTTGCGTCGGGCCGCTCCTCGCGTGGGCGCAGAACGATGGTGAGGCGGCCCGTGTTCGATGTTGCGTTCAGCGCGCCGATGCCCAGCACGGAAACGACGCCGGTGACATCGCGGTCCTTGCGGATGGTTGCGCCGACCTGTTCCTGAATGCGCTTCATCTCGGCGAAAGACACATCGGGCGCAGCTTCGAGGACAGCGGTCAGCAGACCGGTGTCTTGCGCGGGCAGGAAGCCTTTCGGCATCACCACATAGAGCCACACGGTCAGCACAGCCGTGCCAAATGTCAGCCAGATCATGAAGGACTGATGGCGCAGGGCCCAGCCGAGTGTCAGATCGTAAAGCTGCGACATCCAGGTGATCGGCTTTTCGGCGATGCGGAACAGCAGTCCCGGTGCGCTTGCTCCGCGATTGCGCAGCATGGTGGCGCACATCATCGGCGTCAGTGTTAGCGAAATGACCGCCGACACCACAACCGCGATGGTGAGCGTAAGCGCGAACTCGCGGAACATGCGGCCCACGAGGCCGGTCATGAACAAAAGCGGGATGAAGACCGCGATAAGCGAAAACGTCAGCGAGATGACCGTGAAGCCGATTTCGCGCGCGCCGTCGAGCGCCGCCTGAAGCGGCTTCTTGCCGCTTTCGACATTGCGGACAATGTTCTCGATCATCACGATGGCGTCGTCGACAATGAAGCCGGTGCCGATTGTGAGCGCCATGAGCGAAAGATTGTCGAGGCTGAAGCCGACCAGCCACATGACGCCGAATGTTGCGATGATGGACAGCGGCAGCGCGACAGCCGCAATGATGGTGGCGCGCACGGTGCGCAGGAACAAAAGCACCACCATCACCACAAGGCCGGCGCTCAGAACCAGCGTGAACTCCACCTCGTCGATGGAGGCGCGGATCGTGTTGGTGCGGTCGTTGATGACCTGAAAGTCGACGCCTGCCGGAATGGAGCGCTTGATGCGCGGCACTTCGGCGGTCAGGCGCTTCATGGTCTGCACGATATTGGCGCCGGGCTGTTTCTGCACGTCGATGATCACGGCGGGCTTGCCGTCGTGCCAGCCACCGACCCGCACGTTTTCGAGACCGTCGATCACCTCGGCCACATCGCGCAGCAGGACCGGCGTGCCATTCCGCGAGGCGATAACGATTTCGCGATAGGCGGAAGCAGCCCCGATCTGGTCGTTGGCCGAGATGATGTAGGATTGGTGCGCGCCGTCGAGCTGGCCCTTTGAGCCCGCCACATTCGCCCCGACAATCGCCAGACGCAACTCGTCGAGGCCGATCCGATAATTGGCGAGGCGCGCCAGATCAGCCTGAATGCGCACGGCGGGGCGTATGCCGCCCTGAATGGACACACGACCGACGCCGCCGATTTCTGACAGGCGCGGCGAGATGAGCGTATCCGCAATATCGCTCAGGGCGCGCAGCGAGGCGGTCTCCGAAGTGAGCGCCAGCGTCACGATTGGCGCGTCGGCGGGGTTCACTTTGGAATAGGTCGGCGGATAGGGCAGATTGCGCGGCAGCGAGGAGCTTGCGGCGTTGATGGCCGATTGCACGTCCTGCGAGGCGGCGTCGATGTCGCGGTCGAGATCGAATTGCAGCGTGATCTGGCTCAGTCCGAAGGAGCTGATCGACGACATGTTCTGCAGCGACGGGATTTGCCCGAAGCTGCGCTCCAGCGGTGCAGTGACGATGGAGGCGACCGTGTCCGGATTGGCGCCCGGCAATTGGGTGGTGATCTGGATGGTCGGAAAATCGACCTGCGGCAGCGACGAAACCGGCAGACGCAGATAGCCCAGGATCCCGGCCAGCAGAACCGCGACTGCGAGCAGCGAAGTCGCGACCGGCCTCAGGATAAAGGGCGAGGAAACGCTCATCCCGGCGCAATCCCGGTCGGCGACAAATCTCCGCGCCGCTGGCCGCGTCCGCGTGCCGGTTGGGCGGGGGCGTCGGCGGCAGGACGCGGCTGCGCTTCCTCCGGCGATGTGGGCGCCACTTTCGAGCCGTCGCTGATGCGGGCGAAGCCGGTCATCACAACGCGCATCGGCGGCTCCACGCCGCGCTGGATGACGGACATCTGCTCGTCCTGACGGCCGACGACAACATCGGTTTTCTTCACGGTGTTTTCGTCGGTCACCACATACACGAAGGGGCCAGTCGGGCCTCGCTGGACGGAGGCCGTCGGCACCACGATGACGCCGCGCAATGTATCGACAAACAACCGCACATTGACGAACTGGCCCGGCCACAGCATCTGGCTGTCGTTGGCGAAGGTCGCCTTCACCTTGATGGTGCCAGTTGTGGGATCGACCTGATTGTCGATGACTTCCACATTGCCCTGGTCGATCAGCGTCGCATTGTCGGGCTCCAGCGCCTGCACCGGAACCTTGCCGCGCGCCACGCCAGCGTTGAGAGCGCGCAATTGCTGCTGCGGCAAGTTGAAGACGATCGAGATGGGGCGCACCTGCGTGATCGTCACGATTCCATTGGCGTCCGACGAGCGCACCACATTGCCGACATCGACGGCGCGAATGCCGGTTCGGCCATCAATGGGTGCGCGAATGGTCGCGTAATCGAGCAGAGCCTTGGCGTTGTCGATAATCGCCTGATCGACCTGCACGAGGGCCTCAAGCTGGGCGACCGTGGCGCGCTGCGTGTCCGCCTGCTGTTTGGAGCCGAAGTTGGTAGCCGCGAGGCGCGCATATCGTTCAAGATCGATACGCGCATTGGCGAGCTGCGCCTCGTCCTGCGCCTTCTTGGCGACGGCCTGATCGTATTGCGCCTGATAGGTGCGGGAATCGATGCGGGCAAGCAGATCGCCTTTCTTGACCTCCTGCCCGTCCGCAAAGGCGAGTTCGAGCAGACGGCCATCGGCCTGCGTGCGTACCGTCACGGTGTTGAGCGCTTGCACGGTGCCCACGGCGTCGACCGTCACCGGCACATCGGCAGCTTTCACGCTGGCGTATATGATCGGGACCGGCGGCTCGACCGCCCTCCCGCCAGGCCGACGACCAGCAGGCGCGCCGGCCTGTTGCGACAGCGCTTCCTTGCCCACGTAGGGAAGCTTGATCCAGCCGTTCTGATCGGCGTACCAGGCGCCGCCACCGGCGAGCAGGATCAGCAGAAAGAGGAACTTTTTCATCGGCCCGCTTGAACCGTTTTGACGGCGCTCGTCTGTTGCTCGGGCGGAAGCCACGACACGTCACGCGTGAACCCGCCGCCGAGCGCCTGAAACAACGACACAATCGCCTGCATTCGCTGGAGGCGGGTGGTGGTCAGGTTATCCTGCGCCTGAAACAGGGTGAGCTGTGTGTTGAGCAATGTAACCACGTCGATGGTGCCTTCGCGCAAGCGTTCCTCTGTTATTTGGTACGCGCGACGCGCCGACGCTACTACCGTCGACTGCAATCTTTCGTGTTCGGCGGTCTGCCGGACCGCGATCAGGGCATTTTCCACGTCCGCAAGGGCGTCCACAATGGCCTTGCGGTAGTAGGCCAGAAGTTCCGCATCCCGGCCACGGGCCTGCTGCAATTGTCCTTCCAGCTGATAACCATTGAAAATTGGTTGGGTCAGGCCGGCCGCCATGGAGGCCGCCAGCGCCTCGGGCCGCAGCAGATTTGCGAGATTGATGCTCTCCAGCCCTGTCTGGCCCGTGAGGCTGATGGTCGGGAAGAAGGCCTTTCGGGCGGCCTCGATATTCGCGCCTGCGGCGGCCAGTCGTGCTTCGGCGGCGGCGATGTCGGGGCGGCGCAGCAGCAATTGCGACGGTAGGCCCGGACGGACGCGCGGCGCACTGATTTTTTCGAGGCTGCCGCCAGCAATCCGAAGACTCTCGGGCGTTCGGCCCGTCAGGGTCGCAACGAGCACTTTCGATTGTTGCAGGGTCTGCTCAAGCCCCGGGATCGAGGCGCGCTGGTTCGCCACCACGCTTTCCTGCTGGGCGACATCGAGCGCATTTCCGGTACCGACCTGCAGCCGGGCGCGAATCGCCGCGAGCACGTTTTCGGCTGTGGCGGCGTTCTGACGGGCGAAGCGGAGGCGGTCCTGCGCGGTCAGGATCTGGAAATAGGTGTTGGCGACGGATGCCTGAGCCGTCAGGGCGACCGTATCGCGATCATACCGCGACGCTTCGGCGTTGAGCGCCCCCGAAGCCGCGAGGTCACGATTGCGGCCCCAGAAGTCGAGCGTATAGCTGGCCGAAAGGCCGAGGCTGAAACTGTTGCCGACGGACGATGTGAATGGCCCCGATTTCGATCGGTTCGTGCCGGGCGTCAGACGACGCGAGGCGTCGGACGATCCGGCAATATTGGGAAACAGCGACGAGGCAGCGACCTGCGCCTGCGCGTCCGCCTGAACGATGCGGGCAGCAGCGGCCGCAATATCGAAATTCCCCGCCAGCGCGGCATCCGCCAGTCGGGCAAGCTCGGCAGACCCGAACAGCCGCGGCCAGTCCATGCTGACCGGCGGCGCGGAGCCGGACGGGCCGGCGTCAAAATGCCCCGGCAAAACAGGCGCATTCATCAGAATCGGCTTGTCATCGGACGCGCAACCGCCCAGCAGCCCGAACGCCAGCAGAATAACCGCAGGGCGGAAGCGATGTGGCGTCAAACTCGGCAAAAACTGAAACAAAACTGGAATTCCGCCGCACAAACCCGGACGCGCCTTCGGCAATCGGCCAGCTACCCCGGCCAACCGCGAAGCGTTGCGGGACTCGCGCACGCGGACCCGGCCCCTATGGCTACCAAGTCGTCGCGTGCGGGCAAGTTACAATTGCGTTAGATTGTGGCCTATTCACCGCAATCTTTCCCCGGAGCCTTCCATGTCGGCCCAATCGCCCGAAAACGACTCTTCCGCGCGCTGGAAGCATGATGGCATCAGGGTCATCCCGGCAGGATCGCTCGATCCCAATACTGCGCAGACGCCCGGCATGGACCGCAAGGCCGCCATCGATTTTGCCCGCGCCGGAGCCCAGAAGCTCTGGGCCGGAACGGTTTCGATTCACCCCAACGCCAAAACCGGCGCGCATCATCATGGCCCGCTGGAAAGCGTCATCTATGTGGTGAAGGGCCGCGCCCGGATGCGCTGGGGCGAGCGGCTGGAATTCGTCGCCGAGGCCGGACCGGGCGATTTCATTTTTGTCCCGCCTTATGTGCCGCATCAGGAGATCAACGCCAGCCCGGACGAGACTCTGGAATGCGTGCTGGTGCGCAGCGACGGCCAGGCGACCGCCGTTAATCTCGACATTGAGCCCGCCGAAAAGCCCGAGGCGGTGAAATGGGTCGACCCCGTTCACCGCGACTAACGAACTAAGCGAGCCAGGCGAATTGAAATCCGACCAGCAAGAATATGCCGAGCGCGATCCGATAGATCGCAAACGGCCAGGACGAGAAGTTTTCGAGCAGGCGCATCAGGCCCCAGATTGCCGCGAATGCAGAGGCTGAAGCGATCACGAGGCCGAAGATCAGGATCGACCACGCCTCAAGACCGATGCCGGCCTTGTAGAGTTCGACGAATTCCTTCAGCCCGGCGGCGGTGATGGCCGGCAGGCCCATGAGGAACGAGAAGCGCGCAGCTTCATCAGCCTCGAAATCGCGGAACATGGCCGCCGTCAGCGTCGAGCCCGAGCGCGAAACGCCCGGAATCAGCGCGCCGACCTGTGCGATACCGACGATGATGAAATCCAGCATCGTGGCGTCTTCGGCCTTGCGGGTGTGATTGCAATAGAGTTGCCCCAGCACCAGCAGGCTGCCCATCACCACGCAGGAAATACCTATCACCGGCAGGCTGCGAAGCGGCGTGTCGCAGGTGTTGAGCAATTTGGACAGGAGCAATCCGAAAATGACGATCGGAATCGTGGCGACCACGATGCCGAGCGAGAAACGGAAATCCTTGTCTTTGAAGTCGAGACGCACCACGGCCGAGACCGAACCGGTCGCGAGACGCCGGATATCGCCCCAGAAATAGCTGACGACAGCGGCCAGCGCCGCAAGCTGCATCGCGGCCGAGAAGGCGGAACCGGGATCGCGCCAGCCAAGTAAGGCCGGGACGACGCGCATGTGTGCCGTCGACGAAATCGGCAGGAGTTCGGTGATGCCCTGCACGACCCCCAGTACGGCGACCTTTCCGTACCCCAACGCCACGAAACCGGTATCGATGCCTTCCGTGCAAACGCCAGCCATGAAATCCCCGTCAAATATCTTGGCGATTGCGCGGCGCGCCAGTGGCGCAGAACGCGAAACCGGACGGGAATCAGCAACATGCGCCCGCCTGCCCGAGCGCTAGACGTCCATTTCCTGCCTGTAAAGGGATGAGGACCTGACGCATTTCAGGCTTGTCCGCCGCACATGTGTGCGGCGGATCAAACCTTGTGCGAGTTCAGTAGTTGTAGGTGCCTTGCCCGGGAGCCGGGACGCGACGCGGCTGGGCGCGCGGACCCTGATAGGCTTGCGCTGGCAGGCTGGGGTCGAGCGACGCCCCTCCGGACGGCGGCGGAGGCGTCATGTAGGGCGACTGGGCGGCCTGAGCCGCAGGTTGGCCGACATTGCGATAGACCGCATTGCCGCCACCAACGGGCGGAGCTATGTCGGAAACTGGGTGACGGTATGAAGAAGGCGGCGTAACGGGGTTGGTGCTGAAGCCACCCGAACCTCCCGAAGGAGCGTTACGCCATGAACGAGGATAGAGTGATCCCGCTCCGCCATAAAGGCGAAATCGACGATCCG
>CANJWR010000064.1 GCA_947478455.1 Beijerinckiaceae bacterium | reverse complement strand
GCTGATAAACCAAGGCGCGGAAAGCCCGAGCGCCGCCTGAAAAAGATCCGTGTCACGCATGCATCAGAAAATACGCGGAGCCAGCGGAAACCAAAATATTCAACTTGTGGTTGAAACCTCTACCCACACGATTCAGCGAAGAGCCTTTTTACTTTCGAAAGTCTTACTCTGATCCGAACCGCAATCAGTTTTCGATCTGCAGCGAGGTTCGCCCGAGATGTTCGATCTCGATTTCAATAAGCGCAGGCCGATCAACCGCCGGGGGCTTGTTGAGTGTGCCGGTGGTGATGAACTGGCCGGCCTTGAGTCCGCCCAGACGGTCGATCTGGTTTGAAGCCCATGCCACGACCACAACCAGCGGATCGCCCTGCTGGTGGGTGGCGGCCGCATCATGGACCAGCGCGCCGTCTATCCACAGTTTCGACCGCAGTTTTGAAAGATCGAACGCGGCAAAATTTGTAGCGCCCTTGCTGGTCACATATCCGGCCTGATTGAAATTGTCCGCCAGTCGCGCCCGGAACGGCGCATCCGCCACATTGGCGAAACGGCTACCGACGAGTTCGATGCCGGCGAAAATTTCCGCCGTCGCATCGAGAATCTCCTCGCGCGAATAGGGTTTGTTGGGACGCGGCGGCAAATCCTTGCCGAGACGAATGGCGATTTCGACCTCGATCTTCAGCGACTGGCCTTTCGGCATGTTCCACTTTTCGCCGGAAGCCCTCGTATTGGAGGCGAAAATCGGAGCGCCGAAAATGATCTTGCCACCGTCCTGGATCCCGCATTTCCATCCGGCGACTGAGGCCCCGAGGTCGCGCGCCACCGACGCCTGAATGTCGTAGCAATCCGCCTGCCCGGCAGGCTCAAGATCGGCGCGATATTGCACCGGAGTGCGGGTGCGATTGGCGTCGACGAGAATTTGGGCGAGGGCAGCGGACATGGTGTCTCCCGGTGATGTTCCGGACACATTCGCACATTCGTCCGGCCGGGCAAACGCGTTGCCCCGAAACGCCGAACGCCCTCCGGACGGGGGCGCGTCCGAAGGGCGTCTCGGCAGCACTGCCGGGGGAGAGATCCCGGCGGCAGCGCCGAACTTTCAGGAAATTCTGCGGATCAGTTGCAGACCCGGATGCGGCGATAGCCGATCACGTCACCCCAACGATTATGTACGGCCCGGCGTTCCATCCAGCATTCGCCGCCATAGACACGCTGCGGACCGTAGTAGCCGGGGGCGGCCTGCGCGGAACCTGCCGCGATAGCGCCAAGCGCCAGACCGCCGATGATGCCGGCCGCCAGCAGTCCACCGCCACGGGCCGAGGCCGGGGTGGCCGAGGTGAGGACCGTCATGCCCAGCGTCAGGGCGGCGAGGGAAGCGGTAAGGGTCTTCTTGAAAGTGGTGTTCATGGCTCTCTCCTGATTTCGTTCGCCGTGTTGTTCCGTTTGGCGATGTTTGGAGATTAACCGCGCCTTCACCCTGGCGATGTGCGCCGGCGCACAGGCCGGCAAGACTCTTCGTCGACGGTGATCCCGGAAGCCGAAGGCGATCCGGAATCCAGCCATGCCCCCTTCGCTGAGATGGCGACATCGAACTGCAGAGAATCGTTGGCAATCGGAGAATGAATATCGATGTGCACGATTCCTATCTGGCTCTTGACTGCCTATATTACTGTTCAACTGATTCTTCCGGGGGCCGTCATGCCGAAATCGCCGATCCTGTCGACCGTTACTCTTGCGTTTCTGGGTTTGATGGCCGCAGCGATCTTCGCTCCTGTCGCCGAGGCGCGCCCCGTGCGGGCCGGCGGCGTTGTTTATGAAGGCAGCTGCTCGGGAGCGCCGCCGGTCGGAACATCGAGGCTCTATATGGGCCATTTCACCGGCGGACGTTACGGCGCAAGGCCGAGCGATCCGCGCATCGCCACACCCCGTCTGGTCCAATGGGCAGACGAATACCGCTGTTTCTCGAGCCAGGCGCGCTGCTATTCCTGGCAGGCCTCCATGCGCCGCGCTTACGGACGCATCCAGAGCAACTGGACCTGTCTGCCGATCCGCTGATAGCCCCCAACCCCGGGACCGCATGTTCGAAGCCCTGAAAGCCATCATTGCGGACCTGACGTCTGGCGACAATTCGTCGCGCACGTTCAGCGAAAACGATCACCGTTTGGCGGCGGCGGCTCTGCTTGTGCATGTCGCCGACATTGACGGCGCAACCGGCCCGGCGGAATCCGAGCGCATCCGGACTTTGGTCGCCGAGAAATTCGGCCTCGATCCTGCCGAAACGGGCAGGCTTGTCGCAGCCGCCATTCAAAGCGACCGCGAAGCTGTCGACCTTTACGGATTCACCTCCGTACTCAAGCGCGCCATGCAGCCCGCCGAACGCATCGATTTCGTCGAGATGATGTGGCGCATCGCCTATGCGGATGGCGAAGCAGATGAACTGGAGGATAATGTGGTCTGGCGCGTCGCCGAACTTCTGGGCGTCTCATCGCAGGATCGCATCGCCATGCGACAGCGCATCAGCGGCAAGCCCGGACTGCCCGGCAGCGATTGATGACCACGCAGCCCATCCGCGACATCGTTCTAATCACCGGCGCATCGGGTGGAATCGGCGCCGATCTCGCGCGCATCTTTGCCCGCAATGGCCATGACCTCGTGCTGACGGCGCGCAACGAGTCCCGTCTGCAGTCCCTGGCCGATGAAATCGCCGCGACAGGCGCGGCGCGCCCGGTCATCGTCGCGCTCGATCTCGAAATTCCCGGCGGCGCAGATCGGCTGGCCGAGGCGCTCGACGCAAAGGCGCTTCGCTGCAAGATCCTCGTCAACAATGCCGGCTATGGACTTGCGGGGAAATTCGCCGAACTTTCCGGCCCGGCCCAGCTCGCCATGATCGACCTGAACGTGCGGGCGTTGACGGAAATGACCGCGCGCTTTCTGCCCGACATTATTGCGGCGCGTGGGCGCATCCTCAACAATGCCTCGATAGCGTCTTTTTACGCCGGGCCCGGCATGGCCGCCTATTATGCGACCAAATCTTATGTGCTGTCGCTCAGTCAGGCCTTGGGGTTTGAGCTACGTGGAGCCGGCGTCACCGTCACGGCGCTTTGTCCCGGCCCGACCGACACGGGCTTTCAGGAGCGCGCCGGCCTTTATGCGCCGGTTTTCACCATGATGAAGCCCATGGACTGCATGACGGTTGCGCGGGCCGGCTACGACGGCCTGATGGCCGGCAAATCTGTCGTGCTGCCCGGTTGGTTCAACAAGCTTTCAGCATTTCTTTCCTCCATCGTGCCAAGATCGCTCTCCATGCACGCCATTGGCTGGCTGCAGGACACGAGACGGCACAAATGATGCTGGATCGATTGCACCGCCGCTGAAGGGCCAGACCGAAGACCGACATGCCGACGCTGTCCAACACCAGGTCAAAAATTCTCGTCGTTCTGCATCAGGAGCAGTCGACCGCAGGGCGCATCGGGCTCTGGCTGCAGGAACAAGGTTTCGAACTCGACATTCGCCGCCCGCGCTTCGATGACGAACTGCCCTGCAACATGAATGAGCACGCGGGCGCGATCATCTTCGGCGGTCCCATGAGCGCCAACGACAGTGACGTTTTCGTAAAACGGGAGATTGACTGGATCGGCGTCCCGCTGAAAGCCGGCAAACCGTTTCTGGGCATATGTCTGGGCGCGCAGATGCTGGCCCGGCATCTGGGCGCGCGCGTCTACACCCATCCGGAAGGCCGCGCCGAGATCGGCTATTATCCGGTCAGGCCAACGCCGGAGGGCCTGAGCGTTTGCGGCGAGCAATTTCCCGAGCAGGTCTATCACTGGCATCGCGAGGGATTCGATCTGCCACATTGTGCTAAAATACTGGCCGAGGGCGATGATTTCGCCGTGCAGGCCATGCGTTATGGTCAGAACGCTGTCGGGCTGCAATTCCATCCCGAAGTCACCTACCAGATGATCTGCCGCTGGACCGTGAAGGCCGGAGACCGCATGGGATCGCCTGGCGCGCAGCCGCCGCATCTGCACCGGCAGGGCTGGCATCAACACGATCGCGCACTGGCGCGGTGGAGTCGGGATTTACTTGCCCGCTGGGCGGCAGGTTTCGACAACCGGACGAATGCACCGGATGTTGTCTCAATCCGTCAGCACGAGCGCCCAGTAGACCTTGTATTTTGATCCCGGCGCATAGGCCGTGGCGATGCCCATGCGGCGGGCCTTCGGGTTCAGCATGTTGGAATTGTGCGGCGTCGACTGACGCCAACCCGAAAATGCCTCTGCCATTGTGTGATAACCGGCAGACACATTTTCGACCGCAATGCCGCGCGTGACATTCGCGCCCGCCAGCCTTTTCCGCAATGGCCCGTTGATATTCGCGTTCGGCGCGCCCGCCGCCGCCATGGCCTTTACCTGCTGTTCGGCGGCGCTCTGCAAGGCTGGATCGATCGTCAACGGACTCTGGCCGTTATTGGTGCGATAGATCGAGATCATATCGCGCGCCGCAACCGGATCAATTTTTGCGTCGGCAGAATCGAGCCCACGATAAAAGGCCGGCGTTGACGAAACGACAGGTTTCGGCGCTTCGGCGCAACCGCCAAGTCCGAGCGCGACAAGAAATGACAAACAAGGAAGAGCGGCCATGCGCATGTCTGCACGCCTGTTGGTTAATGGAATGTGAACGTCGGCTTGCGTCATTTTTTCACCGGCGCAATCGTAGCCGGTTCATCTTGCAGTTCTATCGAATGTTCCTTCAGCGCCCTGTAGAGCGCGAAATGCAGATCGCTCTTGACCCGCCCGGAACCCTCGACATCGGCGACGAAGCACACGAGTTCGAACTTCAGCGCCGCTTCCATAATGCCGACAAACAGCACCATCGGGGCCGGAAATTTCATCACGCCGTCATTGGCTCTGGCGCAACCGATCAGGACTTCGCGAATTGTTTCGGGATCGCTCGACGGAGAGAGCGACAGGGGAACCTTGATGCGCCCCACACGGTCGTTGCGCACCCAGTTCTTGACCACGCCAGATACGAGATTGGAGTTCGGCACGATCATCATGGCGCGATCAAACGTCTCGATTTCGGTGGAGCGGACATTGATGCGCCGGACATAGCCCTGCTCGTCGCCCACCACCACCCAGTCGCCAACGCGGATTGCGCGTTCCCAGAGCAAAATAAGCCCTGAAACGAAATTGCTCACAATCGACTGCAAGCCGAAGCCGATGCCGACCGACAGAGCGCCCGCTACAATCGCAATGCGCTCGAAGCTCAGACCGATATGGGCCAGCGCAAAGGCGGCTGCGAGCAGAAAGCCCAGATAGCCAACGCTGGTGCGGATGGAATTGCGCAGACCCACATCAAGCTGCGTGCGCGGCAGGAAGCGCGATTCGAGCCATTGCTGGATGACTTTGGTGAGGCCGATGGTAAGGCCGAACATCACCAGCGACAGCACGATGTTGGAAATCGAGATCGTGACGTCGCCGACCTTGAAGCCGAAGAAGCCCGCCTTGATGGCGCCGAACATGTCGTCGGATTCGATGCCCCAGGGGGCGAGGACCAGCAAGGCCGCGAAAGCAAATAACGCCAAGGTGGCGAGGCCCGTCGCCACAACGGAAATCTGGTCGAGCGATTCGCGCCGCAATCCGAGGCTACCGCTCAGGGCGCGACCGACCGGCGCGTGCGGAGTCAGAGCATATTCGAGACCGTCGTTCACCACGATGCGCAGAATGAACAGCATCGTGCCGACGAAACTCACCCACACAAGTTGATCGATGAGGAAACTGGCGAACGCGATATAGCCCACGACGGTTGCGCCGACGATCGCCACAATCGCGATCCACGCCAGCATGCGCAGCACCGCATACCAGTCGCGGCGCGGCGTCACGACCGGGCCGAGACAGGCTTCCTCATCGCCGCTTTGCTGAATGAGTCCGTAAAGACCGGAGATCATCACGCCGGCCACCACGAGAGCCGACGCGCCGCGCACCAGCACCGAGATCGGCACAGACGCCGAAATGAGATCATCCGCCGCCTCGATGATGCGGGTGATCGCCACCACGGAAGCCACCGCCATCGCCACCCAGGCGACGCGCGACGACACACGGTCGCCGATGTCCACCAGCCGGCGCGATGAGTCGGCGGGCGACAGCAATCCGCGAACAATTCCCAGCGTCATCGCCAGCAGCCCGATGCTCGACGCGATCGAATTCAGGAAGGGATCGATGCGCGCATTCGACAATTCGAAAAAGCCGATTGCCTCGACCACGGCTTGCGCGACAGCCATTGGCACAGCGGCGGTGACGAGCGTGATCCACAAGGCGCCCAGCGCCATGCGCAGCGGCGTGACAGCTTCGCCAGCAGGTCCACGGTACAGCACGCGGCGCGCGATGCGCGAGGCCGCGAAATAGAGGCCAGCCAATCCGGCCAGCGTGGCCAGAAAACCCGCCAGTCGCCAGCCATGCAGGCGCGCATTGAGGATCGAATACCAGTCGCCAGAAACAATTCGGGCGGCGCGCCATTCGCGCGGCAACTCGTTGACTGCGCTCACCCAGAGACCCGGGCTCAGAATGCTGAACGAGCGCGCGAACAAGGCGCCGGTGAAACTGGCGCGGCGGCGCGACACGATGCGACTTGTGGCGTCGTCCACGTCGACCGCCAGCACACGCGCGCGCTTGATGGCGCCATCGAGTTCGTTGAAAAGTTTCTGCTGCTCGTCGCGCTCCGCCGTTACTTCCGGCGCTTCTGCGGGAGTGCTGGCGGGAGGCTTGACGCCGAGTTGCTCGAGGCGCGTTTTGGCGGAGTTCAGACGAGGCGTCAGTTCTTCGATGATCGACTGGCTTGCAAGGCCGAGCGGATCGAGCCGCGCCCGCAGATCGCGCAAGGTCGCGTCGGTGAGATTGTCGCGACGAAGGGTCTGGTCGATCTGGTCAAAGTCCGCCCGCGCCGTATCGAGCCGCTGCGCCGGCGCAACCGAACCCGGATCGGGCGTCTGAGCCCTGCTGACCGAAAAACCGGTCAGCAAAAGCACAAAAGCGAAAGCCATGATTTTCAGAGAAATATTTTCAGGCGCGCGGTTCGGCACTTGGTCTCCGGCGATGGTCTGGACCGAATCGTTTGTTCAAGTCTAACCGATGCGGTCGGCGCGTGATGTCGCCTTGCCTGCCGGATCGTCGTATTCGTGACTTTCGCCGCGAAAATCCTCGACCCGCCAGCGGCCATCGCCCTCGGTCGCTGCAAGATCGGGTCCGATGGGGGCTTTTCCGTGGCCGCCCGGAATGTCCAGCACATAGGCGGGCTGACAGAGACCCGACACATGGCCTCGCAACGCGCGCATCAGTTCCTTGCCGGTCTCTACCGAAGTGCGCAGATGCGCCGTGCCGGGCGCAAGATCGGCGTGATGCAGATAGTAGGGCTTGATCCGCGCCTCGACGAAAGCCCGCATCAGCGCTGCCAAAGTCTCGATATTATCGTTGACGCCTTTCAACAGCACGCTCTGGCTCAACATCGGAATGCCGGCGTCGATGATGCGCGCACAGGCGGCGCGAGCCGCCGGCGTGAGTTCGGCGGGGTGATTGGCATGCAGCGCCACGTAAACGGTCTTGCCGCACAGCCGCATCATTTCGACGAGTTCGTCGGTGATGCGTGCAGGATCGACCGCGGGCACGCGCGTATGAATGCGGATGATCTTGACATGTTCGATCTGAGCCAGCCGCCCGAACACATCCCGCAAGCGCCGCACCGAGAGGGCCAGCGGATCGCCGCCGGTGAGAATGACTTCCCAGATCTGCGGGCGCGCAGCGATATAGGCCATCGCATTGTCAAGCGCCTGCGGCGACAGGGATTGCGCGCCGCCGGGACCGACGGTCTCGCGGCGAAAACAGAAGCGGCAATAGACCGGGCAGACATGCAGCAGCTTCAGCAGCACGCGGTCCGGATAGCGGTGCACCACGCCCTCGACCGGACTATGCGTCTCGTCCCCGATCGGGTCGACAAGTTCGCCCTGCGATAATGTCAGTTCGCGCTCATCGGGCACGAATTGCAGCGCAATCGGATCAGCCGGATTCGCCGGATCGATCAACGCCGCCATTTCGGGCGTGATGGCGATGGCGTAGCGCGACGCGACGGATTCGAGCACCTCGCGCGCGGCCACTTCCACGAGTCTTGCGCCGATCAGATCGTCGACGCTGCGCAGCGTTGCGGCGCTCACGATGCGGTTCCGACGACAGGCGTCCAGATCACGTCGTCAATGCGCGAAGCGCCTGTGGCGAGCATCACCAGACGATCAAGCCCGAGCGCGATGCCGGAAGCTTCCGGCATATGGGAGAGCGCGGCGAGGAAATCCTCGTCGATTGGATAACGGTCGCCATAGATGCGTTCGCGCTCGTCCATTTCCTGCTCGAAGCGGCGGCGCTGTTCGGCCGCATCAGTGAGTTCGCCGAACCCGTTGGCAAGCTCGACCCCGCAACAATAAAGCTCGAAACGCTCCGCCACGCGCGGATCGCCCGGCGAGCGCCGCGCCAGAGCCGCCTCGCTGACCGGATAGGAATGCAGGATCGTGGCGCCCCCGAGGCCCAGATGCGGCTCAATGCGCTCGCTCAGAACCTTGCTGAAAATATCCGACCAAGAATCGTCATCCGTGACCCGCACGCCGATGGCGGCGGCTTGCCCAGCGAGCAGATCGCGGTCCGGCGCTTCGCCCGTAAGGCTTGCCATCAGGTCAATCTCCGCATGGCGCTCGAAGGCTTCCGCAAGGCTCAGTCGCTCGAAGCGCAGAAACGGGTCGGCGCGCCGCCCTCTGAATTCAAAAACTGTCGCGCCGGCCGCTTTCGCCACCAGCCGTAGCAGATCGGCGCAGTCTTCCATGAGCTTTTCCAGCGGCTCGCCCGCCCGATACCATTCCAGCATGGTGAATTCCGGGTGGTGCAGGGGCCCACGCTCGCCGTTGCGGAAGACATGCGAGAGCGAGAAAATCCGCTCCTCGCCCGCCGCCAGCAGCTTTTTGCAGGCGAATTCAGGCGAGGAATGCAGGTAAAGCAGTCGAAAACCCGCAGGATCACGCAAATCCGTCTCGAAACCCTCGATATGGGCCTCGTTGCCGGGCGAAACCTGCAAGGCGGCTGTGTCCACCTCCAGAAAGTCTCTTTCGTCGAACCAGCGGCGCAGGCCCGTCACCGTGCGGGCGCGCGCCAGCAGCCGCGGACGCCGGTCGGCATGGATATGGGGCGACCACCAGGGGGACGCGCCGGGGCTTCCGGGTGTGTTCATCGGGTCTGGGCTCGGACTTTCTGTCGATCACACTGGCGCTTCGCGCATGAATCGGTATTGTGCGCGCGATTTCGCTTTGCCGGGCCGCCGGCCGGGGATCAATAGGCCCGCGCGCGGCCATCATCAATCCATCCGGCTGCCGGGCGGCCGAACATTCGAGGGTACACTGTGAAAGTCATCGCCAGCTCAATCCGCAAGGGCAACATTCTGGAACGCGAGGACGGCCAGCTTTACGTCGTGCTGTCGGCCGAAAGCTTCCACCCCGGCAAGGGCACCCCGACCACCCAGATCGACATGCGCCGCCTGTCGGACGGCGTGAAGACCACCGACCGCTACAAGACCACCGAGCAGGTCGAACGCGCCTTCGTGGAAGATCACGACCACAGCTATCTCTACAACGACGCCGACGGCTACCACTTCATGAACACCGAGAGCTACGAGCAGGTTCAGGTGTCCGAAGACGTGCTGGGCAATCAGGCGGCCTATCTGCAAGAAGGCATGAAGTGCCAGTTGAGCATGTTCAACGGCATTTGCGTGGCCATCTCGCTGCCGGCCCGCGTGACGTTCGAGATCGTCGAGACCGAACCGGCCATGAAGGGCCAGACGGCTTCGTCGTCCTTCAAGCCCGCCAAGCTGTCGAACGGCGCGCGCGTGATGGTGCCGCCGCACATTGCGGTCGGCACCCGTGTGGTCGTGCAGACCGAAGACGGCAGCTACGTCGAGCGCGCCAAGGACTGAACGGCGCATCCCGAACCAATCAGGCCGACGCCGCTCGCGTCGGCTTCTTTCATTTCGGCACTCAAGAGGAAGATTCCAGCATGGCGACCTACAAACTTTTCTTTCTTCCCGGCGACGGCATCGGCCAGGAAGTCATGCGGGAAGTCGAGAAGATCGCCGACTGGACCCAGAAGGCCGGCATCTGCTCGTTCGAAATCGAGCGCGGCCTCGTGGGCGGCTCGGCCTATGACGCCCACGGCAAGGCCATCAGCGATTCCGACATGGCGCTCGCCATGGCGTCGGATGCGGTGATCTTCGGCGCGGTCGGCGGGCCGAAGTGGGACAGCGTTCCGTACGATGTGCGTCCGGAAGCCGGGCTGCTGCGCCTGCGCAAGGATCTCGGCCTGTTCGCCAACCTGCGCCCGGCCATCTGCTATCCGGCGCTCGCCGACGCCTCGTCGTTGAAGCGCGAGATCGTCGAGGGCCTCGACATCATGATCGTGCGCGAACTCACCGGCGGCGTCTATTTCGGCGAGCCCAAGCAGATCATCGATCTCGGCAACGGCCAGAAGCGCGGCATCGACACGCAGGTTTACGACACCTACGAGATCGAACGCATCGGCCGCGTGGCCTTCGAGCTCGCCCGCAAGCGCGGCAACAAGGTCACCTCCTCCGAGAAGCGTAACGTCATGAAGTCGGGCGTGTTGTGGAACGAGGTCATCACCGCCCAGCACAAGCGCGAATTCCCCGATGTGCAGCTCGAACACCAGCTCGCCGACGCGCTCGGCATGCAGCTCGTGCGCTGGCCCAAGCAGTTTGATGTGATCGTCACCGACAACCTGTTCGGCGACATGCTGTCGGATGTGGCCTCCATGCTCACCGGCTCACTCGGCATGTTGCCGTCGGCCTCGCTCGGCGCGGTCGACGAGAAGACCGGAAAGCGCAAGTCCATTTACGAGCCCGTCCACGGCTCGGCCCCGGACATTGCCGGCAAGGGTCTCGCCAACCCGATCGCCATGATCGCATCGTTTGCGATGGCGCTGCGCTATTCGTTCGGCCTCGGCGACGCCGCCGACCGGATCGAGAAGGCCATTGCGGACGTGCTCGACGCCGGTCTGCGCACCGCAGACATCAAGGGCGACGCGAAGGACTTCATCTCGACCACCCAGATGGGCGACGCCATTCTGGCGCAGCTGCAGAAGGCCGCGTGAGTTAGTCCGGCGGGGTTTGCCGCGCTTCGAGATGCGCGGCTATCCCGTCGATCAGATCGCCTGCGCTCGTCGCATAGGGATCGAGCGGCAGCGTGGTTCCGTCCCCAAATGACAGAACGACGCTGCCCCACGGGGATTTGCGCAATCCGCTCACATCGTCGAAGCGGAACGTCCGTTTGCCTTGCGGGCTTTCGAAAGCGATGGAATCTCCGCGCCAGCGCACCGATTGTCGCGCAATGCGGCGGATGCTGAAGCCAACCACCAGAACCCCGATCCCGAAAGCCAGTATCAGCCAGAACAGGATCGTCATCTGGCGCTCCGCATCGGGGCGGGATGAGCCGACGAACAACCAGATATAGCCGAAGAGACCTGTGAGGGCGCTGCCAAGACCTACGCCGGTCCAGTGCAGGGGGCCGGGCTTCAGGGCGCGCCAGCCACGAAAATCGGGCCGCGTTTTCAGGCCCAGAGACGTCAGCATTGCGACAATTCCTGCCGCAATGAGAACAACGAGAGCGCGGGCAAAAAGCTCCGGCGGCACTCTTGGCTAAATCAGAACGTGAACAGCGGCGAGGCGCGGCCCGGCACGTCGAAACGGCCCGGCAGGGTCTCATTGCCGAATTTCGCCGGTGCGCCGTTGCGGTAGGTCGGGACAAACAGCACGGTGCTGTCGTTGACGTAATTGCGCAGGCGACCGACCGGCACGACCGGGCCGCTGTCGAGGAAGCTGCGCTTCTGGATGGTCAGCGGGACGCCCTTGCGACGCGTCTGCGCCTCGGCCAGCGAGGCCGCAAAGGTCAGCACTGCCATCGAGGCTGCTGCGACGGTCAGGGTGCGGGAAAGACGCATTCTTGGTTCCTCGAATCTGGCTGTATCGCTTCGGCACACCATAAACGCGAATTGGTTTACGCCCAGTTCTTTTCGCGAGGCTTGCGGGATTTTTTGTTTACCGTTTCGTTTTTGTCGCGGCCTGTTGCAAGCTTGCCCGCAGGGGCGGCTGCTTGCCGGCCGCATCCAGCCAGTTGTCGCGCGCTGCTGCAGCCGTAAGTCGCGATTGCTGGCATCCCCTGCCTCGTGCGGATTCGGCTGCCGCAAAGAAGGACGCCAGAGGCCGGTCCTCGGCGGCGGCCACGAGATCGAGCCGGTCAATCGTGCAGAACAGGATGGCGCGGTCGACCGGGCGTTCCCGAGTTCCGCAAGCGACGCCCGTCACCAGAAGATCCGGTTGTCCGGCGGAAAACCGGAACCCCACACAGGGTGTTTCGTCGTTCATTCCCGCCAGCGTCACGTCGGCGGTTTCGAATTCGCCAAAGCGCGTGGCGAGCGTATCAGGCGCGGCGGAACGCGCTATGGCCAGATGGCTGCCGGCGGCATGGCGAGCCATGTCGACGAAAAAGGTTGAGCGTTCAACGTCCTCGGTGCCAGGACGGTAAAGCGAAACACGCAAATACGGCTTCTGGGCGGTTTCGAACTGCCCGAAGGTAAGGGTGTCGATGCGTCCGCCGCCAAAGCGATTGCGGCGCGCCTCGTAACGAGTGGGCTCCTTGCCGAATTCGCTGCCGCTAAGGGCAAAGAACGGCATCGGCTTGATGATTTCGACCCACGGATTGGCGGGCGGCGCGGCAGGCGCTTCCTCGCGCGGCGCATTCGTCGGCAGCAGCCATGCGGCGGCGGCCAGCAACGAGATGGCCCCGAACATCAACCCGATCGGTCTGATGGCCGCCAGCCCGCGAGAGCGGTTACGCAGACGCACCGGCTCGCGCTGCTCCTCGTCGGCCACAGCTTCTGGAGCTTTGGCGAATGGATTGAAAAACCTGAAGCCGGACGCCCGACCTCCTTCAAACGCAAGACTCGACATGACGCTACTCCGGCCCGTGTGCCCGGGCTTCCCTGTTCGGATGCGTCAACTTTGAGCGACAGACTTAAGAGGCCGGTTACCGTCGAAGCCCGACTTCGAAAGAGCCCTAATGGGGAGTTACCACCCGGCTCGCCGTAACGGATCATTGACAATGAGCGTCAGTGCGTGTTTTTCCCCTGATACGGCATCGGGCCGGGACGCTCAGACCATGTTTTTCGCCACGCGCACCAAAACCGCGACGAAACGCACCGCCGCCAAACACGGCGAAATCTGACGCGCGCCCTCGATCCGGGATCTCCTCCGGCCGGGGAGGAGGCGGTAACCGCACAGGTTGCGGACCATCCCCGGAGGAGACCGAACAGTTTCAAAGAACAGGAATGGTCACATGGGTTTCAAGGTCGCGATTGTCGGCGCTACGGGTAACGTGGGCCGTGAAATGCTGAATATTCTGTCCGAGCGCCGGTTTCCGGTGAGCGAAGTGGTCGCGCTGGCTTCCAAGCGCTCGCTCGGCACCGAGGTCTCGTTCGGCGACAAGATTCTCAAGTGCAAGGTGCTCGACAACTACGATTTCAGCGACGTCGACATCTGCCTGATGTCGGCCGGCGGCGATATCTCGAAGGAATGGTCGCCCCGCATCGGCGCGCAGAATTGCGTCGTGATCGATAATTCCTCCGCCTGGCGCTACGATCAGGACGTGCCGCTGATCGTGCCCGAAGTGAACGCCGACGCCGTGAGAGGCTTCCGCAAGAAGAACATCATCGCCAACCCGAATTGCTCGACCGCCCAGCTCGTCGTGGCCCTCAAGCCCTTGCACGACGCCGCCACCATCAAGCGCGTGGTTGTGTCGACCTATCAGTCGGTTTCGGGAGCCGGCAAGGACGCAATGGATGAATTGTTCGCCCAGACGCGCGCCATTTTCGTGTCTGATCCGGTGGAGCCGAAGAAGTTCACCAAGCGCATCGCCTTCAACCTCATTCCTCACATCGACGTCTTCATGGAAGACGGCTACACGAAGGAAGAATGGAAGATGATGGTCGAGACGAAGAAGATTCTCGACCCCAAGATCAAGCTCACCGCCACCGCCGTGCGCGTGCCGGTGTTCATCAGCCATTCGGAATCCGTCAACGTCGAATTCGAGAAGCCCATCACTGCCGATGAAGCGCGCGCCATTCTGCGCGAGGCCCCCGGCGTGCTGGTGATCGACAAGCATGAAAACGGCGGATACATCACGCCGCATGAAGCGGCCGGTGAAGACGCCACCTACATTTCGCGCATTCGCGAAGACGCAACGGTGGAAAACGGTCTCGCATTCTGGTGCGTGTCCGACAATCTCCGCAAGGGCGCGGCGCTAAACGCCGTGCAGATCGCCGAAGTGCTGATCAACCGCAAGCTGATCACGCCGAAGAAGCAGGCTGCGTAAATCTGAACAAAACTATCCGGCAGTTGGCGAGCCTGCCGCCGGGCCCGAACGATTAACGGCGATCGGTCCGATCGGGCGCTGCTGGCGCAGCTTTTCGCAATCGACGCGCTGCCCGGTCGTGGCCTCGGATGAGGGCTGGGCGAGCGTTTCGACGTTTTGGGTCGTAGTTGTCATCCAGTCGCGGCTGTAGACAAAAATTGCTCCGGCTCCGACGCACAGCCATTCTGCTGTGAGCGCTGCAATCAAAGAAAATTTGGTCATTTTAAGAGACCGCATTTCGAAATCACCTTTTGGACAAGGATCCGGTTGAAAAATCGTGGCCGCGAGCCGCAATGCACCATTAAAAAGACAGCAATGCGGTTCTAGAGGCCACGGATTGCCGGGCCCTTAAGCACAACGTCCGGATCAGGTAAACGAAAATTTGTTTGTCAGGCCTGCAACGGCGTGAAGGTTTTGCGCCTGTTTTGCTTGCGCGGCTCACATCGGCTTATGTCTTTGTCTTACTCCCGATTGTCTGCCGAGCATCCAGATTATGCGCATCATCCTCATCGCCATCGGCCGCATGAAGCAGGGGCCGGAGCGCGAGCTTTTCTCCCGCTATATCGAGCGCGCCATCGCCAGCGCCCGTTCGGCCGGCCTGACCGGCGTTGAAACGCGCGAGATCGACGAGAGCCGGGCGCGTCGCCCCGAAGACCGCAAGGCTGAGGAGGCGCAGGCAATCCGCGCCGCAATTCCGCCCGGCGCCCGGCTGTTTCTGCTGGACGAACGGGGTCGCAGCCCGACCAGCGAGGCCTTCGCGGCAGATATTGGCACAATCCGCGATTCTGGCGTTCCGGCGCTGGCGCTCGTGATCGGCGGGCCGGACGGCCTCGATCCTTCCCTGCGTGAACAGGCGACCGTGCTTGCCTTCGGGGCCATGACATGGCCGCACCAGCTTGTGCGGATCATGGCCGCCGAACAGATTTACCGCGCCATCACGATTTTGACCGGTCACCCTTACCACCGAAGCTGACAGATCATATTTAATACCATTAAATATGATCTGTTGATTCGGGAGGCCCCTGTGGCGAGTTTTACCCTCGGTGATCATTTCGATTCCTTCGTGCGCGAGATGCTAGCCACGGGCCGTTTCAACAATGCCAGTGAGGTCATCCGTGCCGGATTGCGCCTTCTGGAAGATCAGGAACGCGCCCGGACCGATCGAATCCGGCTGGCGGGAGATCATCAGGCTAGTCCACCTCTGGCGGTCGACCTGAAGGACCTTCGCAAAAAAGCCCGAAAGCGCCTGGAAAATCGCGGATCAAAGGCCTGACCCTGCGGTCAGTCGCGCAATTTGGCATGATTCGCCCCGCCCCATATGTTGGAGACAGAGATTCGACCTCCAGTGAAAGCGCGTTGACAGCTTGAACGCCCGCGCACAGCGATCCCGTCCTTTCCGCGCTCTGGCCGCAACGGCGATGCTTGTCTGCGCGGCTCCGGCGGTCGCCCAATCGCCCGCCAGACCGGATGCATCGAAGCTCGGGACTGCCCCGGTCGACGCACCGAATATTTCGACTCGCCAGAACGAATTGCGAGGGATCGAGGATTTTCTAAAGGCTTCAGACGACCAGCGCCGCAAGCTGGAAGCCGAGATCGAATCCATCCGCAACGATCGAGCCCGCCTCAACAAGGCCATGCTGGATACGACAACCCGAGTCCAGGCTGCCGAAATCCGGGTTTCTGACGCCGAAAAGCGTCTCGACGCGTCCACCGGGAGCGAAGCCGCGATCCGCCGCTCGCTGGACTCGCGCAAGGGCACGATCGTCGAAGTGCTGGCGATCCTGCAACGTATGGGCCGCAAGCCGCCACCTGCCGTGCTGGCCAGCCCGGACGACATGCTTCAAGCCATCCGCACCTCGATGCTCCTTGGTTCCGTTCTGCCGGAGTTACGCTCCGAGGCCGAAATCCTGTCGACCGACTTGCGGGATCTGGTGAGGGTGCGCCGCTCGGTGGCGGCCGAGCGCGACGCCTTGGCGACCGAAGTCGCGTCGCTGGCCGGCGAGCGCCAACGCATCGGGGCGCTGGTCGAGGCCCGCCAGTCCTCCATCGGGGAAGTGGAGCGGGCGCTGGAGGCGGAACGCTCCCGCGCCCGCGATCTCGCCCGTCAGGCGCTCGATCTCAAAGAATTGATCACCCGGATGGAGAGCGAAGTCGCCGCCGCCGGCAAGGCCGCGGACGCAGCCCGCAAGGCCGACGAGACCAACCGGCGCACAGCCGCGCTGACGCCCGATTCGCGCGGCAGACCCGCCCCGTCGCCGTTTCGCGATTCGGCCCGACTGGCTCCCGCAGTAGCGTTTTCGGACGCGAAAGGCCTGCTTCCCATGCCGGTTTCGGGCACTTTGGTGAAAAAATACGGCGCGCCGGACGGCTTTGGCGGCGCCGAAAAGGGTTTATCGATCGGAACCGGACCTAACGCGCTTGTCGCGGCTCCGACCGACGGCTGGATCGCTTTTTCGGGTCCGTACCGTACTTATGGACAACTCTTGATTATAAATGCCGGCGGTGGCTACTATATAGTGTTGGCCGGAATGGCGCGGATCAACGTCGAGGTCGGGCAATTCGTGCTCGCAGGAGAGCCGGTGGCCTCCATGGGCGATGGCTCGGCCAAGACTGCAACGTCAATCGCCATTGGCGCGACGCAACCCGTACTCTATGTTGAGTTCAGAAAAGACGGGACTGCCGTCGATCCGGGCCCATGGTGGGCAAAATCGGAATTGGAAAAGGTCCGCGGATGATGCGCAACAAATTCACCCTCGTTATGCTGGGCGCCGCCATCGGCGCGGCCACTGCGACGATCAGCACCCAGACGCGGCTTTTCTCGGGAATGTCCGCCACTGCGGCGGTTTCCGACACCTACCGCAATCTCAATCTTTTCGGCGACGTGTTCGAGAAGATCCGGTCGGACTATGTCGAGAAGCCCGATGAAGCCAAGCTGATCGAATCGGCTATCAATGGCATGCTGTCCGGCCTCGATCCCCATTCGAGCTACATGGACACCAAGAGCTTCCGCGACATGCAGGTGCAGACGCGCGGCGAATTCGGCGGCCTCGGCATCGAGGTGACGCAGGAAGACGGCATGGTGAAGGTTGTCACCCCCATCGACGACACGCCAGCCTCCAAAGCCGGCATTCTGGCGGGCGATCTGATCGCTGCCATTGACGGAGAATCCACCCAGGGTCTGACGCTCAATCAGGCCGTCGACAAGATGCGCGGCCCGGTGAACTCGGCCGTCAAGCTGACCATCCTGCGCGGAACCGCCAAGGAATCGAAGGACATTTCGATCACCCGCGCCACGATCACCATCCGGTCGGTGCGCAACAGCATCGAGGGCGACGATGTCGGCTACATTCGCATCACCCAGTTCAACGAACAGACCTACGACGGTGTGAAGACCGCCATCGCGAAGTTCTTTGCCGAGATCCCGGCCGACAAGTTCAAAGGCTATATCCTAGACCTGCGCAACAATCCGGGCGGATTGCTCGACCAGTCCATTCAGGTGTCGAACGCCTTCCTGGAACGCGGCGAAATCGTCTCCACCCGTGGGCGCAACGCCGAAGAGACCCAGCGCTATAACGCGCGCCCCGGCGATCTCTCGAAGGGCAAGCCGGTTGTGGTGCTGATCAACGGCGGTTCGGCTTCGGCTTCGGAAATTGTCGCCGGCGCCCTGCAGGATCACAAGCGCGGCACGATTCTCGGCACGCGTTCGTTCGGCAAGGGCTCGGTGCAGACCATCATCCCGCTCGGCCAGAACAACGGCGCCCTGCGACTGACGACTGCCCGCTACTACACGCCGTCGGGTCGCTCGATCCAGGCCAAAGGCATCGATCCGGACGTGCAGGTTCTGCAGGACATCCCGGACGAACTGAAGGGCAAGGACGAGACCAAGGGCGAAGCAGCCCTGAAGGGCCATCTGAAGAACGGCGAAGAGGAAAAGGGCGGTTCGCAGGCCTATGTGCCGGCCGATCGCAGCAAGGACAAGCAGCTTGCAGCGGCGCTGGAAATCCTGCGCGGCCAGAAGAAGGCTTCCAACACAACCGATTCGGCAGCCCCCAAGGTTCCGAACTGATCTGAACTCTGCGGGGCGCGTGCCCTGCGGCTGAATACAGGGCTCGACTGGCCCGGCGATGCGCAACACAATGCGTCGCCGGGCCTTTTGATTCGCGGCTCAGTTTGCGGCTGGTCCGACCGACGATTGGAGTTTGTCTCATATGCCCGTCGACGATCTCAACCGCCCGCTCGGGCTCGATCTCGATCTCGACGACCGCAACGAAAGCGTGCGCGAGATTCCCTGGGGCAAGATCGGCCTTGCGGGGATCGGTCTTCTGGGAGCCGCTCTCGGCGGTTTTGTCTGGTTTACCAATAACGGCATGGGCGGCGAACCCTTCGCGGTCGCGCGCATCGAGCGCCCCGCAGCGCCTGTCGCGGTCCCTCCATTGGCGACCGCCAACGATGTCACCGGTGCAATCAACAACCCAAACCGCTCCACTGGCGCCGAGATCGAGGCGCAAAGCGGCGTCCGGATTACCCGGCAGGGCGGCGCAACGCCCGGCGCGCTGATTCTTCAGGTTGCGCCGGAAGAAGTCGGTTTGCAGCTGAACCCTGCTCCCGACCGGCGTCTGGTGGAGCGCGGACGCTACGGCAACCTGCCGCGCATCGGACCTGATGGTTCGCGGGCGCTGGAAGTCTATGCGCGCCCGGCCATGACATCCTCTAAACTGAAACCCGGCTCGCCGCGCATTGCGCTGGTGATCGGCGGCATGGGACTCAACCGCACCGCCACCGTGGCCGCGTCCGAACGGCTACCGGGCGAAGTGACGCTCGGCTTCGCGCCCTACGGAATCGATCTTGAAAAGCAGGTCGCGCTGGTGCGCGAGGCCGGCCACGAAGTGATTCTGCAATTGCCGATGGAATCGTTCCTGACGAGCGAGACCCCCGGCCCGCACACGATGCTGACAACCGCGACGCCTGACGAAAACCTCGATCACTTGCGCTGGCTGATGAGCCGTTTCACCGGCTACATCGGCGTGGCGAATTTCCTCGGAGCAAAATTCACAGCCGACGAACGCGCCTTCGCGCCGATCCTGCGCGAGACGGGCGCGCGCGGGCTGGCGTTTTTCGACGACGGCACGTCCACCCGCACGCTGGCTCCGACGCTATCGTTCAATCAGGGCGCACCGTTCAGCGGAGCAGATGTGGCCATCGACGCCGATCCGCGACCGGAGGCCATCGACGCCGCATTGCTGAAACTTGAAACACTGGCGCGCCAGAAGGGACTCGCGATCGGCTTCGGCAGCGGATTGCCGGCCGCCGTGGATCGCATCGCACGCTTCGCCAAAACGCTGGAAGGTCGCGGAATTAGCCTGACGCCGCTCAGCGCCACGATCCGCAATCAACCGGCCCCGACCGCCGGAAATCAACGATGAACGAACAAGCCTACCGGCCTTGTGTGGGAGTGATGCTGCTCAACCACGCCGGCCTCGCCTTCGTAGGCCGCCGCCGCAACAAGGATCTCGTCGAGCATGTTGCGCCCGGCCACGAATGGCAGATGCCGCAGGGAGGCATCGACAAGGGCGAGGCGCCCTATGACGCCGCCGTGCGGGAACTCTACGAGGAAACCGGCGTGTCGTCGGCGAAGCTGCTCGCCGAAGCGCCCGACTGGTACGCCTATGATCTGCCCGGCGACATTGCCGAACAGGCCTGGAAGGGTCGTTACCGGGGCCAGCGCCAGAAATGGTTCGCGTTCCGGTTCGAGGGCGACGAATCCGAAATAGAGATCGAGAATCCGCCGGGAGGCCACAAACCGGAATTCGACGCCTGGCGCTGGGAGCGGATGGACCGGCTTCCTGATCTGATCATTCCGTTCAAGCGCCCCGTCTACGAGAACGTCGTGGCTGCCTTCCGGCATCTCGGGCCCAAATCGCTGTAAACGAAACGCCCTCCGGACGGGGGCGCGTCCGGAGGACTTTTGGGGGCTTGCGCCGCCGCACTCGACTTCTGCCGGGGGAGAGAGCGCCCGGCAGAGGCGATCTCTCAGAACCCGGATTTCGTGATCTGGGTTGAATTCATTCAGTTGCAGACCCGGATGCGGCGATAACCGATCACGTCGCCCCAGCGATTATGTACGGCCCGGCGTTCCATCCAGCATTCGCCGCCATAGACACGCTGCGGAGCGTAGTAGCCGGGGGCGGCCTGCGCGGAGCCTGCCGCGATGGCGCCGAGCGCCAGACCGCCAATGATGCCGGCCGCCAGAAGTCCGCCGCCGCCGCGGGCAGAGGCCGGGGTAGCCGAGGTAAGGACCGTCATGCCCAGCGTCAAGGCGGCGAGGGAAGCGGTAAGGGTCTTCTTGAAAGTGGTGTTCATGGCTCTCTCCTGTTTGTCGCCGGGGTCTTTCCGTCTCGGCGATGATTGGAGATT
>CANJWR010000063.1 GCA_947478455.1 Beijerinckiaceae bacterium | reverse complement strand
TCATCACGTTTTCCCGCCCTGGTTGGCTCCAGACGCAACGAAGGGTCAGGGCCCGCAGATCGTTCTTCCCATTGGCGTCGAAGTTGAAACATCGACGGCGACCCGCTTACCAGAACTAAGCCGCAACAATCAGTGCGGCCCATATCCTTTTGATAGTCAGATCTTGGAGGCAGATTGACGCGAGTAACAGACATTGGCAAGACTGAACCTTACCAAAAGTGAGAAGATTACCCCGGGAAGTGGCCTGACCCCATCGGGTTATCCACTTTGATGTTAGTGCATTGTCCCAAGGATTGCCGCATCGACGTAGCATTCGCCAAGATTGGCAAGCGCCGCCGGGTAGCTTTCAACATTCCCCATTTCAAGGTCTCACTCTATCTCGCATCTTGGTCCGATTTGATCGTGAGTGAAGCCGAGCGCGTAGCGATGCGTCTTGCTGCCGAACGCTATCTCGTCATGGCTGAAATTTCCGTCGGAGGAGAGCATTAGGATGCCTGCATTGTCTGGCATCGGCGCTTCGAACAAGATCGGGGACATATTTGGCTGCGTGAGATTGGTTTTGCCCCTGAAAAGGGATCCTCCCAGAAGTATGTCATTATGGCCTGAAAAAACACAATCGCTTCAGACACGGATCAGGCATCGGACAATCAGCAAAGCAACTCCGACAACTCATCAAAAATTACCGCCTGTGTCGAGCTTGCATTCCTCATTGGCGATCGGTTCACAATCGCCTCCTCCCGAGACGCCAAGCACGCTGCCTTCTATCTGCTGCTGACCATCGTTCGGACCCTAACAGCCTCTCCGGACGTCGGACAAGCATACGTCCACTACCGCCACAAACAGCACGCGGCGTCGATTAAAACCGTCCAACGGTCATTACATCCGAGAATTGGCCGAACCAGCCGGCCATGTGGCCGAACCTCGAAAGGCTCGCAGCCCATGTCGACGTCAAGGTTGATTGAGCTTTGCTCTTTTGACCCGACAGGCGCGTCTATCCATAGTAGGTATTAGCAAAATAGGAGCAATGCATGAACGGCGCGGAAGCACTCGTCCGGACACTGGCGGCATCGGACGTGGATGTCTGCTTCGCCAATCCTGGAACGTCCGAAATGCATTTCGTGGCTGCGCTTGATCGCGTGCCGGGTGTGCGTTGCGTACTGTCGCTGTTCGAGGGCGGAGCGACCGGCGCAGCAGATGGCTACGCGCGCATGGCTGGCAAGCCGGCTGCGACACTGACACATCTGGGCACAGGCCTTACCAACAGCCTCGCCAACGTACACAACGCCAGCAAGGCTCGCACCCCGATGGTAAACATCGTAGGCGATCACGCCACGCACCATCTGGTTCATGATTCGCCCTTGAAGTCCGATGTTGACGCGCTTGCACGACCAATGTCGCAATGGTTTGCGCGTGCGATGACCTCGGCCGAAGTAGGCCCACGCGCGGCAGATGCAATCACCGCAGCACGCACGCTGCCGGGTCAGATTGCGACATTGGTCTTACCGGCTGATGCCTCCTGGAGCGAAGGCGGCGTAGCGGCAGTTGCGGAAACGCCGCCCATCCCCGCGGCAGTTTCATCCTCGACCATTCGCGAGGTAGCACAGGCGCTCCGAAAAGGGCGCGCCTTACTGCTCATTGGCGGCCACGCACTCAAAGCAGAGCGCATAGAGCTTGCCAACGCCATTGCCGAGTCTACACACACAATGATTTTATCGCAGGGTCGGGATCCACGCATCGAGCGCGGCGCTGGCCGCGCGCCAGTCACGCGACTTTCAACCATCACGAATGCCGCCATTGACACGCTGAAAGATATACAAACAATCATTCTCGTTGACGCAAAAATACCGGTCGCCAACTTTGCCTATCCGGGCAAGCCAAGCGTTTTTGCGCCGGGCGAGTGCGCGTTTGTGGAACTGGCCTCAGGTGCTCAGGATATCGGCGCGGCGCTTTCAGCGCTCGCTGACGAACTCGGCGTGAAAGCGAATCCGTCGCGCCGCATAGCCCGCGTTCAGACATCTGCGGCGGACGGCAACATTACGCCTGACAAGATTGCGCAATCGCTCGCAGCCTACATGCCCGTCAACACGATCCTGTGCGACGAAGCCGTTACCACCGGTCGTCCGGTATGGGGCGCCACAAAGGCAGCCGCGCCACATGATTATCTGGCGCTGACGGGCGGAGCGATCGGCATCGGTTTGCCGATGGCGGCGGGCGCTGCGATTGCGTGCCCTGATCGAAAGGTCATTCTGCTACAGGCAGACGGCAGCAGCCTTTACACAATCCAGTCGCTCTGGACGCACGCCAATGAAAACCTGGACATTCTGACGATTGTTCTGGTCAACAACGCCTATGCGATTCTCCGCGCAGAACTGAAAAACGTCGGCATCGACAATCCCGGCGCCAACGCCATCCGCATGTTGTCATTCGATAATCCGAAGATCAGCTGGACCGATCTCGCCAAAGGTTTCGGGGTTCCGGCTTCCAAGGTTGCCTCGATGGAAGATTTCAACCGCGCCCTTCAGGTCGGTGTGCGGGAGCGGGGCCCGCGATTGATCGAAGTCCTGCTCTAGGCGGGCAGCGGCGGCCCGGCCACAATCGGATTTGACAGTCGGCCGATGCCGCTGACTTCTACCGAGAGGCGATCGCCGGCCTTCATCCAGAGCGGCGGATTGCGCGCATGACCGACACCTGCCGGCGAGCCGGTCGAGACGATGTCGCCAGGACGTAACTGAACAATCGTCGACAGGTAGGCGATTGTTTTTGGTATTGAATGAATCAGCAGGTCCAGCCCTGCGTGCTGGACCTGCTGGTCGTTCAGCCATGTCGTCACAGTCAGCTTCACCGGATCAGGCACTTCATCTGCAGTTAGCATGAACGGACCGGAGGAGCCGGAATTCTGGAAGTTCTTGCCGGCTGATATGCAGCGCTTCTGAAAGTCGCGCACGCTGCCGTCCATCAGGATCGTATAGCCGACGACATGATCGAGCGCCTGCGCTTCCGTGATGTTGCGCGCCGGCTTGCCGATGATCGCTGCGACCTCGCCTTCGTAGTCAAACTGGATCGACGATGCAGGCGCTTCCAACGGAACCTGATGGCCGACGAGTGAGTCCGGAATGCGAATGAAAAATCCCGGCCATGCTTTTTCCGATTTCCCGGATTCAGCAGCGTGCTCTCGGTAGTTCGCCCCCGCGCAAAGAATTTTCGATGGGTCAGGAATGATGGGCAGATAGGATGCGCCATCAATGCTTTCATCGGCAGGCAGGCTCTTGCCAATTTCTCCCAGCTGAACGAGAGCGTCTGCCTCAATGGCTCCACGCAACGTCTCGATGTTCGGGATTTTACCCGAGAGCGTCACAAGCCCGTCCATACGAACGAGGCCAAACACCGGCCGACCGTGCTTCCGATACGATGCGAATTTCATGATGTACCTCTGTCAGGAAGCCGGTGAAGCGTCGCCCGGCAATGCCAACGCCTTGTCGGCGGCGAATATTGCGGCAATCTCCGCGCCCTTGTCGAAACTCGTGCGCGAGTTGATCCGCGCCTGAATGGACAGCTGCCCGACTTCAACATGATAATTGCAAATGGGCCCCAGAAAGCCGCTGCTTCTGACAATTCCATTCAGTGCGTTCTGGGAGTCTTGCGTCTGATGGCGCTCGACCAGCGTCACGTCTTCAGGGCGCACCGAAATAACGACGGATTGCCCCGCGGCCATGTCGACTCGTGCGCGCGCCAGAACGCGTGGACCATTCACGAGTTGAACGGCGCAAATCGCGCCCGCCCTTGCGGCAGCCTCGGCTGTTCCGGGAAAGATGTTTGACGAGCCCATGAAAGAGGCCACGAAACCATCAACAGGATCATGATAGATGTCGCGCGGTGCGCCCAGCTGCACAATGTTGCCGCCGCGCATGACGGCGATCATGTCGGACATTTCGAGCGCTTCCGCCTGGTCGTGCGTAACGTAGACGGTTGTGACACCGAGGCGACCTTGCAGCGACTTAAGCTCGGCCCGCATATCATCGCGCAACAATGCGTCAAGATTGGAGAGCGGCTCGTCGAGCAACAACAGACTTGGCTTGCGTACGATAGCCCGCGCCAGCGCAACACGCTGCTGTTGTCCGCCCGAAAGTTGCGTAGCTGAACGCTTTCCGAGGCCCGCCAGATCGACGGAATCAAGGGCCAGACCAACCATGCGGGCAATATCAGCGGATGAATATTTCTCGCGCCCTACCCTTAAGGGGAACGCGACGTTCTCAAACACCGTCAAATGCGGCCAGATCGCATAGGATTGGAAAACCATGCCGATGTTGCGCAGATTCAAAGGAATATTCGCGCCGGTCGCGGAATTGAAAAAGTCGCGATCGCCAAGACGAATGATGCCGCGCGTGGGCGTCTCAAGCCCTGCTATACAACGCAGCGTAGTTGTCTTTCCGCATCCGGACGGGCCGAGCAGCGTAAAAAATGAGCCTTCCGGCAATTCGAAATTGGCTGCCTGTACGCCGCCCGTAGTACCAAAATAGATCTTCGACAGGCCTTGCACCGACAAATAGCTAGGCGTTTCCATGGCTTCAGGTTCCAGTGGCGAAATCGCTTCGCTTGCGCATTGCTACATAGAGCGCCGAGGTGAAAATGGTCATCAACGCAGTCCAGACTGCGCCCATGGCGGAGACTTCACCGCCTGCGCCATTGATAAATTGATCGAACATGGCGACGGAAATCGTTTTGGAATTTTGACCGGCAAGCAGCACGGCAATCGACAATTCCTTCGCACCAATGAGGAAGATAAATAGCCAACCCGCAATCAGCGACGGCGAGATCAGCGGCGTCAACACACGACGAAGAACCGTCAAGCGCGTTGCGCCCGATATGCCGGCTGCATCTTCCAGATCGCGATGAATTTGGATTACGCCCGCGTGCGAATAGCGCATTCCGTACGGCAGATATCGCACCACGAAGGCAAAGCTGATTACCCACAAGGTCCCGTAAACCGGAAGCGGAAAGCGCAGCGACATTTCGATCATCGCAACGCCAAGAACGATTCCTGGAAACACCAGCGGGATGCTGGTCAATTGCTCGATCATGCCGGAGCCGCGCCATTGCCGCACGCTCATCCACGCACCGATAGCCGTCAAACCGATAGCGATCGTGGCAGACGTCGCTGCGACCAGCACAGTGTTGAAAGCTAGATCAAGGTAATAGGCGTGCTGAAACACGTTGCGATAATGCTCCAGCGTCAGGTTCGATAAGCCAGTCCAGTTAAGCGGCCGCGCAAACGGCGTCAGCGAATTGTAGAGAATGGCCAGGATCGGGAAAACCAGAACCAGGAGCGCATTGAAAATAATCAACGCCGCTCCCACCCATCGGCCCTTGCCGAGATCGAATGCTCGTGGCCGGTAGCCTTTGCCAGTGATGGATGCAAAGCGCTCGGCCTGACGAGCAATGCGCCCATAGAAATGCAACAGCACTGCAACCACCAGCATGAGCACGATGGAGAATGCGCTCGCGTGTCCCATCTGGGGCGGAACACGTGTCATCGATTGATAGATGTCTGTCGTCAGCAGGCTGATTTTCGAAGGGGTGCCGATCAGCACCGGAACGTCAAACGCTTCCAGATTGCGGATGAACACAAATAGTCCAAGCCCCACCACGGCTGGCATCGCCAGACGCAACGAGATCCGCAACACGGTGGAAGTTACCGATGCGCCCGCGATTCGCGCCGCTTCTTCCATGTCCGCATTGGAGCGACGGAATGTCGCCGACATCAAAAGAAACACCAGCGGCGACCACAGGAAGCCTTCGATCAGCACCATGCCGGTGATCGAATAGACGTTGAAGAGCGTGCCCAACGGATCAACGAGCGTCCGATAGAGGCTGTTCACAGGGCCCGCACGCCCGAGGATGTATAACCACGCGCTCACGTAAATCAGGTATGGAGTGCCGAGCGAAATGATCGCCGACAGATAGGCAAGCGGCTTCAACGGCACATTGGTGCGCTCGACCAGCCAAGCGACAAGTCCACCATTTACCAACGACAGCAGCGTCGCGAGTGCGGCGAAAACCACAGAGTTCCAGGCGGATGCGTAAAGTCTCGGATCCGCGAAAAGCCCTGCATAGTTCGCAACGGTATAATAAGTGTCGTCGACATCTCGCAGACTCGTGCGGATCAGCACAAGCAACGGAGGAATGACGATCAGGGCGATCAGCAGGGTCAGCAGGACCGCCGGAATGCGATCCTTGAGACGTTCACGCAGCGGGCGTTCGTAGGCCGGCAGGCTTGCGACTACGCCCAGCATACTCATTTGAAAAGCTCGTTGTAGACGTCGACCCACTTCTGCAGATCGGTTTCAACCAGCTCCGGCGACAGAACCTGCACTTTGAAGTTTCCGGCATCGGGCTTCTCGCCCGCCACCTTCGCCGGCACTTTCGGATGCGACGGCAAATAGCCAGCTTCGGCAACTGCTTTTTGACCTGATTCAGACAGGCTGTATTCGATAAACAGCTTGCCGGCGTTGCGGTTGGGGCCCTTCAGCAGCATCAACGTATCGAGCGTAGCCGTCACAGGTTCCAGCTTCAGCCATTTGACCGGCGCGCCCTTGGCGGCGCTGATGTCCGAATGGTTGTTGAAAGTTGCGACGGCCATCGGGTATTCGCCCGAAATCACCTGGTCCAGCACCACGCGCTGGTTCGAAGGCACGTTCACAAGCTTTTGCGCAGATAATTTGCGCAGGTAGTCCATGCCTCTTTCCTGCCCCATGCTCTGCAGCATGGTTCCGATAAACCCGGCGGCGCCGCCCTGGGTGAGTTGGGTCGTCCAGGCAATCTTGCCCTTCCATTTGGGATCGAGAAGATCCGCATAGGACTTGGGCTCAGTCGCCGCGTTCACCATGTCGGTGTTGACGGCAGCGACGAGAAAATAGAGCGCGTCCGCCGTCCAGCGACCCTGCGGGTCTTTCAGTTCGGGCGGATAGTTCTTGCTCTCTTCGGGAATGTAATTTTCGACCGCATTGGCCTTGATAAGTGGCCAGACCGCAGATCCCCCGTGATGTACGTCGCCCCGCAACTGTCCCGCGCGCGCTTCTCCCAGAAGCTTGAGCAGAAGATCAGTCGCCGTGCCGGACACAATTTCCACTTTCACGCCGGGATATTGCTTCTCGAACGCCGCCGCCAGCGGACGCGCCAGCTGGTTCTCAACGAACGATGTGTACCAAACGACCTTGCCTTCCTTTTTGGCAGCGTCGATCAAAACCTGATCTGCCGCACACGCCATAAAACTCGTCATACCGATTGCTGCGCTGACTACGATCGTCAGGAGTCCCTTGCCAAGCGATGTCATTTCACTTTCCTCCTCCGGCCGCAGCATCATGAGCGATGCATGACAGTTTGTTGTTCAATGGCCTCGATAAACAGGCTTCCGCTTCTGCTGAAACGCTAGGCGCCCCTCGATTCGATCCTTCGTATCGCGCAGCAATCCCCATGTCATGCGTTCTTCGTTGATCGCATCCGCGAGTGGCATATTCAAGCCACGCCGCACGAGCCCTTTCACAGCGTTCACCGAAAGCGGAGCATTCGCCGCAATCTTCGTCGCGATGGCGCGCGCTTCATTCATCAGACGATCGGCGCTCACAACGCGGCTGATAAGGCCGATGCGCAATGCTTCCTGCGCGTCGATCGCTTCCGCCGTCAGCAGCATCAACATGGCGTCGCTCATGCCTATAGCTCGCGGCAGACGTTGGGTTCCACCCGCACCCGGGATCGATCCGACCCGCACTTCCGGAAGCGCGAATTTGGCTGTGTCGACCGCGATGCGGATATCGCAGGCCAAAGCCATTTCGAGGCCGCCACCCATCGCCATTCCATTGATCGCGCAGATGAGCGGCTTGTCCATCTCGATGGCGTCAACCCACCGCACCTCGCGCGGACCACCGCCGAACGTCAATTGCGCATGGCTTTCCTGCGGGGGCATCGTCTTCTTGAGATCTGCGCCGACACAAAAGGCCTTCTGCCCTTCGCCGCTGATAATCGCCACACGAATTTCTGGATCAGTGCGGACACGATTCAACGCATCCGACAGCTCCACCTGAGTCTGCGGATCAAGCGCGTTCAATGCCTCCGGTCGATTGAGGATAAGTATCGCAATTTTGTCTTCGACAGAGAACCGCAGCCCCACGACAATCCTGCCCGGTTTGATGGAAACCCGCCTGACAGGCGAGTAATTACGCTCATCCTTGACGCGCGCCCTGCCTCCGTCAAACGAGCTTTCAGGCCAGCTTGGTTGATGGCAGATCACAAAGCGAATGTTTTTAAACGGTTTGCCACCAGTTCCGGCGTAAGCGCCGGCATCACGTGGCCGGACCGTACGGACTCGAATATATAGTTTGGAATGGCCGCTGCGTCATGCGCCACCCGCGCAGGTGGACGCGTCCCGTCTTTTTCCCCGGCCAAAACGAGCGTCGGGCATGCAACACGCGATAGATCGCCCTCAAGCTGGAGGTCGAGCAACATGCGGTACCAGGCGGCATAGCTGGCGGGATCGTTGGCCAGTGCACGCCCCCGAAAAGCCCGCAACCTCATCGGATCGTCGCGAAATTCTTCGGCGAATGTCGCCGGCAGTCGCATGTCCACACGGTCTCGAAGTCCGCCTTTTTCAATCTGTTGCGCCAGATTCTCGGTTGCGGCTCGCTGTTCGGGAGCGATTCCCGTCGCGATGGAGATAAGTATAAGTTGCCGAACCCGCTCTTGATGTCGCGCCGCATAGCGCACCGCCACAGCCGCACCAACCGCTATGCCGGACAATACGACAGGATCGTGAATTTCCAGGAGATCAAGCAAAGCTTCGAGATCGCCCACTAGATCATCGAACGACAAGCTTCGGACTTTCTGGGAAAAACCGCATCCGCGCATATCGTAGCGTAGAAAGCGGTAGTGGGGCAGCAGTCCGACCACGTGGTCCCATGTCTCCAGCGAGCCGCCCATTTCGTGCAGAAGAACGAATGTCGTCGGTCCCTCTCCGGTGAGCGCGTAGCGCAGACTAACTCCATTAACATCCGCCCAGTCGATCATGTTCAGCCATCCACCCTGAAAGCGGTCGCGACGAAAGACGGTCGCGTCGATATTATATCGTACCAGCCCGCCAGAGCCGGCCGCCCGGAGCGCCAATCCTCTGGTGAGAAACGAAAATCTCCATAAGCGAGTGCGCAGCCGATGGCGATGAAACCCAGATCGATCGGGCGTTCTGCCCAGGAATACGCCTGCCGATCCCAGTGATCGGCGACATGCGCCAGCTTGTCGCGACTGACCGACACATAAAGTGAACTCAAAGGCTCATCGGTGCGGCGACGCTCGCTGTACCACCGGACGAAACCTGCAAGCAGGCCGTCTGCTTCCGCATGGCGCCTGCTCATTTCGACCTTCGCCATCCGATCATCGGGGATCAAGTGTGGTCGCGTCGAGATGGCATCGAGATAGTCGCAAATGACGCCTGAATCATAGAGGGTCTGGCTATTGGGGAGCAAAAGCGCCGGGACCTGCCCCAGAGGGTTCGCGGCGCAGACATCCGGTTCCCGATCCACCAGCGTGACGACCTTGGCAACCATCTCGATCTGATCAGCCAATCCGACCTCATGGGCCGCAACCAGCACTTTGCGCACGTAGGGAGAGCGGGTCGACCCGAGAAGCTTCATGGCAGCGTTCCTCCTGTGCTCTCAGTCGTTGACGCCCAAAGCATTTCCTGTCAATCGAAATGCGGCTCGGCTTCTGTTGAGAATAAATCAAGGAAACGTCCAATGCCCGCTCGCATACCTCCCCTGAATGCGCTACGCGCCCTTGAGGCTGCTGGCCGCCGCGTGAGTTTTACGCAAGCAGCAGAGGAGCTACACGTTACGCCGGGGGCGATCAGCCGACAGATCCGCGGCCTGGAGGATATGCTCGGCTTTGCGCTGTTCGATCGCCTGCATCGTGAGGTGAGACTCACACCCGAGAGCCGGATTTACGTCGAGGCTTTGACGGACGCCTTCAACCAGATGGAGCGCGCAACGCGACGTCTCGTGGATTCGCGCAAGCAGAACTATCTGCACGTCCATGCGGCAATTACTTTCACGATGCGTTGGTTGGTGCCGCGTCTGGTCGGCTTTCATCAACGCCATCCCAAGCGCGAAATTCGTATTTCCACGATGTTGCCGGGTGAGGCGGATCTGGGTGCGTCGCCAACCGACGTTTCGATCCAGATCGGCAATCCGCAATTCACGGAACGTTTCGGACGCTCGCTGACTGGCCATCCGGTGATGGATATCGACCTCCTGCCCGTTTGCAGCCCACAATATCTGGCAGACCGCAAACTAGACAAGAAGCCCGCCGCCTGGAACGACGCCACACGGCTCATTTCGTCCGCGCGCCCGAACGACTGGACGATCTGGCTCAAGGAGGCTGGACTCGATGTCGACCCCAAGCAGGGCATTCTCTTCGAAAGCTCAAGCCTCGCCTATCAGGCAGCCATTGAGGGCATTGGCGTCGCACTTTCCATGAAGAAGCTGGTGACGGAAGATCTTGAAGCTGGCCGACTTGTGCCCGCGCATGGGCTGGCCCACGCAACAGGCGACTCCTTCTATCTCATCTACTCGCAAGCGGCGGCCCAGATGCCGCAAGTGAAGGAATTCCGCGACTGGATTCTATCGGAGATGAAATAGACGCTCGCGCTGCAATTGAGCTTGGATCAAGCCAGCCCGCGATAAAGCTCGTTTGACCGGACATCAAGACCGGGAGATTTTGCGAGCGTCGCATCGGATTCGGTAACCGCGCGATAATCGAATTTTTCGCAGATCTTCGGAACGAGGACGTGACGACACAGGCCCGGCCGCTCACTGGATTGACTCTACTGGAAGTCGGCTCGTCGGGACCTCTCGCGCTGGATCTTGCGATCGGCTTCTGCGGTCGGATCGCGGCTGATCTTGGAGCGCATGTCATTCGCGTCGCCGAGCGTGGCGGCGCGGCAGCGCAAAGTACAGAGGCCGAGCGGATATTCCTGCACTCGGCCAAGCAGAATATGAGCGTCGCAGTCTTGCAGCGCGATGAACTTGTGCGCGAACTTGCGGCAACAGCTGATGCGATCGTGTGTGACGCGACGACACAGATCGCTCTTTCCAGTCATGGTGTGAAAGTCCCAATCGCCTGTATTGGCATGTCGATTGATTCTCCCGCCGGCGGCAGCGAATTCACCGTGGAAGCGCGGTCCGGCCTGCTCGATCTCGTCGGCGACCCCGGCCGGCAACCGCTTCGTCTGGCGGGACATCCCCTCGCGTACACCGCCGGCACAGCGATTTATTTGGCGATGATCACCGCCATCCTCCAGAAAATCGCCGGCGAAGCACCCGGCGCCAAGCGAGTCGATCTGCTCGACATTGGGGTTTGGCTCAACTGGAAAACGCTGGGACTGGCGTTACGCCGCGGGCGCATTCCCACACGCGCGGGTTCTGCTTCCGAATGGTTCATCGTGCCCTGTGCGGACGGCTATGTGGCACTGGTCTATCGAGTGCAGGAATGGGAAGCTCTCAAACAGGCGACGGGCGACCCAAGGCTTTTGGGCGAAGAATTTTCCAGCGTCGAACAACGGCGCGCGCACCGAACGAAACTCAATGTCATTCTGTCGGACATTTTCAGCCGCATGACGCGCAAAGATATTCGTGCGCTCTCGCTGAAATTCAAACTCCCGCTCGGCCCGGTCTGGACACCTGCAGAACTGCTTGCCGATAGCCACATGGTGGCCCGGACGTTTTTTCATCCCGTAGCAGTTGACGATCGCAACTACTTGATGCCCCGCCTGCCGGTCGTATGGAACGGAGCGGCCTTCCCGACCGTAGTAAAACTTCGGAGCGCCTCGGCATGAGATCGCTCGCGGATTGCCGTGTTCTCGATCTGGGGATTATCACGGCGGGAGCCGCGACTTCCGCAATCCTTGCCGACCTCGGCGCCGATGTGATCAAGATCGAAAGTCCCTCATATAAGGATCCCTTTCGTCGCTGGAGCGGGCAGACCTTTCCAGGCGAACATCCAGATATGCCGCCGTTCTTCCGCATGACCAATCGTCGCAAATGGAACGCGGCGATTGACCTCAAAACGCCGAAGGGCCGGGAGGTTTTCCTACATCTCGTTTCGAAAAGCGATGTGGTTGTCGAGAATTTCAGTCGGGGTGTGCTGGCAAGACTGAACCTCACCTACGCGACAATGCGCGAAGCCAATCCACACATCATTCTGGCTTCAATTTCGAGTCAGGGCGAAAACGGACCGGACGAGCGATACGTCTCGTTCGGATCGACGCTTGAAGCCATGGCGGGACTAGCGGCACTGACGGGCTATCGAGACGGGCCGCCGGAAATCTCCGGTGTCGATTACAATTATCCCGATCAAGTCGTCGCCGTCTTCGTAGCATCCATGATCGCGACGGCTTGGTATGCGCGACAGAACGGCGCGGGCGGCGCACATCTCGATTTGTCACAACGAGAGTTGACCAGCTTTCTGGCCGGCGAAACATTTCTATCCGAACGGCTGTTGGAGCGTGTAGGCAATGCGCAGGCGCATGCTGTACACCAAGACTGTTATCGTTCCTTCGACGGAGTTTGGCTCGCTATCACAGTTCTTGAACAAGACCTGCCTGCCCTGCGGAAAATGACCGGTGGCGATGACGAAGCTAACGTGCAGACCTGGATCGCTACGACGGAGTCGAGCGTCGTTCTCAAGCGCTTTCAAGACGCGGGCATCGCCGCCGGACCAGCGCTGAACGGACCCGGCGTCCTGTCGCAGCGTGAGGATGGCTGGTCTCGTGCGCTTGGTCTTGCGACGGACGGAGATGTCGTCAAGGGCGTGCTATTTGGCGACCTGACACATGCCTTAACTTTGCCGCGCCCCACCCCGCATTTTGCCGCGGACACACAAGACATATTGATGCGAATTGGCGGCTATTCTGTGGAAGACATTCGCGCCCTTGCAGCCGAAGGCGCGATCGCTCTAAACGAAACAAAATCAGGATCAATGCCATGACCGATCGTCCGCAGCCGCAACCCGGCCCTCGTCGACCCGTCTCTACACCGACGCGCGCCCTGCCTACCGGCGCGTGGGATTGCCACGCGCACGTATTCGGACCCTTCGACAAATTCCCGGTCATTGCCGAGCGGCGATACGAACCACCGCTCGCATCTGCCGAAGACTACTTGAATATGCTCGACACCGTCGGCTTTGCGCACGGCGTTGTAGTTCACGCGTCGGCAAAGGGCTTCAACATGGCGAATGTGGCCGATACACTTGCGCGTGCTCCAGGCCGACTCATCGGCGTCGCCGTAACTCCGAATGCGGAAGAAATGGACCTGCTGCACGCGCAGGGCTTTCGGGCGCAGCGCTTTACCGAGGCAGGCCGTCATGCGGGACGCTCGCCTGGTACGCTGTATTTCGACGACCTGTTACGGCTGGCGCCCAAAATTCGTGAACTCGGCTGGCACGCGCAAATCTGGGGTCGCTGCGATCTCGTGATGGATCGCGCGAAAGAACTCGCTGCGCTCGACATCCCGCTCGTGTTCGATCATCTGGGTTATCCGGAAGCGCAGAAAGGGGCTGAAGATCCAACATGGCGCGCCTTCGTGGATTGGCTTCAAACCGGTGACTTCTGGGTAAAGACTACGCCGATCCGAGTCGGAAAGCTGCACGACTGGAGCGACGCCAAGCCATTTTATCAATCGCTGCTGAAAGCCATTCCTGATCGCACCTTGTTCGGCAGCGACTGGCCGTTCCTAAGCCTTGACAACAATTTGCCAAATCCGGCGAACATTATCGACACGCTCGACGCATGGACCGGCGACGAAACCTTGTGGCGCAAGATGATGGTCGACAATCCACGCGCACTTTATCTGCGCTGATCAAACTCATTCGATCAGCCGCATATGCGGGATCACATAGCCATCGTGTTCCCCATAAACGACTTCGACTCGCTTGCCGATCCAGGAGCCTTCAGGCTCATGTCCCACAAGCTGCGAGACTACGATCGGACCTTCGTCGAGACGCACCGCGATGCTGTTATAGGGAGGCGGATGATCGTCAAAATATTTACGGTGAAAGATTACCCACGACAGGATCTCGCCCGTACCTTTGATGGGTCGCCATTCATACACATCCGAAACTGTGTCCGGATCGACAGGTGCGGGCGGATAGCGGAACTTGCCGTTTTCCGGGCAGAATTGCAGCGCCCATTCCTTGCGGGCGATGCTCTCCCACATCGGCTTATCATAATGGCCGAGAACGCGGTTTGACTTTCCCATCTGCGCCTCAGTGTCCGTATATGATCGACAGGGCCTTGCCGGCCACGTCTGACGAATAGTGCACGAAACGGCAGTCTTTCACCTGACGTTCGCCGCATTCACCGCGAATTTGCCGCACAGCCTCAACTTGGTGATTCCAGCCCTGCATGTAGCTTTCCGACAGATGCCCGCCGGACGTATTCACCGGAAGCCCCCGCGCAAGAGAAATTCCCGTATCCCGGAAAAACTTCGCCGCCTCGCCATAGCCGCAGTATCCATAGCCTTCCAGCGCCAGCGGAATATGCACCGAGAAGCTGTCGTAGATTTGCAGGCAGGATATGTCTTTGGGTCCCGCACCCGCCATGTTGAACGCCTGCTCGGCAACCTTCTTCTGAGCAGGCCGATAGAAGTTCGTCAGGCGCGGTTCGAGACTTGTGGCCTCGCGGCTGAGGTCGTGGCGACCGATGCCGTGAATGACGGCAGGCTTCCGCTTTCCGCGCCGCGCACGTTCGGCGCTCATCATGATGAAGGCAACGCCGCCGTCATTGATCAGGCAATAGTCGAGCAGATGAAGCGGCTCACATACATAATGCGTCGCCATATAGTCATCTACCGTCACGCGTTTTTTCATCAACGCATGCGGATTGAGGCTTGAATGCAAACGCTGGGCGACCGCCACCTCCGCAAGGTCGCGCTCCGTGAATCCCGTATCGTGCATGAAGCGGCGCAGCATGATGGCGTAAAGCGCACCTTGCGAGGTGAAACCCCACGGCGCGTGATAGATGTAGGATAAAAAGGCGTTGCCACCGGCGGCGTTGCTGCCGCCGTAATTCACCGCCGCAGACCGCTGATCATTGCCGTACACGAGCGCCACGACTTCGCACATGCCCGTCGCGATCGCCATCATGGCCGCTTGAATGCCCATCATGGCGTCGGCCTGCGTACCCCAGTTCGGGTCTATGCCTAGCACTTCGCACATGCGTTCATGGGCGGTCGGCGGACCCGAAACGAGGCCGTTGATCTCCGACTTGTCGATTCCTGCATCGGCCAAAGCACGATTGAATGCTATCGCCGCGTAACCAAAGGAATCGTGCGGTTTCGTGCCGCCACGCACCGCCGCATAATCGGCGATCCAGTCGCTGTGGCCCACACCGACCATGGCGGTCGTTCCTGCCAGCGAGGCTCCAGGTTTCAAATCACTCATCTTGTCTCCAGACTCAACGTCGTCAGTCGGCTACGCCGAAGCGGTAAAGCCTCGCGTCTGTATGCGCCTGCACGTTTTCGAACGTCACTCCCGGCGCTGTGTCGCGCAGTTCGAAGCCGCGCGCAGTTACTTCGATAACCCCAAGATTTGTGTACACCCGCTTCACCACGCCCGCCGCAGTCAGAGGATACGCACAGGCCGACACGAGCTTGCTCTTGCCCTGCTTGGTCGTGTGGTCCATGGCGACCCAAATGCGCTTCGCGCCTGTCGCCAGATCCATCGCGCCGCCCACGGCAGGCGCCGTATCATTGGCGGACGTGGACCAATTGGCGAGATCGCCGTTCTCAGCCACTTCGAGCGCGCCCAATACGCAAAGGTCGATATGTCCGCCGCGGATCATCGCGAAACTCGTCGCATGATCGAACAGGCTCGCGCCCTTGAGCAATGTCACGGTCTGTTTACCGGCATTGATCAGCCACGGATCGGCATTTTCATCATCCGGCGCCGGCCCCATTCCGAGAATGCCGTTCTCGGACTGAATGAGGACCTCACGTCCCTCCGGCACCAGATCGCTCACGAGCGTTGGAATTCCGATGCCGAGATTGACATGCCAACCTTCGGGAATATCGCGGGCCACACTGGCAGCGATGGCCCGGCGGTTTTCGAGTTCCGGCCCCACCATTCGTTCAGCGGCTGCTCTCATGGCGTCACCTCAATATTCGATGGCCGGATAGGGATATTCGTAAGGCACGGCAACGACCCGGTTCACGAATATTGAGGGAGTCGTGACGCGTTCCGGCGCAATGTCGCCAAGCTCGACGACCCGCTGCGCCTGAGCGATTGTCACAACGGCCCCCGTCGCCATGACTGGATTGAAGTTTGCGCCTGAGCCGCGATAAGTGAGGTTGCCCCAACGATCAGCCTCCCAGGCTTCAACCAGCGCTACGTCACCCTTCAGCGGTTTCTCGAACACATATGGCAAGCCGTCGATCTCGCGTGTTTCCTTGCCTCCCGCCAGCAACGTTCCCGCGCCGGTGCGAGTGAAGAAACCGCCGATGCCCGCGCCCGCCGCCCGAATTCGCTCGACCAGCGTGCCTTGCGGAACGATTTCAAGTTCAAGCTTGCCGGCCGCATAAAGTTCGGAAAACACCGCAGCCGTGCGCGGATATGAGCATACGATTTTGCGCACGCGCCCAAGATACATCAGGCGCGGCAAGCCGCTGCGGCCAACGCCCGCGTTGTTGCAGACGACGACAAGATCCTTCGCGCCCTGCTCGATCAGCCCATCGATCAGCGCCATAGGATGGCCGATCTGCCCAAAACCGCCGACCAGCACGGTTGATCCGTTCTTCACATCCGCAAGCGCTTCGGCGGCTGTGGCAACGCGCTTCTCGATCATGGAACGGCGCTCTGTGGAGTAAACATCGGCAGATGCACCCCGCCCGATGTTTCTATGAATTTCACCTGCACCTTGTCGCCGATGCGGATTTTATCCGCGTCGCATTCAACAAGATTGGTCATCATGGTCGGGCCTTCAGCGAGCGTCACATAGGCCATTACATATGGTGGATCGGCGCGCCGCATGTAGCTGTAAGAATAAACTTCGCCTTTGCCGGAAGCTTCGATCCATTCGAGATCACGGCTGCCACAGAGCGGGCAATGATTGCGTGGATACCAGTGCGCCTTGTCGCAGGAACGGCACGACCGGACAAGGAGCTTGCCCTGCTTTGCGCCGTCCCAGAAAGGCTGCGTTTCTGCTGATGGTTGCGGTTCGATATACTTGCGCTCGCTCATGTTATTCACGTTCCAGAATGAGTGTTCCGGAGGCGTGACGCACTCCGAGCTGGCCACCGATGCCGTTAGCCAGCGCGAGATCGCAGTTCTTCACCTGCACTGCTGGATGCGCCTCGCCACGCACCTGGCGCACAGCCTCGATGATCTTCGTCATGCCGCCGCGATTGCCTGGATGATTGTTGCACAGCCCGCCGCCATCGGTGTTAAACGGCAACTTGCCGACGCCGGAGATGAGATTGCCGTCCATCACGAAGCGTCCTGCCTCGCCCTTCTTGCAGAAGCCCAGGTCCTCGATCTGCAGCAGAACCGTGATGGTGAAACTATCGTAGAGCGATGCATATTTGATTTCCGCAGGCGTCACGCCCGCCTGTTCAAACGCAATCTTGCCGCTCACCGCTGCCCCGGTTGTGGTGATCTCGAAATAACCGCCCTGCTGATGTTCAGGCCGCTCGCCGGCGCCGATCACTTTCACCAGAGGCCGCTTGAGAGACTTGGCGATCTCCGGCCTCGTGACGATCACCGCGCCGCCGCCGTCCGTCACCACACAGCAATCTAGCCGGTGCAGCGGGTCGCACACCATCGGGGAGTTTACGACTTCCTCGACCGTGTGCACCTTGCGGGTAAAGGCGCGCTCATTGTGCTGCGCATGATGCGAGGCGGCGACCTTGATCCACGCAAGCTGTTCGCTGGTAGTGCCGTACAGATGCATGTGCCGCATCGCCGTCATGCCATACATGTTGAGGATCTGCATCCCGAACGGCGCTTCCCACTGATAGTCGGGCTGCTGAGGATTGTCGACGCGCACAAGTCCGCCCTTGCCGCGTCCCTCGGCGCGCGGACGTCCCGTCAGAGTGACGAGTGCAATGTCGCACTTGCCGGCCTGAATGGCCTGCGCAGCGTGACTAACATGCAGAAGATAGGATGAACCGCTGGTGTTGGTTGTGTCCACATGGCGCAGGTTCAGATTGAGGTAATCGGCGATCGACAGTGGGCCAGTGCCGGGCGCATCGGGCCCGCAGAAAAAGCCGTCGACATCAGCTTTGCTCAGACCCGCATCTTCCAACGCGCCCAAGGCGACGTCAGCCTGCAGTTCGGCCATGGTCTTGTCGCCTGCATCGCGCGTCGGGTGCTCGTAGGCGCCAACGATGTAGGCCAGTGCGGGTCGCGCCATTATGCTTCGATCTCCTGGATCAGTTTCAGAATAGAGGCTTTCCGCACGGCGTCCGGTCAAGGGATTTGCCTGCCCGGATGATTGAGCCCTGTTCAACCAGAGCGCTGGACGGATCACTTGGACTTGGGACCGCTTGCGGCTATCCCTTGGGAATATCAGGGAGCCAGAATCCATGACGGACGCGCCGCAGGGTATCGCCAATGATCTCACCAACTATGGCGACCGCGATTTTGCGCTCTATCTGCGCCGATCTTTCGCCCAATCCATGGGTTATTCACGCGCCATGCTGGCGCGTCCGACCGTGGGAATCGCCTATACGCCGTCCGGCTTCAACAATTGCCACAGGAATTTCCCGGAACTTCTCGAGGCCGTGAAACGCGGCGTCATCGCCGCAGGAGGCCTGCCGCTGGAGTTTCCGACGATCTCGCTTGGTGAAGTTTTTCTCAATCCGACGAGCCTGAAGTTCCGCAACCTCATGGCCATGGACACCGAGGAGATGATCCGCGCTCAACCCATGGATTCGATCATCCTGATGGGCGGCTGTGACAAGACAGTTCCGGCGCAGCTTATGGGAGCCGTCTCGGCCGACCGCCCGGCTGTGCAATTCGTTGTGGGACCGATGATGACCGGACGCCACCGGGGCGAACGGCTGGGCGCCTGCACGGATTGTCGCCGCTTCTGGGCGCAATACCGGGCGGGGCAGATCGAAGCCGACGAGATCGATGTGATCGAGGGCCGGCTCGCCACAACGGCCGGCACCTGCGCCGTCATGGGCACAGCCTCCACCATGGCCTGCATCGCCGAGGCGCTCGGCCTCATGTTGCCCGGCACAGCGGGTATCCCGGCTGTGCATGCGGACCGTCTACGGGCGGCGGAAGCCACGGGCGCGCTCGCGGTTTCACTCATCGGCAGCGAACGCATTCCGTCCCGCATCGTCACGGAAAAATCAGTAGAAAATGCGCTACGCGTGTTGCTCGCCATTGGCGGCTCCACCAATGCGATCATTCACCTCACCGCCATTGCTGGCCGAGCCGGCGTTCCGGTTTCGCTGCAACGCATGAACGAGCTGTCAGATACCACTCCGGTTCTGGTCGATCTGAAGCCGACTGGTGCGTATTACATGGAGGACTTCCACGCGGCGGGCGGCGTCGGAGCAGTGCTGCGCGAATTGAAGCATCTGCTGCATCTCGACTGTCTGACCATTACCGGCGAAACACTTGGCGACCGGATCGCAACTGACGACGATTCATGGATTGATCGCAATGTGATTGCGGCCTTTGACAAACCTATCGAGCCTCAGGGCGGACTGGTTTCACTTTTCGGTTCGCTCGCACCCGGTGGGGCGATTCTGAAGCGCTCGGCGGCCGATGCTTCGCTGTTCGAGCGTGAGGGACGTGCGGTAGTTTTCACCTCGCTTGAAGATATGGCGGCGCGCATCGACGATCCGGAACTCGATGTCGAGCCGCATGACTTCCTGGTCCTGCAAAATGCCGGACCACATTCGGCGAGCTTCATGCCCGAAGCAGGCTATCTGCCCATTCCAAGGAAACTGGCGCGTGCAGGCGTCAAAGACATGGTGCGCATTTCGGATGCGCGGATGAGCGGTACGGCTTTCGGCACAGTCGTGCTGCACATAACGCCCGACGCAGCCTCGGGCGGACCTCTTGGCCTCGTGCGCAACGGCGACCGCATTCGCCTCTCCGTGCGTTACCGAGGAATCGAGTTGCTGGTATCCGAGACCGAGCTGGCGAAACGTCGCGCGGCCACGCTGCCGACACCATCATCACCCAGACGTGGCTATGCCCGCCTTTACACAGAGCAGATTATGGGTGCGGACAAAGGATGCGACTTCAAGTTCATGCTTCCCGAAGACGAAAATAATGGGAACAAAAGCTCGCCGCCCTAAGCCATTGCAACTGACGATGAGTTTTGCTGCTTTGACACCTGGACGGCGCTCCTGTCTCATTTTGAGAACAATCGGAAGGAAGCGCCATGAGCATTCGAGGCATCGCCACAGCTCTGTTTCTGCCATTTCTGTTTCTTTCGCCAGCCATAGCGGCCGATCCGGCGCTCGTTGACGCAGCCCGCAAGGAAGGTCGGGTCATGTGGTATACGGGCTTACTGGCGGAGGAAGCCGCGATTCCGATCGCGCGCGCCTTCATGGCAAAGTATCCAGGGATTGAAGTCCAGCACAATCGCATGGTCGGCGCTGAGATCGGCAAGACTGTGATCGCCGAGGCAAAGGCCGGGGTTCAGATCGGCGATGTCTTTGACAGCACGAACACTGTCGTCAGTCTCTCCCCTGCTGGAATGATCGAACCCTATGTGTCGCCCAGCGCAGCGGATATCCCGGATAATTACAAGGACAAGAATGGGCTGTGGGCCGCGCAGGTCCTCTATTTCACCACCGCCGGCTACAATACGAAGCTCGTGTCCGCGTCGGATGCCCCTAAGACATTTGAAGATCTGCTCGATCCTAAATGGAAGGGCAAACTCGGATGGTCATCGACCGGTACAGCAAGCGGGGTGGGTTTTGTCGGCAATGTACTATTGACGATGGGTGAACCCGCCGGTCGCGAGTATTTGAAAAAGCTCTCCGCCCAGCAGGTGCGCACCATCAAGGGCGGTGGCGCGGAAGCGCTGCAGGCGGTGGCGGATGGAACAATCCAGATCGGATTGCAGATCTTCAATCACCACACG
>CANJWR010000062.1 GCA_947478455.1 Beijerinckiaceae bacterium | reverse complement strand
CGGACTTCTGGAGGCCATCAACGGAAACGTCCAGGCCGCCAAACGCAAGGCAAAAGGCTATCGCAGCAAGCGCAACCTCAAGTTGATGGTCTACCTCATCGCCGGAGGGGTGCTGGACACGCTACCCACATGAAACAGCGACGAGCCCGCGCCCTTTCCCCAAAATGCGACAGCAATGTCTCATTTTTTTGATTTTTTGCATAATTTTTGGATGTGAGCGAAGCATTTATCAGAAAAGAGAAGCATTATTCTCACCCATGGTTTTTATTTGAGTCGTATACTATAATCGTCTCATCTCAGTTGCAAAGGCGGTATTTGCCAGATGGGGGACTTCAAAGGCTTCGGGCCGAAGGCGCTGGGATTTTTCAAGGCGCTTTCATTTCACCAGAACAAGGAATGGTACGACGCCAACAAGTCTCTTTACGAAGAGCAGGTGCGCGCTCCATTCGGCGCCCTGATCAACGATGCCAGCGCAGGTCTGGCGAAGAAAGGCGTTGCGCTGTCGGGTGATCCGAAGAAGGCGCTATTCCGGCTCAATCGCGATGTGCGTTTCTCGAAAGACAAATCGCCCTACAAGACCCATGCGGGCGCGGTGCTGACGCGCAGCGGCGAGAAGAAGGACATCAACGGCCTTCTGTATATTCATCTCGATCCGCAGGGCTGCTTTCTGGCGGCAGGATTTTATCATCCCGAGCCGCCTGTGCTGAAGGATATGCGCAAGTCCATTCGCGGACGACCTGACCGCTACCGCGAACTGGTGAAACATCTGAAGAAGCGCAAGCTCGTCCTGTCGGACGAGGACAAGCTCACGCGGTTGCCGCGCGATTTTGTCGACGTGGAGGACGAGGATCTGGTCGAGGCGCTGAAACTGAAAAGCTTCATTGTGCGCGCGCCGTTCGACGACAGCGAATTGAAATCGCCGAAGCTTGTGGACCGCGTCGTCAAATTCGGCTGTGACGTAGACCCGCTGATCGTCTGGGGCCGCAGCGAAGATATGAGGTAGGGCGCTCCGTCATTGCGAGCGGAGCGAAGCAATCCATCGTAAGAGGAAAAATGGATTGCTTCGTCGCTGCGCTCCTCGCAATGACGGCAAGAGATGGCGTTTTTTCAGATCAATCCTGCGCCGATATTGATGGTCAGCGCCAGAATGGTCGTGTTGAAAAAGAACGACAACACGCAATGGATCATCGCCACACGGCGCATGGTCTTCGAGGTGATGTCGATGTCAGCCGTCGCGCAGGCGACGCCGATCACGAAAGAGAAATAGAGAAAGTCGCCGAATTCAGGCTGGTCGCAACCGGGAATGTCGAGCCCGCCGCGCTGGTCGGCAGGCAGCTTTCTTTCGGATTTTCTTTCGACAAAAAACTCGTGCGCATAGTGCTGCGCAAACATCAGGTGGATGAAAGTCCACGAACTGAAAATAGTGAGGATCGCGAGGCCGAGATGGAGCGCCTTCAGTTCGCCGTCGAGTTGTTTCACCATGCCGAGCTGCGCCACGATGGCGACGAGGCTCGCAGTGGCTGCCAGTATGGCGACAGTCAAAACAACAAATCGCGATTCGTCGGCCTTTTCTGCTCTGTCGCGGATAGATGCGACGTTGGCGCGAGAAAAAGTCAGCGCAGCCCAGCCGATATAGATCCAGATGCCGACATTCCAGCCGATCAGCAATCTTGTCGTCATGTGCCATGAGGCAGGCTGAACCACGATCGCCGCAAACCCGATGGCGATGCAGATCAGCAGATGCATACGGGCAAACACGTTGCGTTTCAGGCTGCCGCGCCGCATCCGGTCTGCATTTGCCTGATCCATGAAGTCTCCGGTGCAGGCCGCCAGCCCGTTGCTAGTGATTGCGTGACGCAGTGAAACGCGCAGCCTGCCGCAATGTTTCCGCGCGGTCGCCAAACCGCTCGAGTGCGGCCTCGGCTGTGTGGGCAAGATTGTCGCGCCATTGTTTGGCTGCATCGAGGCCGAGCGTGCTCACGAGGGTCGCCTTGTTGCGGTCCGCATCCTTGCCGGCGCGCTTGCCGAGCTGGGCAGCGTCGCCCTCGTGGTCGAGAATGTCGTCGGCGATCTGAAAGGCTGCGCCAAGCGCGCCGCCGTAGTTGGTCAAAGCCCGCATGTCGTCTGCCGATGCGCCAGCCAGAATGCCGCCGGCCTCGACCGCAAAACGCAGCAGCGCGCCGGTCTTCATAGCCTGCAGGGTTTCGATTTGATGGCGCGTCAGAGGCGTCGAGGTTTTCTCGGCTTCGAGATCGAACATCTGGCCGCCCGCCATCCCGCCGAGGCCTGCATTGCGCGCCAGACCTACCACGAGAGCCGCGCGAATGTGTGCGTCAGAGTGGGTGGGGGTATCGCCCATGACGTCGAACGCGAGCGTCAGCAGGGAATCGCCCGCCAGAATGGCGGTGGCCTCGTCGAAGGCCTTGTGGACGGTCGGGCGTCCCCTCCGCAGATCGTCGTCGTCCATGGCGGGAAGATCGTCGTGAACCAGCGAATAGCAATGGACGAGTTCGAGCGCGCAGGCGGCGCGCAGCACGCCGTCGTTTTCCACGCCCAGCATGCAGGCGGCTTCAACAACCAGAAATGGCCGCAAGCGCTTGCCGCCGTCGAGGCTGGCGTAGCGCATGGCGTCGAGCAGGCGAGCGGGCCGGGCCGTTTCGCCGTTCAGGCAATCGGTCGCCAGTATGCGCTCCAGCATCCGCTCGACTGCAGCGGCGACATCGGCAAGTCTGCGGGCGAAATCGATTTCGGCCATGCGGCGCCTTTTGGGAACAGTGATCGTGGCGAATTGCCCGCAGTTTTGCCGGGCGGTCAAGGCGTTCCTCAGCGCAGGTTATAGTTGATCGGCGCCGTGAAGGTGGTCGGCGCGCCTGGCGGCGGAGCCGGGAAAGGTGAGGCGCGACGCACCATCGCGAGCGTCTCTGCGTCCAGATCGGCATGGCCGCTGGATTTCGCCAACGAAACGCCAATGGGATTGCCCGACGGATCAATGCGGAAAGATACGACCGCAACGCCCGTTGCGCCTCGCGATTTGGCGGAATCCGGGTAGCGTCGGCTTGAAGCGAGCTTGCCGGCGACGCGCGACCGGAATGTGGCGATATCGCCGGCGCTGGCCGCAGCCGGTTTGGCTGCGACCTGAGGAGAGGCGGCAGGCCGTGCGGCTGTCGCCCTTGCGTCGGCCTCGCGTTTCGCCTGCGCCTGACGGCGCGCCTCCTGTTCGCGCTTCAGGCGTGCCTCTTCGGCAGCCTTACGACGCTCCTGTTCGCGCTTTGCTGCCAGGTCCGGAGCGGGCGGGGGAGTTACACGCGGAACTGGCGGTGGCGGCAGCGGGGCCGGTTGAATGAGCTGCACTGCCGCCGGAGGTTCCTCCTTCGGCAGAAACAGGGACGGTGGCGGCTCGGGCGGTGGGATTTCGACGTCCGGCAATTGCAGTTCGGCGACTTGCGCGGGCGGAATGGGTTCCGGCTCCGGCGGGACAGGCGGGGGCAGGGGCTCAGGCGGCGGAGGCGGCTCGACCACAGGGGGCGGGATTTCGGCGACCTGAACAGGCTCAGGTTCTGGTTCCGGCAGAACAAGCGGCGGCGGAGGCTCCGGCAGCGCAAGTTCGACTTCGGGCAGGGCTTCGGCAACCTTGACAGGTTCCGGCTCGGGGAGAACCAGTTCGGGCGGCAAATCCGGCGGCGGCAGATCGAGCCGGATTTCTTCGTCTACCGGCTTTGCGGAATTGTCGATGGTCTCGACCACGATCTCGACCGGGATTTCCAGTCCGCCCGCCATGCCGGCGCGCGCGCGGTCGTACCAGGCGAATCCTCCGGCGACTGCGGCGTGGATCGCGGCCGAGACCAGCAGGATAGGAATGAACTGGCGATTGGCCTTGCGCACCCCTGTCGGAAGCGCGCCGCCTTCAATCAACAGTTCTGGAGCCTGGCCTTCTTCGAGCCGTGCGTCCTCAAAGGCGACCTCGATGGCGGGCTCGTCGGCGCGGCTGTGCGCCATCAGGTCGGGCGCGTTCATCGGTCAGGCGAGGTCGTGCTCGAGCGCGATGCGCACGAGGTCCATGGGGCTGCGCGCGCCGAGCTTGTTCTTCATCAGCGTGCACGTATTTGCGACCGTCTTGTGGGACAGGTTGATGAGATGGGCGATCTCCGGCATGGATTTACCGCGTCCCAGCAGTCGCAGGATCTCGATTTCGCGCGGGCTGAGCGCGCCCAGAGGATTGGGCGAATTGGTCGATTTGTAGAGTGCGATGCGTCGCGCCACTTCGGGCCGCAGGAAAGTCCCGCCGGCGTGGACCTTCCGGATGGCGGCGACGAAATCGGCCGGATCGTCGTTCTTGGTGATGTAGCCCTTTGCGCCGCATTCCAGCGAACGGGCGGCGAAGATCGGGTCGTCGTTCATGCTGAAGAACAGAATTCGGGCTTCAGGATCGCGCTCGAGAATTCGGCGCGCCACCTCGAAACCTGAAATGCCCGGCAGGTTGATGTCCAGCACCAGTATGTCGGGTTTCAGGCGCACATGGTCGGCGATGCCCTGTTCGCCGGTGGATGAGGCCAACACTTCCATATCTGTCTCGCCCGACAGCATGGCCCGGCACCCCGATATGACGATGGGATGATCGTCCACAATAAGAATGCGGATGGCGACGGAGGATGTCTTCTCTGCTTTTTCTGGCATTCCGGAGCCGGTACGCTGCCCGTTGCAAGGTTGACGGAACGTTTTGGACGCCCGCAATGTCTGTCTTCGACGATGCGCTGTCAACGCACGCGATGGGCCGCATCCGGCCTCCGGAGCGACAGACCCGAGGAGAATTTCCCGATGTGGCAGGGAATGACGCTGCGCACACGTCTGAATGTGCTGTTTGGTGGCCTGCTGGCGCTTGGTCTACTGGCGAGCATCGGGTGGATTCTTCTGACCGCCGGATCGCGTGTCAGGGCGGAGGACGAAAGCTCGGTGCGTCTGGCGCGCGAACTCATCGAAACGGCGGTGGCCAGCCTGAAGACAACGCCAGAACCGGCTGTGGCGCTCGAACATCTGGTCGAGGGTTTGAACAATCTGCGGCATGTGGCGATCTCGGTCGAGAAGGGAGATCCTGCCGAGGCCGTGCGCGCAGCAGCGCAGCGTCCCGTAGACGAGCCTCAGGCCTCGGTGCCGGCCTGGTTTGTGGCGCTGGTGCAGCCGGCGCGGACAATCATGGCTATTCCGGTTGTGGCGGATGGGGCGCATTTCGGGACGATCGTGATTGCATCCAATCCCTGGGACGAGTCTGAAGAGGTCTGGGGGTCGCTTGTGTCGCTGGCGCTGGGCGGGGTTGCGCTGGCGCTGGTTGTGTTCGGCGTCAACAGCTGGATCGTGGCGCGCGCCCTGGCTCCGATCGGGAACCTTGGTGAAGCGATGACGACACTGGAATCCGGGCGATATTCCATCAGCGTCCCGTTGAGCGGGGCGCCCGAACTGGTCGATATCTGCCGCAAGCTCAATTCGCTTGGCGGCACACTTGGCCAGACCACGCAGGATAACCGTTACCTGTCCGAAATGCTCGTGACCCTGCAGGACAAGGAGCGGCGGGAACTGGCCCGTGAACTCCACGATGAGTTCGGCCCGTATCTGTTCGCCATCCGGGCCGGGGTGAGCTCGCTTCAACGTGGTTTCGACAAGCGGGGGGATCAACCCGAGAGCCGCAATCTTTGTTTGGCCTTGCAGGAGCAGGTGGACGCCCTGCAGCAGATCAACCGGCGTGTGCTGGAGCGCCTGCGGCCTGCCGCCATGGCCGAACTTGGCCTGCAGGCAGCGCTCCTGGCGCTGGTCGCCATGTGGGCCGAAACCGATCCGGACGTCTCGGTCCAAATGGAGGTTCCTGACGATCTCGACGATCTCGACGATACAATGAGCCTGACCGTCTATAGGATCGTGCAGGAAGGATTGACCAATGTATTTCGCCATGCGGGCGCATCGGAAGTCAGGGTCAAAGTCGTGCGCGAATTCGAGATGAGCACGGGGCGGAGCGCCGGCGGATTACGACTGCGGATCGCCGACAATGGCGTTGGCTTGTCGACAGACAATTCGCAGGGTTTCGGACTGCTTGGCATGCGCGAGCGCGTATGGGCGTTGCAAGGCAAGATGACCATCGGCAACGGTCCTGAAGGCGGCGTGGAAATCGACGTCAGGTTTCCAGAAATGCATGGCGGACATGCGTCGGATGCAGGGGAGGCACGGAGGGAAACTTTCCCGGTCTGAGCGTTGATTCAGGCATATGGAATCGAGAAAGCGGACGCTAAAGTTAGGCGAGTTAAAAAAATGAGCTGACGGCTTCAGCCGGCGGCCGGGGCTACAGGGTGCGTCCAATGAGTCGTGATTTCAGATCAGCGCTGCTGAACAGCGTTGCGCTTGTGGTGTCGGTTGCGTGCGTTGCCAGCCCCGCCTTCGGGCAGGCCCGAAATGCCGAGGTGCTTGACCAGATCGATGTGATCGGGGTTTCGCCTCTCTCCAGCGCAGGGACCGGCGTCGACAGGGCCAAAATTCCCGCCATGGCCCAGAGCGTGAAATCGACCGACGTTGAACGTACCGGCTCGCAATCGGTCATCGACACATTGTCTCGCACAGTGCCGGGCATTCAATTGTCGGACGTGCAGGGCAACGCCTTTTCGCAGGATTTGAGCTACCGGGGCTTTTATGCCTCGCCGCTCCAGGGCGTCGCGCAGGGGTTGGCGGTTTATCAGAACGGCGTGCGTGTCAACGAAGGCTTCGGCGATACGGTCAACTGGGATTTTATCCCGCCCAACGCGATCAGCCGCATCGATGTCTGGACCAACAATCCGCTGTTCGGCCTCAACGCCATCGGCGGCGCCATCAACATGCAGATGAAGAACGGCTTCACCTATCAGGGCGGCGAGGCCGAGGTGAAGTTCGGTTCCTACGGCCGCATCGGAGGCTCCTTCCAGTACGGCATGGAGAAAGACAATTTCGGTTTCTACATCGCCACGGACGCGATGCGCGACGCCGGCTGGCGCAAGCATTCGGCATCGCAATTGTTCCGGCTTTATTCGGATTTCGGCTGGCGCAACAACGGCAATGAAATTCATGTGATCGCCAGTGGCGCAACCAACAAGCTCGGCGTCGTGGGACCGACGCCCGTTGAGGCCCTGCGCAGCGATTATGCGTCGGTTTATACATGGCCGCAAACAACGAACAATGAGAACATGAGCCTTGCGGTCAACGGCTCTTTCAATGTTTCGCCCACCTGGACGGTGCTGACCAACGCCTATGTGCGCCGGTTCCTGCAGTCGCACGTCGACGGTAACGATTCCGATCTGGAAAAGTGCAGTAACAGTTCGTCCTTTGGCACACAGCTTTGTCTGGAAGATGACGCCTGGGGCACGCCGGTCGGCGGCAAGACCAAGGCCTGGCGCGATCAGTTCGTGATGGTCGGACCTGATGGAAAAACCATTCCATTCGCCGGCGCCGCTGTGCCCTACGGGATCATCGACCGCACATGGAGCCGCACCACGACCATCGGCGCTTCGGTGGCGGCCACCAATACGGAGAAGCTGAACGGAAACGACAACCATTTCACCGTGGGCGCGAGCATCGATCACAGTTGGATCAGCTTCCAGTCGACATCGACGCTGGGCTATATTTTCCCCGATCTGCGCGTCGGTACGGATGCGGCGGTTCCCGGTTTGGGGACGGTGTTGCGTACGGCCGGAAACCTCGGGTTTGCGCCGGTTAACCTGTCGGCCGAGAACAATTATGTCGGCGCCTACGCCATCGACACCTACAACATCACGCCAAATCTTGCGCTTACAGCCGGCGTCCGTCTGAATATCGCTGACATCAAGACGAACGACCGCAGTGGGACGGCGCCAGAACTCAACGGCAGCCATCAGTTCATTCGAGTGAACCCGATGATCGGCCTCGCCTACAAGCTGCCGGGAGACACAACCGTCTATGCCGGCTATTCGGAAGCCAATCGCGCGCCGACGCCGCTGGAACTTAACTGCGCCGATCCGGTGCGGCCGTGTCTGCTCGAAAACTCGCTCGTGGCCGATCCGCCGTTGAAGCAGGTCGTGGCGCGCACCTTCGAGGCAGGTCTGCGCGGGACCATCCAACTGGGGGCCGGATCGCTTGACTGGAAATTCGCTGCGTTCAGAACCGATCTCCAAAACGACATCATTTCCGTCGCCAGCGTTCTGCAGGGCCGTGGTTATTACACGAACGTTCCCGGCACTCGCCGACAGGGTGTCGAACTTGGTCTGCAATATTCCACCGAGGTCTGGTCCGCCTATTTCAACTATGCCTATGTGGACGCCACCTATCGGTTCAACGGGACTCTCGCCTCGCCCAACAATCCCTTCGCCAATGCGACGGGCGACATTATCGTCCGGTCCGGCAATACGATGCCGGGCATTCCGGCGCATCAGTTGAAGGTGGGGGCCGAATATTCGATCACGCCGCAATGGAAGATCGGCGCCGACATCAGCGCCTTCTCCAGCCAATATCTGCGTGGCGACGACGGCAATCAAAACCCGCAACTTCCGGCCTATGCGGTGGTGGGGCTGCGGACCTCATATCAGGCGACGAAGAACGTTCAGATCTTCGCGCAGGTGAACAATCTGTTCAATCGCAAGTTCGGGGTGTTCGGCACCTATTTCGACACAGCGGGTAGTGCGAAGGCTATCGCCACGCCCTACACCAATCCGACGATGCAAACGCCGCTACAGCCGTTCTCGGTCTATGGCGGGATGAAGGTGACATTCTGATTGCTGCAGTGTCTTGCGCCAACGCCCGAACCGGCCATATTCATTCAGGGCGCGGTTCAGGCCCGCAAGTTTGAGGGAGGACTAGATATGTGGAATAGACGTTCGGCGCTCATGGGGCTTGGGGCAGTTCTTGCGTTTGCACCCGGCTTGGCTGCTGCCAAAGGCAATCTGGCCACCAGACCAACTGATCTGAAACTGAAATTGAATGGCGACCTCTCGATGTCGACCAAGGAGTTCAAGATCGAGACAGGCAAATATTACAAGCTCATAATTGAATCCGCGGGAGGCGACGAATTCCACTGGATGGCGCCCGACCTGTTTCTGAGCTCATGGGTCTATCAGGTGGCGATCAACGGCATCGAGATTCACAACGTCAAGAGCCCGGAAATCGAGTTCGACAAGGATGGGACCGCGAGCATTCTGTTTGTGCCGATCCGGACCGGCCGTTTCAAGTTCTATGTGCGCGGGCAGGAAACCCGCGGCATGCTGGGCGAATTCATCGTCGAATAAGGGGCCTGCTCCCAAACACCTTCTGCGGCGCGCCCGGCTTGTCCGGGCGCGCCGTTCTGTTATGCGAAGGTGGCAAGGGAGAAGCGCGCGTGACCCGCATAGCGATTATCGACGATACAATGAATGTCGCGCAGTCCATGGCGGACTGGACGCCGATAAAAGCACGCTGCACGGTGGACCTGATCCAGCGGCCGTTTACGAGCGTCGACGATGCGGCTCAGGCGCTGGCCCCCTATGAGATCATTTCCACGCTGCGCGAGCGCACGCCGTTTCCGGCAGAATTGCTCAGGCGTCTGCCAAATCTCAAGCTGATCTGCACGACAGGCACCATGCACCGCACGCTCGACCATGAGGCGGCGACGGCGCTCGGCATTGTGGTCAGCGGATCGGTGGATCGCCCCGGCGGGCATCAGGGCACGCCGGAACTGGCTTTCGGGCTCATGATTTCGCTAGCCCGGCGCATCCCGTTCGAGGACCGGCGCATCCGTCAGGGGCTCTGGCAGTCGGGCGTCGGCGTCACCCTGCGGGGCAAGACGCTTGGCATTGTGGGGCTGGGCAAGATCGGCGCTACGGTGGCGCGGATAGCCCAGGCCTTCGGGATGAATGTCATCGCCTGGAGCCAGAATCTGACCGACGAGCGGGCGCAATCGGTCGGGGTGCGGCGGGTGGAGAAGGACGAGCTTTTCCGCACCGCCGATTTCATTACAGTTCATCTGATCCTGAGCGCCCGCACCAGGGGAATCATCGGGGCGCGCGAAATCGGCCTGATGAAGAAGCGCGCCTATCTGATCAACACGGCGCGCGGGCCGCTGATCGACGAGGACGCCATCGTGGACGCCCTGCGGGAGAAGCGCATCGCCGGAGCAGGTCTCGATGTCTACCATCAGGAGCCGATGGGGGCGGACCACCCGCTCTACGCTTTCGATACGGCGGTGCTGACGCCCCACATTGGCTATGTGGTCGAGGATTCCTTCCGGGCATTCTATGAAGACACGGTCGATAACATCCTGTCGTGGCTGGACGGCAAGCCGCTGCGGGTCCGCAACCCGGCTGTTCTGGCCACAAAATAGCTCCGTTGAACGTGCGGCCATGCCCGGTGTTTAACCAAGCTTCCTGTGGCGGCTTCGCGCCAGTGGGAATCTGGTGAACTTTGCGTTTCATCGCCTTGTGCGGCAAGATCAAATCTGGCAATGTCGCGCGCCGCTAATAGGACAGCTTTGCTGACCATTTGGGGCGCTGGCAGATTGTTCCTCGACAGCTCCGATGACCACGCTTCGGCGGTCCGGTTTCGGCATGCGCCTTTCGCCCTGCGGAAGGTCGCGGAATGAAAATTGCGAGCATGACACCGCAAAATCTGGCTGGAGCGGGAGATGGACGGGTTCGAGAACGGAATTGGCGACGGACGCACGGACGCGCGGCTTAAACGCGAAACGTCCAAACGCGCCGACACGCCTGCGTTTTCCAGCCTTGCCGATTCCGGAGTTCAAAACATGACAATGTCCCATTTCGATCCAGCCCTTCCGCCCGCACAGGGCTTGTACGATCCGGCCAACGAGCATGACGCCTGCGGCGTCGGCTTTGTGGCGAACATGAAGAACCGCAAGTCCCACGACATCATCGCCAAGGGGCTGGAAATTCTGCTCAATCTCGATCATCGCGGCGCCGTCGGGGCCGATCCGCTGGCCGGCGACGGCTGCGGCATGTTGATCCAGACGCCGCACAGTTTCTTCCAGGCGGAATCCGCCCGTCTGGGTTTCAACCTGCCGGAGCCGGGCTTCTATGCGGTCGGCGCGCTGTTCCTGCCGCGCGATCCGGAAGGCCGGAAGATCATCGAAAACATCGTCGAGAAGGTGATCGTCGAGGAAGGCCAGACGTTTCTGGGCTGGCGCGACGTACCTGTCGATCCCTCGGGTCTCGGCGAGACCGTGAAGCCGACCGAGCCGGTGCACCGTCAGGTGTTCATCGGCCGGGGCGCGTCCGTCGCAGATCAGGATACGTTCGAGCGTCGCCTGTTCATCCTGCGCAAGGTCATCTCGAACCGTGCGTTCAACCTGAAGGACGAGCGCACGAAGGGCTTCTACATCGTCTCGATGTCGTCGCGCACGCTGGTCTACAAGGGCATGCTGCTCGCCACCCAGCTTGGCGACTATTTCAATGACCTGCGCGACCCGCGCCTCGAAACCGCGCTGGCGCTCGTGCATCAGCGCTTCTCGACCAACACCTTCCCGACCTGGTCGCTCGCCCATCCGTACCGGATGGTGGCGCATAACGGCGAAATCAACACCCTGCGCGGCAACGTCAACTGGATGGCGGCGCGTCAGGCGTCTGTTTCGTCGGACCTGTTCGGCAAGGACATCGAGAAGCTCTGGCCCATTTCCTACGAGGGCCAGTCTGACACGGCCTGCTTCGACAACGCGCTCGAACTGCTTGTGCAGGGCGGCTATTCGCTCGCCCATGCGGCCATGATGCTGATCCCCGAGGCTTGGGCTGGCAATCCGCTCATGAACGAGGAGCGTCGCGCGTTCTACGAATATCACGCCGCCCTTATGGAGCCGTGGGACGGCCCGGCCGCGATGGCGTTCACCGACGGTCGTCAGATCGGCGCGACGCTCGACCGCAATGGTCTGCGCCCGGCCCGCTACGTGGTGACCGACGATGACCTCGTGGTGATGGCGTCGGAAGTCGGCGTGCTGCCGATTCCCGAAGACAAGATCGTCACCAAGTGGCGCCTCCAGCCCGGCCGCATGTTGCTGGTCGATCTCGAACAGGGCCGCATCATTTCCGACGACGAGATGAAGGCGCAGCTCGCCGCCGCCCAGCCCTACGGAAAGTGGCTGAAGAACACCCAGATCGTTCTCGAAGACCTCAAGCCCGTGGAGCCGCGTTCGTCGCGCACCGACGTGTCGCTGCTCGATCGTCAGCAGTGCTTTGGCTACACGCAGGAAGACATTGCAATCCTGATGACCCCCATGGCCATCACGGGCGAGGAGGGCGTCGGCTCGATGGGCACCGACACGCCGATTGCGGCGCTGTCGAACCAGTCCAAGATGCTCTACTCCTATTTCAAGCAGAACTTTGCGCAGGTGACGAACCCGCCGATCGATCCGATTCGCGAGCAACTCGTGATGAGCCTCGTGTCGTTCATCGGTCCGCGTCCGAACATCTTCGATCACGCCGGCAATTCGACCCGCAAGCGTCTGGAAGTGCGCCAGCCGATCCTCACCAACGAGGATCTGGAGAAGATCCGCAACATCGGCCATTTCGAGGATTCGTTCGATACGAAGACTCTCGACATGACCTATGCGTCCGAGCGCGGCGCAGACGCCATGGAGGCGATGCTGGATCGTCTCTGCGAACGTGCCGAACAGGCCGTGCGGGGCGGTTACAACATCATCATCCTGTCGGATCGTCTGGCGGGCCCGGATCGCATTCCGATCCCGGCCCTGCTGGCGACGGCGGCCGTGCATCATCACCTGATCCGCAAGGGTCTGCGCACCTCTGTCGGCCTCGTGGTCGAGACCGGCGAAGCGCGCGAAGTTCATCATTTTGCGTGTCTGGCGGGTTATGGGGCGGAAGCCATCAACCCCTATCTGGCGTTCGAGACGCTGGCCGATATGGCCGACGAATTCCCCGAGGAAGTCGACGGTTATGAGGCGGTCAAGCGTTACATCAAGTCCATCGACAAGGGCCTGCTGAAGGTCATGTCCAAGATGGGCATCTCGACCTACCAGTCCTATTGCGGCGCGCAGATTTTCGACGCCATCGGGCTGGCGGACACATTCGTCCAGAAGTATTTCACCGGAACCGCGAGCCGCATCGGCGGCGTGGGCCTGGCGGAAGTTTCGGCCGAGACTGTGAGCCGTCATCGCGATGCGTTCGGCGACTCGCCAGTCTATCGCAACATGCTGGCGGTCGGCGGCGAATATGCCTACCGGATCCGCGGCGAGGCCCATGCCTGGTCGGCCAATTCGGTGTCGCTGCTGCAGCACGCTGTGCGCGGCAATGCGCTCGACAAGTACAAGGCTTATGCGAAGCAGCTGAACGAGCAGGACGAGCAGCTTCTGACTATCCGTGGGCTGTTCCGCATCAAGACCGCCGAGGAAGACGGCCGCAAGCCGGTTCCGGTTGAAGAGGTCGAGTCAGTCGAGACCATCGTGCGTCGTTTCGCGACGGGCGCGATGTCCTATGGGTCGATCTCGCGCGAGGCCCACACGACTCTCGCTATCGCCATGAACCGCATCGGCGGCAAGTCCAACACCGGCGAGGGCGGCGAGGAATCCGACCGTTTCAAGCCTATGGCCAACGGCGATTCCATGCGTTCGGCCATCAAGCAGGTGGCGTCCGGACGCTTTGGGGTGACGACCGAATATCTCGTCAACTCGGACATGATGCAGATCAAGATGGCGCAGGGCGCAAAGCCCGGCGAAGGCGGCCAGTTGCCGGGCCACAAGGTCGATGCGGTCATCGCCAAGGTGCGTCATTCGACGCAGGGCGTGGGCCTCATTTCGCCGCCGCCGCATCACGACATCTATTCGATCGAGGATCTGGCGCAGCTCATCTACGATCTGAAGAACGTCAATCCGGCGGCGCAGGTCTCGGTGAAGCTCGTGTCTGAAATCGGCGTCGGCACAGTTGCGGCCGGCGTCTCGAAGGGGCGCGCCGATCATGTGACGATCTCGGGCTTCGAGGGCGGCACCGGCGCTTCGCCGCTGACCTCGATCAAGCATGCGGGTTCGCCGTGGGAAATCGGCCTTGCCGAAACGCACCAGACGCTGACGCTGAACAATCTGCGCTCGCGCATCGCCGTGCAGGTTGACGGCGGTTTGCGCACCGGTCGCGACGTCGTGGTGGGCGCGCTGCTGGGCGCCGACGAGTTTGGTTTCGCGACTGCGCCGCTCATTGCGGCGGGCTGTATCATGATGCGCAAGTGTCATCTCAACACCTGCCCGGTGGGCGTAGCCACGCAGGATCCGGTGTTGCGCAAGCGCTTCGTGGGTCAGCCCGAACACGTCATCAACTTCTTCTTCTTCGTCGCGCAGGAAGTGCGCGAGTTGATGGCGCAACTGGGCTACCGGACGTTCAACGAAATGATCGGCCAGATGCAGATGCTGGATCGCCAAAAGGTCATCGAGCACTGGAAGGCCAAGGGTCTCGACTTCAGCAAGCTGTTCCACAAGCCGAAGGTTGCCGCTCACGTGGGCGTCTATCGCACGCAGGCTCAGGATCACAATCTCGGCAAGGTGCTGGATCGCAAGCTCATTGCGGAAGCGCAGTCGGCCATCGACACCGGCAAGCCGGTCAGCATCGAGGCGACGATCAACAATACAGACCGCACCACAGGCGCAATGCTGTCGGGCGAGATCGCCAAGCGTTACGGTCATGAGGGGCTCGAAGACGGGACCATTCATGTGAAGCTGAAGGGCACTGCAGGCCAGAGCTTCGGCGCATGGCTGGCGCGCGGCGTTTCGCTTGAACTCGAAGGCCAGTCCAACGACTATGTCGGCAAGGGCCTGTCGGGCGGTCGCATCGCCATCTATCCGGCGAAAGAAGCAACGAAGATCGTGGCGCATGAATCGATCATCGTCGGCAACACGGTTCTGTACGGGGCTATTGCGGGCGAGAGCTATTTCGCCGGCGTTGCGGGCGAGCGCTTTGCGGTGCGCAACTCGGGCGCGATTGCGGTCGTGGAAGGCACCGGCGACCACGGCTGCGAATATATGACGGGCGGCATCGTGGTGGTGATCGGCAAGACGGGCCGCAACTTCGCGGCCGGCATGTCGGGCGGCATCGCCTATGTGCTGGACGAGGACGGAACGTTTGCGCAGCGCTGCAACCTGTCGATGGTCGAACTCGAAGCCGTCGAGGAAGAAGAGGAATTGAACCAGCGCCTGAACCATCAGGGCGGCGATCTCAATTCACACGGCCGCGTGGACGTGATGGGCGACATGACACGCTTCGACGCGGAACGTCTGCATCAGCTCATCGCCAACCATGTGAAATACACCGGCTCCGCGCGCGGTCAGGACATTCTCGCGCACTGGGACGAATTCAAGACGAAGTTCCGCAAGGTCATGCCGGTCGAATACCGCCGCGCGCTCACCGAGTTGATGGCGCAGCAGGATGGTGTCGGGCAATTGGCGGCGGCGGGGGAGTAAGAAGATGGGCAAGGTAACAGGCTTCCTCGAAATCGACCGCACGGATCGCAAGTATGCGCCGGCGTCCGACCGCATCCGCCACTATCGCGAGTTCGTGATTCCGCTGTCGGAAGAAGCGACACGCGATCAGGCGGCGCGCTGCATGAATTGCGGCATCCCGTACTGCCACAACGGCTGTCCGGTGAATAACCAGATCCCCGACTGGAACGACCTTGTCTACAAGGGCGACTGGAAAGAGGCGCTGGGCAATCTGCACTCGACCAATAACTTCCCGGAGTTCACGGGCCGCGTCTGCCCGGCCCCGTGCGAAGCCTCCTGCACCCTGAACCTTCAGGACCAGCCGGTCACCATCAAGTCCATCGAATGCGCGATCGTGGATCGGGGCTGGAAGGAAGGCTGGATCAAGCCGGAAGTCCCGGCGAAGAAGACCGGCAAGCGGGTGGCGATTGTTGGCTCCGGCCCGGCGGGTCTGGCGTGCGCCCAGCAGCTGGCGCGCGCCGGCCACGATGTGCATGTGTTCGAGAAGAACGCCAAGGCTGGCGGCCTGCTGCGCTACGGCATTCCGGACTTCAAGATGGAGAAGCACTTCATCGACCGTCGCGTCGGCCAGATGAGCGTCGAGGGCGTGACGTTCAATTACAACACCCATGTCGGGGTCGACGTTTCTGCAGAAAAACTGCTGGCGGAATTCGACGCCGTGGTTCTGGCTGGCGGGGCCGAAAAGCCGCGCGATCTGCCGATCTCGGGCCGCGAGCTGCACGGCGTGCATTTCGCGATGGACTTCCTGCCGCAGCAGAACCGCCGTGTCGGCAAGGAAGCCGTCCAGACCAACGAGCCTATTCTCGCCAACGGCAAGCATGTGGTGGTCATCGGCGGCGGCGACACGGGCTCCGACTGCATCGGGACCTCGGTGCGTCAGGGCGCGCTCTCGGTCACGCAGCTCGAAATCATGCCGAAGCCGCCGGAAAAGGAAAACAAGCTGATGACGTGGCCGGACTGGCCGCTGAAGCTGCGCACCTCGTCCAGCCACGAGGAAGGCGCGGAACGCGATTTTGCGGTCAATACGGTTGAATTCATCGGCGACAATGGCGCGGTGAAGAAGCTGCGCGTGACGCGCGTCGACAACATGTTCCAGCCGATTGCGGGTAGCGAGTTCGACCTGAAGGCCGATCTCGTTCTGCTGGCGATGGGTTTCGTGGCGCCGGTTCAGGAAGGCCTGCTCAGTTCGCTGGGCCTGAAGTTCGATCCGCGCGGCAATGTGGCGGCTGATACGGTCGCCTACAAGTCGTCGGCCGAGAAGGTCTTCGCCTGCGGCGATATGCGCCGCGGCCAGTCGCTCGTCGTTTGGGCGATCCGCGAAGGTCGCCAGTGCGCCCATTCGGTCGACAAACACCTGATGGGTGCGACTGTTCTGCCGCGCTGATCTGCGCCGTCTTTGATACACGGAACGCCCGGTTTTTGCCGGGCGTTTTGCGTTTTGGGGCATTCATCTGGCGCACACATCCGGTTTGATAGAGTTTTCACCTATTTCGACTAGATTTGAGCCTCATTTCGTTATGGCAGGCCAAGTTTTTGCAATTGCTGACGGATTTCATAGAACGCTTTCCGGGATCGACGGACCGGGAACTTGGTCCGGTGGTGGCCGGGCGCGTGCGGGCTGCGCAGATCGAGGCTGTGCGCCGTTACACGCCATGGATGATGGCGGCCAATATTGCGATCGCGATCATTCTGGCTGTCACGTTCCAACGCAGCGCGGCCTTCGATGGCGTTCTGCTCTGGTCGTCGGTCGTCTCGGTTGCAGCCGGATATTCGATCCTGCACTGGTGGCAGAAGCGTCATGTTCCGGCGCCCCGGTCGGCCTCGATGCGCGGCATACGACGGACCGTGGTTCATACGGCAGTTCTGGGCGTTGCCTGGGCGCTCCTGCCGGCGTTGTTTTTCCATCAGGGCGATGAGAACCAGCGCCTTCTGATCGCCTGTACGGTTGCGGGCATGTTGTGCGGCAGCGGCTTTGCGCTTGCGACGATCCCGGCAGCAGCGACCATCTTCTCAGGCATTCTGGCGATTGGCTCGACTGGTGCGCTTCTCATGTATCCCAGCGTTACCACGATGGTGATGCTGGGGCTGAACGGCATCTATATGGCAGTGATCTCGACCAGTTCCAGGTCCTTGTCGATGCTGTTGAGTTCGCGGCTCGAGGCACAGATCCGAAGTGACGAGCAGCGCGATTTCATTGGTCTTCTGCTGAACGATTTCGAGGAGCATGGCAGCGACTGGCTGTGGATGGTCGACAGAAACTACCGAATCCAGCATGTGTCTTCGCGCCTCAGCGAAGTTCTGCAGATCAGCGAGGAAGATCTTCTCGGCAAACGCATCACTGAATGTCTGCCGCTGCGCGACAATGTCGAGTTTTCAGCCGGCGAGATCGACTCGCTTCGCAACGTCCTGCACAAGATGCGGGACAGGAAACCCTTCCGCGACATGGAAATTCCGGTTCGCATTCAGGGCGTCAACCGGATCTGGTCGCTGACGGCCCGGCCGGTGTTCCAGTCCGACGGATCGTTTGAAGGGTACAGCGGCGTCGGGCGCGATGTAACCATCGCCAGCGAGGCGCGGCAGAAAATTGAATATCTGGCGAAGTTCGATTCGCTGACCGGTTTGCCCAACCGGATTTCGCTGAACGACAATATCTGCCGCGCCCTGCGTCGCCTGCAGCGTAACGGCGATTCTTTCGCCCTGTTGCTGCTCGATCTCGACAACTTCAAGATCATCAACGACACGCAGGGCCATCCGGTCGGCGACGTTCTGCTCAGGCAGGTCGCCGAGCGCATTCAGGCTGCCGTCAGAGGGCTTGGAACCGTTGCGCGTCTGGGTGGCGACGAGTTCGCCATCGTGACCAACGCCTTGCTTGGCCGTCATCAGGCAGAGGCGATTGCCGATCGCGTGGCGAAACACTTCAGCGCGCCGTTCATGCTTGGCGGCGGTAAGGCGTCTGTTGGCGTCAGTATCGGGATTGCCTATGTGACAAGCGATGCGGATGATGCCGATACACTCATCCGTCACGCCGATCTTGCTCTGTATCGCGCCAAGGATGAAGGCCGCGGCCGCTGGTTTTTCTTCGAAGCGTCGCTCGATACGGCCGCTAAGCGTCGGCATCAGCTTGAGCGCGATTTGCGGCAGGCCCTCGAGCACGGCGGTCTTGAGCTTTACTATCAACCGCTTGTGGCGGCTGCGACCGGCGAGATCGAAACCTTCGAGGCGCTGATCCGCTGGAACCATCGAACGCTGGGCATTCTGAGTCCAGTTGATTTCATTCCAATTGCCGAGGAAACCGGCCTGATCGGGCCCGTCGGCGCATGGGCTGTCCGCGAGGCCTGCCGGCAGGCGCTCGAATGGCCGGAGCACGTGCGCGTGGCGGTCAATCTGTCGCCGGCGCAGTTTCAGTCGCCGGGTCTGTTTATCGCAGTCCAGTCGGCGCTTGCGGTCACGGGTCTGGCGCCGCACCGGCTGGAACTCGAAGTCACCGAATCCCTGCTGCTCGACACAACCGGCATCGTCCAGTCGACGCTGGCGGCCCTGACTGGCCTCAATGTGCGGATCGTGCTGGACGATTTCGGCACTGGCTATTCGTCGCTCAGCTATCTGCGTGAATACAGGTTCAGCAAACTCAAGATTGATCGTTCATTTGTGCTGAATGTGGAGTCCGAGTTCGAGAGTCTGGCGATCATCAGGGCCATCGTGCGTCTGTCGCGCGATCTCAACATGGCTGTCGCAGCGGAGGGCGTCGAGACGCAGGGGCAATTCGACTCACTGCGCGAAGTGGGTTGCGAGCAGATCCAAGGCTATCTGATCGCGCGGCCCATGCCGCATTCTGCGACCAAAGACTTCATCGCCGCGCGCCGTTCGGGCGAGGCAGTGCGGAGCGTGGCTTAGAGTTTACGCCGGGACTTTTTGCAAACGTGCCTGGCGCGATCTCGGCAATTCCGGATCAGGCTCAAGAGTGACGATCATACCGACAAGAAGCGGGATAGCGCTTCGGCTTGTTCGAATACAGACGCGCGAATTCCGGCCAGCCTCCACGCGGCGAACAGAAAATGATCTATTTTCGCTGTTCGGGCTTGAAGACGCCTTCCGAATTGTAGAGCAGCTTTTTTCTTTCGGGTAATTCGTCTTCGAACTTTTCGCGCAAGCCCGCAACGAGACGGAAAACACCGCCCGCGAGGGCGCCGAGCATGACTTCCAGGAACCAGCCGTTCATAATCGGCCCCTTGTTGCCCATACTCTGCAGGAAGCCCTCGAGGCCTTCACCCTTTTTAAGGAACCCGAGACCGAACCACAGACCGGCCATGAGTGCGGAAATGAAGGCTCCGCCATGAATGTAGGCAGAAAAGCTGAGACGGTTCAGGGTGTTCAGATAGGGATACAAAAGCATCCTGATCGGCAGCACGATTTCGAAGCCCCACACGATGCATAGTCCGAACCAGTTGGCGATCGTCGTGTAGGATTTAAGCGTCATCGGATCAGGGCCTTCGCCCTGATAGTTTATAATGAGGGCGCGGAACTCGATTGTCTTCTGCGGCCACCAGGCCAGAATGGCCAGCTGCGCGACCGCGACCGCGAAGGTCGCCGCGAGCCACGCGAGCGTCGACTGGGGAACCTCGAATTTGCCGCTGAGACGGCGATCCTCCCGGCGAACGCCGATCACGGCCGCCATGCGCTTGTAGCGAGCGTTGGGATCGTCGTCGCCCCAGTAGCGCGCTTCCTTTTTCGGCTGTTCCGGATTCTCGACGGTCTCGACCTCTTCCTCCACGGCCGGCGGCTGCCACGTCGGCAGCTCGGCCATTTTGGGCCGGGCTTTGGCTGGGCGTTTGCCGAAAGTGGCTGTTTGAGGCTGCATGGGTGAAAGGGGCTTGGCTGGATGAAAGTGTCAAAGGCAGGTCAGACGCGACGGGCTCCGGCAAAGACGCGGTAGAAGAATCCGGCTGCGGCTCCGCTCGCCAGTTCGACGAGCCATCCGTGTTCGGGCCCATGATTGCCGAGCCTGTGGGAATAGGCGGCCAGAATGTGATCGTCAGGGAGGCCGCCCAGATAGAACCGGACCAGCGCAAAGGCTGCGGTGACCAGGCAGCCGCCCACGCAATAGGCCAGCATGCTGGCCTTTTTCATGCGTAGCATGATTGAATGAACCACCATGATGACCTTGGTGGTGACCTCGAAGCCATGAAACAGGCTGGCGGCGAGATTCAGCGCGATGGCGCTCTGGACCGTCTCGACTTCCATCGTCACAACGCCGGCAAGATTGACCGACTTGTTGCGGGATTCGAGAATGATCATACCTGCCTGCAGGCAGGTCACAGCCAGGATCGCGAGTCCCCAGGCGACGGGCTTGGTGGGCACCACGTAGGTGTCGCGCTCCTGGGCCTCCAGAAACGCCTCGCCCGGCTCCCGTTGCATGATCTTTTTGGCGATCTCCGCCAGAGGAACGCCGGTCGAAGAAATTTCGACAGCAGGGCTCTGGCTCTGCGCGGGATTGCTCCGCATCGCGGGCGCAAAGGCGCCGACCGCCTGCGGTGCCTGGCGATTCTTCACGGCTACGCCGCGTTTTCCGAAAGTGGCCGTCTGTCAATGGCGGCGACAAATTGTGCCAGATGGCGGCGTAAAAGTGTACCAGTCTGGTTGAGAGAAAAGGGCTGCATGAGCCCTTGTGAGTTGTGGTGTCGCACGCATCGAGGCGTGCGGAGCGTAGCGT
>CANJWR010000061.1 GCA_947478455.1 Beijerinckiaceae bacterium | reverse complement strand
GCGCATCTGCCGCGCGTCGAACATTATCTCGCCAAGAATCTCGAGCATCCCGCTCTGGCGGAATTGCGCGGGTGGCACGAACTGAACATGCCGCGCGTGTTCGAAGCCCGCACGTAGTTCAGAAACCCCGGCAGGAGACGATGCTAGTCAGCCCGATCCGCAACGCCATGGTTTTTGCAGCAGGCCTCGGCACCCGCATGCGGCCGCTGACCAACACGCAGCCCAAACCGCTTGTCGAAGTCGCCGGTCGCGCGCTGATCGACCATGTGCTCGACAGGCTGGCGCTGGATGAAATCGAAACCGCAATCGTCAATGTGCATTATCTGGCGGATCAGATCGAGGCGCATCTGCGCGCACGCATTTCGCCCCGTATCGTGATTTCCGATGAGCGCGACAAATTGCTCGATCAGGGGGGCGGCATCAAGAAAGTGTTGCCGTTGCTGGGCAAGGAACCGTTCCTGATGTGCAACACGGACGCCTTCTGGGTGGAAGGTCCGTCGTCCAATATCAGGCGTCTGGCGCAAGCCTGGGATCCCGCGCGCATGGATGCGCTGCTGCTTGTGGCGGCTTCCGCCACGAGCGTCGGCGTCGACTGGCCAGGCGATTTTACCATGAACGCGGAAGGTCAGTTGCAGAAGCGCGAGGAACGCGATGTCGCGCCGTTCGTCTATACGGGCGTCGGGATCATCAAGCCGGAATTATTTGCAGACGAAACGCGCGATGTGTTTCGCCTCGCGCCATTCTTCTTCAATGCGGCAGCGCAGGGTCGCCTTTACGGACAAAGGCTCGAGGGTCTCTGGCTTCATGTGGGTACGCCGGATGCTGTCGGCGAGGCAGAGCGCGCCATTGCGCGCTCGACGAACTGATGGCCGGCGCCAGGCGTCCGAATGTTTTTACGATTGCGCCCGGGGTCAGCTTTCTTCCTGCCTTTGCGCGAGCGCTGATCGACGGCGAGGTGATCGATGGTTTCGATCCCTCTGCGGATCCGCTGGCGATCGCGAACACGACGATCTATGTGCCGACACGCCGGGCCGCGCGAGCGCTGGCGTCGGAGATTTTGCGCTGTCTGCCGGGCGATGCTGCGATCCTGCCGCGCATCGTGCCACTCGGACAAATGGAAAACATCGAGACCGGCCTCCTGCTCGACGATTCCATTTCTGATGATCTGTCGCTCGGTCTTGCTCCGGCGATTGGCGATATCGCCCGGCGCACCGTTCTGACACGCTTGATCCTCGACTGGGGCCGCTCGCTCAAGCGCGCCATCGTATCCGTCGATGAAAACGACAAAGCAATTGTCGATCCTGACGAAGCCTTGCTGGTAGCCACATCGCCCCCGCAGGCATGGCGGCTTGCGGGCGAGCTTGCGGGCCTGATCGACGAAATGATTATCGAGGGCGTCGCGTGGGATGCGTTGCGACCGCTGGCGACCGACGAATTCGACCCTTACTGGCGCATCACGCTCGAATTCTTGAAGATCGCAGCGCAGGCGTGGCCGAACTATCTGATTGAGATCGATTGTCTGGATGCGGCTGCCAGACAGGTTCTGCTCGTCGAAGCCGAAGTTGCGCGCCTTGATCGTGGCGAGAACAGCGATGCTCCGGTGATCGCCATCGGGTCGACCGGCACGAACAAGGCGACGGCCCACCTGCTGGCCGCCATCGCACGCGCGCCACGCGGCGCGGTTGTTCTGCCTGGCCTCGATTTGAGACTTGACGAAGAAAGCTGGACGCAAATCGGCGGCGATGCGAAAGGCGCTGGCGCAGCCGCCAGCCACCCGCAATCGGCGTTGCGGCGTCTGTTGCCGGTGCTGGGAATTGCGCGTGAAGATGTCCGACCGCTTGGAATCATCGATCCGCTACTGGCAATGCGTGATGTTTTCCTCAGCGAGGCTATGCGGCCCGCGGAAACAACCGATCGCTGGCGGGCGGTCGACAAAATCATTTCGGCTGAGAAAATTGTCGCCGCGCTGGCCGATGTCGCTATTGTCGAGGCTGCGGACCAGCGCGAGGAAGCGCTGGCTCTTGCTATCAGCATTCGCGAGGCGCTCGAAATTGACGGCGCGACGATTGCGCTTGCGACGCCCGATCGCTCTTTGGCGCAGCGTGTCCAGGCGGAACTGGCGCGCTGGGACATAGATGTCGATGATTCCGGTGGTGACTCGCTTGGGACGACGCTCGTTGGGGCGCTGGCTCGGCTTGCCATCGCGTGCGCCGACGAAACGGAGGATGCGCGGCTGCTTGCGTTGATCTCGCATTCACTCGCGTGCTTCGGGCGGACGCGGAAGTCAGTGGAGCACCTTGGCCGATTGCTCGAAGGCGCTGTGCTGCGTCAGCCGATAAAAAAATCAGGCAAACTTGCCGAACGCATTCTTTTAGCCAAGACGTCGGCCGTAGATCGGCATGCTCATCCGGCATTACAGGCCGTGAGCGCAGACGAGTGGATTGAGCTCGCGCATCTGGCGCAAGAGATCGACGAAGCACTTGCGCCATTGCGGCTCCTGCACAATAGCGCTTCGCTTGCCGACTGGATCGAGGCGCACAGGCGCGCCATTGTAAATGTCATGGCGGGCAGTACGGAACATCGGCTGCAAGCGGATGCGCGCGAGACGCTTGAAACCCTTCTGGCCGATCTTGCGGCAAGCGCGTCCATGCTGCCGGAAGCGATGGAGGCTGATGTCTATGCGGCTTTCTTCGATCAGCTTGCGGCCGAGGCAATCGTGCGCGGTCCGCGCCGCTCACATCCGCGCGTCAAGATTCTTGGGTTGCTGGAAGCCCGTCTGCTGGATGCTGATTTCATTTTGCTTGGCGGACTGGACGAGACAATCTGGCCACCACAGGCGAAAGGCGATCCGTTTCTCAATCGACCCATGCGTGAACAGCTGGGGTTGTCGCCGCCCGAACGACGACTTGGTCAGACGGCGCATGACTTTGTGCAACTCATGGGGTCGCGCCGTGTGCTGATCAGCCGCAGCGCCAAGCGGGACGGATCGCCAACCGTGCCGTCGCGTTTTCTGCAGCGCATGAAAGCCATTGCGGGGCAGGCGGTCTGGGACGATTGCGTTGCGCGCGGAAAAAGGCTGCAGGCGCTGGCCGAGCAGATAGATCGACCGGCAGCGCCGATAGTTTTGCCGCCACCTTTGCCGAAGCCGCCGGTAGATTTGCGCCCGACATCGCTGAGCGTGACGCGGATCGAGACTCTGCGGCGCGATCCCTATTCGATATATGCAGAACGGATTCTGCGTCTCAAGCCGTTGGATGGTCTGGCCGCCGATCTCTGCCCCCGCGAAACAGGCACGATCATGCACGAGATCGTGGCGAATTTCGTCGTCGATTTTCCACACGGCGCTCTGCCGCCCGGAGCTGGACACAGGCTGATCGAGAGGGCGCGCAAGGCTTTCCGGGAACGCCTCGAAGACGCCGAGTTCAGAACCTTCTTCTGGCCGCGCATCGAGGCGACGCTCGTGTCCTATGTCGAATGGGAGGGCGAGCGCCGCGCCGATCTTGATTCCATTCTTGTCGAGCAGACAGGTTCGCTTGATTTGACCCTCGCGGACGGTTCGCGGTTCCGGCTGAGCGCACAGGCGGATCGCATCGAAAAGCTTCGGGACGGAACAATCGCGCTGATCGACTTCAAGACTGGCGCGCCGCCGTCGCCTCTTGAAATCAACGTCGGCTTCGCGCCGCAACTGACGCTGGAAGCTGCAATCGTGGAGCGGGGCGGCTTTGCGGCTATACCTGCGGGCAGCGTTGTGAGCGATGCGCGCTACATCAAGCTTCTTGCGAAAGACGATATCGGCGTGCGCAAGGTTGGCGACAGGGACCCATTACTGGACACGCTCGTCACGGATCACTTTGCCGGATTGCTGGATTTGCTCAACGAGTTTCGCTCGCCGGATCGTTCCTATCCGTCGCGGCCCTATGTGAAGTTCATTCATAAATATGCAGAATACGATCATCTGGCGCGCGTGAAGGAATGGTCCGCTGGCAATCGGGAAGGCGGCAACGAATGAGCCGCGAAGTTCCGCTCGATACGCAAAGACGGCAGGCGCAGGCGTCGCGACCCGATGTGTCGGCATGGGTGTCGGCCAATGCGGGTTCGGGCAAGACGCATGTTCTGTCACAACGTGTGGTGCGTCTTCTGCTCGAAGGCGCGCCGCCGTCGAAAATCCTGTGCCTGACCTTCACCAAGGCGGCCGCTGCTAACATGTCGCTAAGGGTGTTCAGCACGCTGTCGGGCTGGACGCGTCTGGACGATGCCGCGCTGGCGAGCGAGATCGCCAGAATGCAGGGCGGCGAAGTTCCCGAACCCGCCATGCTGGTGCGCGCGCGACGGCTGTTCGCGCGTGCTGTGGAAACGCCTGGCGGATTGAAGATTCAAACTATCCATGCGTTCTGCGAGCGTCTTCTGCACCTGTTTCCGTTCGAGGCCAATGTGGCCGCCGGATTTGAAGTGCTGGCCGAGGACGAGCAACAGGAAATGCTGGCGATAGCGCGCGCCCGGGCCTTTGCGGATGCGGCGCGCGAGGAGCATTCAGAGTCCGCCAGGGCGCTTGCCGTGCTGTCGGCGGAAACAACCGAGACCGGTTTTGGCGACCTTATTTCGGCGGCTCTGAAATACAGGACCGCCATTGCGGAGGCCATCCGGAATCATCAGGGCGCGCGCAACTGGGGCTTCGCGCTTGGCGACAAAATGGGGCTCGCAGCAGGCGAGGACGTTGCGTCCGTTGAACGCGAAATTATGCAGGACGGGATTGATCCCAAATCATGGGCCTCCATTGCGCAGGCGCTCGGGGCTGACGGTTCGGGCAAGAATACATGCGGCAATCGTCTGGCGACTGCTGCGCTGGCGCCGGTCGATAGCAAACTAGCTGCCTACCTGCTGGTCTTTCTCACGAAGGATCGTGCCCCAAGAGCGGCGAGCTATATCGTCAAGAAAGTTCGCGACTCAAATCCTGATCTGGTAGCCCGCATGGACGCCGAACAGGAACGGCTGGTTCGGTTGCTGGACAAGCACCGCTGTGCGCAGGCGGTCGAGCGCAGCGTGGCGCTGTTCTATGTGATCGAGCGCATTCTGGTCGCCTATGCCGAACTGAAATCTTTGCGCGGACTTCTGGACTTCGATGATCTGATCGAGCGCACCCATCGGTTGCTGACGAGATCGAAGGCCGCCTGGGTGCTCTACAAGCTGGACGCAGGCATCGATCATATTCTGGTCGATGAGGCACAGGATACGTCGCCGCAACAATGGCGCATTCTGCAGGCCATTGCGGAGGAGTTCATGTCGGGCGAGGGGGCGCGCGGCCATTCGCGCACTTTCTTCGCCGTCGGCGATGAGAAGCAATCGATCTTTTCGTTTCAGGGCGCGGAGCCGGGCACTTTCGACAAGATGCGAAAGCAGTTCGGCGAGCGCATCGCACATGCCGGAGAGGCGTTTGAGTCGATCCGTCTCAACCTTTCGTTTCGCTCGGCAGCTGCCGTGCTGGATTCGGTCGATTGTGTGTTCGACGATGCTGCCAATCGTTTCGGTGTGGTCGCCAAGGACGACAATGTCTGGACGCCGCATGAATCGTGGAAGCGTGATCTGCCGGGACTGGTGGAAATATGGGACGAGATTGCGGCGACAGGCGTCGAAAATCCCGCCGAATGGAAACTTCCGCTCGACCGACAAGACGGATCCGATCCGGCCGTCATCGTCGCGCGGCGCATCGCGGGCTTCATCCGCGACTGGCTGTCGCCGCAGTCGACGGAAGCCGTGCATGGAGACAACGGTGCTCCCCGCAAGATCAGGGCTGGCGACATTCTGATTCTCGTACGCAGCCGCAGCGGATTTTTCGAAGCTGTCATCAGGGCGTTGAAAGACGCGCGAGTGCCGGTTGCGGGCGCGGATCGTCTGGTGCTGAACGAACATATTGCGGTGATGGATCTTGTGGCGGTTGGTCGCGCCTCGCTTTTGCCGGAAGACGATCTCACGCTGGCCTGCGTGCTGAAATCGCCGCTGATCGGTCTCGATGACGATGATCTGATTGCGCTGGCGCCGAACCGCAAGGGTTCGCTGGCGCAGGCGCTGGAGAATTCTCCGGAGCCTCGGCACAGGGCGGCGGCCGAGTTGCTGGCGCATTGGCGCATGCAGGCGCGTGACCTTTCGCCCTTCCGGTTCTATTCGGGCATTCTGGGCGCAGGCGGCGGGCGCAGGCAGATGCTTGCGCGCCTCGGGCCTGAAGCCGGTGACGCTATCGATGAATTCATTCGCCTGACGCTGACCCATGAGCGGATGAGCCCGCCTTCGCTGGTGACATTTCTGCACGAACTCGAAAGCGCCGAAATCGAGATCAAACGCGATATGGAAGCCGCCGGCGATGCGGTGCGGGTGATGACGGTTCACGCCGCCAAGGGGCTTGAGTCGAAAATCGTATTTCTGCCCGACACGATGGGCTCGCCATCTGGACGGCACGATCCGAAAATTTTCGATCTTTCCGAGACGCGTGATAGCGAGCGGCTCGTCTGGGCGCGAGGATCGAAACACGATCCGGCTGCGCTGGATGCAATCCGCCAGAGCGGGCGCGACGCGCAGGACGAGGAATATCGGCGGCTGCTTTATGTGGCGATGACGCGCGCCGAGGAGCGGCTTTACATCGCCGGCTTCTATGGCGTTCAGCGGCCCAAAAAGGGCTGGTACGATATCGTCCGCAATGCGCTCGGACCGCATTGCCGCGAGGAGCCGTCGTGGTGGGATGCGAGCGAGAACGTGCTCCGCTTCGGGCCGGGAATGCGGTTACCTTCGCCGGAGATCAAACCCGCCTCGATTGTTGCGCCGCTTGCCTTGCCGGACTGGTTGAGACGGCCCGCGCCTTTCGAGGCCGCGCCCGCGCCGCCGGTTTCGCCCTCGACGGCCCTGGCGGCAGCAGACCAGAACGAGGTGCGCGAACCCGCCGGAGCGGATCTGGCGGGTGCGTCAGCAGCAATCGCCGGGCGACTGATGCACGCGCTGCTTCAGCATCTGCCCGAGATCGATCCGGCGCGTCGCGGCGACATCGGCAGGCGTTTTCTGACGGCGCGCGGCGCTGGCCTTTCGGGCGAACAGCGCGAGCGCATTCTGATCGAGGCTCTGGGTTTGCTGGACGATCTTGCGCTGGCGGATCTGTTCGCGCCGGGCTCTCGTGTCGAAGTTCCGATTGCCGGACGCCTGCTGCGGCCAAACGGCAAGCATGTGGAAATTGCTGGCCAGATCGACCGCCTTTCGGTCCTGCCCGACATGGTGCTGGCAGCGGACTACAAGACCGGACGACCGCGAGGGGGGGACGAGACGCCGGAGGCCTATGTGACGCAGTTGGGGCTTTACCGGGCGGTTCTGTCGCAGCTTTATCCGGACCGTCCGGTGCGGGCGCTGCTGGTCTGGACGGCTGGCCCGGCGGTGGTGGAGCTTGACGTGGCGCAGCTCGATGCGGCGGTTGCGCGCGTCACAGGACGGTAAAGCATGTGTGATGCGCGCCTGCCGCGCTTGACGGCGGCGGGGGGCGTTCCTAGGTTTCGGCCAACGTTGCGGGAATCATCCCGCATTTTTTATCGAGAGGGCATAATGGCGACCATCAAGACAACCGACGCCAGCTTCGAGGCTGACGTGCTGCAGTCGACCGAGCCCGTCGTGGTGGATTTCTGGGCCGAATGGTGCGGCCCCTGCAAGATGATCGGCCCGTCGCTGGAAGAAATTTCCACCGAAATGGCCGGCAAGGTGAAGATCACCAAGCTGAACGTGGACGAGAACCCCGGCGTCGCCGGCAAGCTCGGCATCCGGTCGATTCCGACGCTGATGCTGTTCAAGGACGGCAAGCTGGCGGCCCAGAAGGTCGGCGCGGCCCCCAAGGGCGAGCTGGTCAAGTGGATCAGCGGCGCGATCTGAATTTTGATCAAAGGGTTTGGAAAAGGGTCGGTTCGCCGGCCCTTTTTCTTTTCCGGCCCGATTTTTGAGAAAATCTGGCATGCGAAGATGAAAACTGCCTGATCCGGCAGATTGTTTGCGTCTTACCCTGCCGGCGTTAAATCTTTTTAGGATATTCTGCCGCAGATAGAGACCCAAAGCCTCCATCTCTCCACCCCTTAGGGGTCAGGAACATCCGATGTCGCGTTCTCGTGTTCGCGCTGCTCTTGCGGCATTCTCCATCGGCCTGCTTTCCACCTCCGTCACTGAGGCGGCGGACCGCATGGCCTTTGTGCCGATCGCCGCCCCTGCTCCGGCGGTCGCGGTGCCGGCTGACGCGTGGCGAGCCTATCGCGACAAGTTTATCCAGCCGGATGGTCGTTTGGTCGATATCGACACCGGCGGCGTCAGCCACAGCGAGGGGCAGGGCTACGGCATGTTGCTTGCCGTCATGGCGAATGATCGCGAGACCTTTGGACGTCTGTGGACATGGGCGGCGCAAAACCTGTTTGTGCGCGGCGACAATCTGGCCGCCTGGCGCTGGCATCCGGGCCAGACGCCTAACATTCGGGACAATAATAACGCAACAGACGGCGATCTGTTGATTTCGTGGGCGCTGGCGCGCGCCGCAAAACGCTGGAACAGTTCGGATTACCGCATGGCTTCAAGGCGCATCGCGCTTGCGGTCGGAAAACTGATCGACAAGAGCAACCCGGCTGCGCCGGTGCTGCCGCCTGCGTCGTTCGGTTTTGGTCGTGATCAGATGCCGGACGGGCCGGTGATCAATCTGTCTTATCTAGTGTTCCCGGCTTTCGACGAACTCAAAAGCGTTGCGCCGGAAGTCGACTGGGGCGGGTTGCGCCGCAGTTCGGTTGCGCTGGTCGAGAAAGCGCGTTTCGGCCCTTCGGGCCTGCCGGCGGACTGGATTTCGATGGCGACGGCGCAGCTTCAGCCGGCGCAGTTTCAGCCGGGCGTTTTCGGCTACGAGTCGATCCGCATTCCGCTCTATCTGGCGTGGTCGAGCGCATCGAGTCCGAAAGCGCTGGGATCTTTCACAAGTTTCTGGAAAGGCCCCGAGGGCGACAATCCGGCTGTGATTGATCTCAAATCCGGCAAGCCGAAAGAAGCCCTGCGGGACGCGGGTTATCGCGCCGTTGTGGCGCTGGCCCAGTGCGCGGCGACCGGACAGGCGTTTGCGCCGTCTCTGATGAAAGTGGATCATTCGCGCTATTATCCGGCGACATTGCAGATGCTGGCGCTTGCCGCAGCCGCGGAAAAATATCCGTCCTGTCTGAATGTTGCGCAGCGTTAAGTCGCTGCGCGACGATTGTGTGAAAACTGTCGCGGAACTGACATAAAAGCTTCAAGCGCTGTCTCTATCGGTTTTATTAACCAGAGAGGGCTTGCGACATGCGCGATCAATTCAACATCAAACAATTCAAGATCGGCATGACCGCCATGCTGGCGGCCTTCGGTCTCGGGGTCGCGCTGATGCCTGCGCCGACGACGGCGCAGAGCCAGAAATTCACCTTCGGCCTGTGGGGCGACATGCCTTACGCGAAGGCGAATGATGCGCCGAAAATCCCTGCTCTGCTCGACAGCATCAACGCCTCGAATATCGATTTCTCGATTTACGACGGCGACATCAAGGACGGCAGTTCGAAATGTACCGACAATATCTTTCAGGAAGCGCTGGAGATGTTCGGCAAGATGAACAAGCCGGTGCATTATGTGCCGGGCGATAATGAATGGACCGATTGTCACCGCGTGAACAACGGCGGCTACGACAATCTGGAGCGGCTCGCCTACACGCGCAAGACCATGATCCCCGGCATGGAGAGCCTCGGCAAGACGAAGATGGCGGTCGAGCGTCAAGGCAAGCTTGGTGAAAAGTTTGTCGAGAATTTCCGATTCTCTTATGGCGGCGTTGTTTTCGCGGGCCTCAATGTGCCGGGCAGCAATAACAACAAGGTTCTGGGCGAAAAGGACTGCACTGAAAAGAGCGTCCGCAAGGCCGAGCAATGCGACGCCGACAATGCAGAATATATCGAGCGTGACGCTGCGAACATCAAATGGCTGGACGACATTTTTGCAAAGGCTCGCACCGACAAGGCGGCTGGCGTTGTGCTGGTGTGGCAGGGCGACCCGGGCTTCGATCTGCCGGAGACCGAGGAACACGACGAGAGCAAGGAAGCGAAGTTCTCCGGTTACACGGCCTTCCTGAGCAAGATCGTCGCCGAGACCGAAAAGTATGACGGTCAGGTGCTGGTCGTGCATGGCGACACGCATTTCTTCAAGGTCGACAAGCCGCTCTACAGCCCCACCAAGCTGCTGCCCAACCTGACCCGCCTACAAACCTTCGGCAGCCCGGCCATTCACTGGGTGCGCGTCACGGTCGATGCGAGTGAGCCATCCGTGTTCACGATCCAGCCGGTGATCGTGAAGGGGAATTGAGACGCACCCGCAAAAAGTGCGGTAGACGATGAAGCGGTTTCAGTTGGCGCTGGCGTGGCAGATCACCTGAAATACTCGTCGTAGGTCTTTTTCCAGTAGGCCAGATTGTCCTGCAATTCTTCCGGGTTCATGAAAATGGCCCGGAAGTTTTTGCCGTCCGGGCGCAGTTCCGGATTTTGCGGCGGCACATCGGGATCGACCGGAATGTAGCCGGCAGTGCGAAACTGCTGCTGGCCTTCAGTTGACAGCAGATAGTCGACAAAAAGTTTGCCGGCATTGGGGTGCGGCCCGCCCTGCGTGACGGAAATCACCGACAAGGTCGCAAGCGCCGGCTGCATGGGAATCCAGGCTGTGGGCGCGCCCTGTGCGGCGCTGATGATCGTATGGTGATTGAAGATCATCAGCGAGAGTGGATATTCGCCCGCCATCGTCAGATCGAGAACCTGACGCGCTGAACCGGCGACTTCGGTAATCGCCTGCTTGCCGAGTTGCTGCAGATAGGCGCGACCTTTCTGCTCCCCCATTTCGGCCAGCACGAGGCCGACGAAATTGGCGGTCTGGTAAGTGGACGAGGGGCCCGACCACGCCATCTTGCCCTTCCATTTCGGATCGAGCAGATCCTCGAATGTGCGTGGTTCGGCGCCCTTTTTGATGAGGTTCGTGTTGTATCCGGGCGTCATGATGAAGAGATTGGTCGCGGTCCAGTAACCGTTGGGATCGCGATATTCCTTCGCGAGTCGCGTCGCGGTGTCGGGCTGCCACTTCATGATGAAGCCGGCCTTTTGCAGGGCGGTGGATGCGGCGGTGCCGTCGATGACGTCGACCTGCAATTTGCCGGCGGCGCCTTCGTTCAGAACACGAAATGAAATCTGCGCATTGTCGGCGCGCACCGGCGTAACCCTGACTCCGTATTTCTTCTGAAACGCATCGGCGGCGGGTTTGGCGAACTGATCGATGATCTGGGTCGTGTACCAGATGGCTTCGCCATCCTTTTTCGCAGCGTCGATCAAAGCCTGATCTGCTGCCTGAACGCTGGCGGTCGATAAAATACAGAGCGCCGCAAATGCACTGCGTCGAGCGTTGCGCATGTTTCTCTCCCCGTGCGGCGCTGCCGGCCGCGTTGGGGCAATGCTAGAGCATCGTGCGAAAAAGTGGATAGCGATTTTTCGCAAAAACGATGCGATTTTCCAAGAAGCTGAAGGTCGGCGACACCACCAGTTCAAGCAAATGCTTCTACTCGCCCTGCAGCATTTTCTTCATGCGGGCCAGTTCCGCCCCGGCAAAATCCATGAAGGCGCGAACTCGCGCGGAATTCTTGATGTCCGGGTGGGTCAGCAGCCAGATGGATTCGCCGAAAGGCGGCAGCGTGTGGCCGATACGCACGAGGCCCGGCGTCCGGTCGCCGATAAAGCAGGGCAGCAGCCCGATGCCGGCGTCTGCGCCCACCATGCGGGCGATGCCGACAAGTGAATCCACGCGGCTTCGGATGCGATGGACGGCGACATTCTGCGACAGCCAGCGCGCCGGGCGCAATGTGCTCAGAGCATCGCCGAAGCCAACCCAAGGCGCCGAATCCTCATCGACATCCGGGTGAGCCGTCAGCCAGTCGGCGCTGGCGTATCGGCTCCAGACGATCGGGGCGATGCGGCGTCCCACGAGCGTATCGGGTGGATCGACAGTGGCGCGCAGCGCTACATCGGCGTCGCGGCGTGACAGGTTCAGCGCCGAATTCGCCACGATGAGGTCGATGCGAATATCCGGATAGGCGCGGCTGAAACTTGTCAGCACTGGCGCCAGAAAATAGGCCAGAAACGTATCGTTGGTGGTAACGCGCAGATCGCCAGCAGGTTTGACGTCGCGACCCGCAACGCTGCGCTCGAAGTCGCTGATCTCCTGCGACATGCGGCCGGCGAGCATAATCATTTCCTCGCCCGCAGGGGTTGGTTCGTAACCGATGCGCGATCTCTCAAACAGCCTTGTGCCGAGCGATTCTTCCAGCGCACCAAGACGCCGGAACACGGTGGAATGATTGACGCCGAGAATTTCGGCAGCCCCGACCAGCGAATGGGCGTCGGCCACCGCTTTCACGAGGCGGAATTCATCCCACGAGGTTGAACCGGGCATGCAGCCTCCTGCGGTACGGGGCGACAGGTCAGGACGCGCCGCCGCCAACCTTGCGTGGATGCAAGGTACTCCGGATTGATGACTGCGCAACTGGCGTTTTCAGCGCGGCGCAGCGGCGCGCGACAGGCGATCGTTGATGGCTTCGCCAAGCCCGTCTGCGGGAACAGGCGCCACCGCGATGGAGGTTGTGCGGTTGTCGTCGAGAAATCGCAGCGCGGCGAAGAGGTTTGCGGCTGCTTCAGTTAGATTGGACGAACCCGAGAGGTTGCGCCGGATCGCATCGGCAGGCCCAGGAATCGGCGCGCCAAAATCAAGGATTGCCTCACCCGGTCGGGCGCTTTCTGCGTTCAGCCGAACCATGGCTCGCGGGGCATAATGGGAGGCCATCATGCCCGGTGCGAGGAGATGTTCTGCTTCGGCGTCTTCGTCGATTTGCGGTGCTGCGAGCTTGCGACCGAGCACGTGTTCGATGTCCTCGCGCGACACGCCACCGGGCCGCAGGATGCGCGGTTCCGGTTCGAGACAGGACACAATCGTGGACTCAACGCCGACCTCGGTCGGCCCGCCGTCGAGGATCATGCCGACGCGCTCTCCCAGATCATCCGCGACATGTTCGGCGCAAGTGGGACTGATGCGGCCCGATCTGTTGGCTGACGGCGCCGCGACAGGCCGCCCGAAGGCCCGCAACAGGGCCAGAGCGACGGGGTGCGCCGGAACGCGGATCGCCACACTGTCGAGGCCGGCGCGGGCGAGGCTCGACACCGGGCAATCCGGAGTTGCAGGTACGACGAGCGTCAACGGACCGGGCCAGAAGGCGCTTGCCAGTTTCAAAGCATTGTCGTCGAAATTTCCCAGCGTGGTGGCCGCATCCATGTCATGAACATGCGCAATAAGCGGATTGAAGGACGGTCGCTCCTTGGCGGCGTAAATTTGCGCCACCGCCTCGCCCGAGGTGGCGTCAGCCCCGAGCCCGTAAACGGTTTCGGTGGGGAATCCCACCAGTCCGCCGCGCGCCAGAATAGCCGCCGCTTCCCAAAGGGCTGTCTGATCAGCCTGCCGGATCGTAAGGTGCACGGGGGGCTTCATTTGACTTCGATCCCGGGTAAATGGTTTATATATAAACTATCATGACGGTTAAAGGCCAAGCTTGCTGGACGGACGGACGGGCGCGTGGCATTCCCAAGGTCCGAGTACTGGAGATAAACCGATGACGTACCGTGCGCCACTGCCGGAGATCATTTTCGCCATGCGGGCGGTTGGCGGTCTCGATAGCCGCATCGCGGACGGGCTTTACGCCGATCTGGCTGACGGCACTGCGGAACAGATTCTGGCCGAGGCGGCGAAATTCGCCGAAGACGTACTGGACCCCATCAACCGTTCGGGCGATCTGGCTGGCAGCAAGATTTCCGACGGCAAGGTCACTACGCCTGCCGGGTGGATCGAGGCCTATCGCCAGTGGGAAGCAGGCGGCTGGAGCGGGCTCACGGCATCGACGGAGGATGGCGGCATGGGATTGCCGCAGTTGCTCAATGCAGCCTGTCAGGACATGTGGATGTCGGCCAATATGGCCTTCATGCTGTGTCCGATGCTGGCGGCAGGCGCCATCGAAGCGCTGGCTGCGCATGGATCGGCGACGCTGCAAAAGTCATGGCTGCCGAAAATCGTGTCCGGTGAATGGGCCACAACGATGAATCTGACCGAGCCGCAGGCGGGTTCCGATCTGGCGGCGTTGCGCACGCGGGCCGCGCGTGCCGGTGACGGGACTTACAGGATCACTGGGCAAAAGATTTTCATCACTTATGGCGAGCACGATCTCACGGACAATATCGTCCATCTGGTGCTGGCCCGCTTGCCGGATGCGCCTGCAGGCACGCGCGGCATTTCGCTGTTTCTGGTCCCGAAGTTTCTGCTGAACGCCGACGGATTGCCGGGCGCGCTCAATGATCTGCGCTGCGCCGGCATCGAACACAAGATGGGCATTCACGCCTCGCCCACCTGTACGATGGTTTTCGGCGACAATGGCGGCGCGACGGGCTGGCTGATCGGCGAAGAGAATCGCGGCCTCGCCTGCATGTTCACGATGATGAACAATGCGCGTCTGGGCGTCGCCATGCAGGGTGTCGCGATGGCGGAACGCGCCACGCAGCATGCGCTTGCCTATGCGAACGAGCGTCGTCAAGGCCGCGCGCCCGGCTGGACCGGCGACGGCATGTCGCCCATCGTGCAGCATCCTGATGTGCGTCGCACGCTGCTGACGATGAAAAGCATGACGGCCGCCGTGCGGGCTCTGGCCTATCTGACTGCGGCTACCGCCGATTTGGCGCATCGCGGCGGCGACGAGGCGCAGCGAAAATATCATGCGGAACGCGTTGCGTTGCTGACGCCGGTCGCCAAGGCCTTCAGTACTGATGTCGGCAATGAAGTCACGTCCATGGGCGTGCAGGTCTTCGGCGGTATGGGCTTCATCGAAGAGACTGGCGCCGCGCAGTTCATGCGTGATGCGCGCATTGCGGCAATTTATGAAGGCACGAACGGCATTCAGGCCATCGACCTTGTTCAACGCAAACTGGGGCTTTCGGGTGGCGAGACCATGCGTCGCGAGATCGCCGATATGCGGACGATCATGGCTGAAGTTGCGGCGGTCAATGCGCCGTCATTTGGCCGAACCGCACAACGCATGACCGAGGCCATCGATGCCCTTGAGCGCGCGACGCATTGGATGATGACAGCGCAAACCTCTGCGGTGGATGATGCACTGGCGGGCGCAACGCCTTATCTGCGGCTGTTCGGCATTGCGCGCGGCGGTGCATCTCTGGCCGGGTTGGCTCTGGCGGCGCACCAGCTAGGGGAAGGCGGCGATCGCGATCCGGCTCATGCGCCGCGCATCGCTCTGGCGCGTTTTTTTGCGGAAAACGTTGCGGTTACATCCACCGGGCTTGAACAGATGGTCACACAGGGCGCAGCCTCCGTAAAAGACGGCGCAGACGCGTTGGCGGTGCTGTCGTGAGCGAATTCATCGATATCAAACGAGATGGCGCGGTGATGAGCATTCTGCTCAACCGGCCCGACAAGAAGAACGCGCTCACGGGCGCGATGTACGATGCGCTGATCGAGACGTTCAACGAGGCCGACGCCGACCCGAAAATCGGGGCTATCGCGATTTCGGGCGCAGGCGGGGCCTTCACGGCTGGCAACGACATCGGTGATTTTCTGGGCAATGCAACAGCCGACATGACGGACTTTCCGGCGTTGCGGTTCATTCGCAGACTGGCGATCCTCGATACGCCGATTGTCGCCGCCGTGCAGGGTGTTGCGGTGGGCGTCGGGACCACAATGGTCTTCCATTGCGATCTGGTTTACGCGACTCCCTCAGCGCATTTCCGCATGCCGTTTGTGGATCTCGGGCTTGTGCCCGAAGCGGGCTCTTCGCTTTTGGTTCCGCAGATCGTCGGGCTGCAAAAGGCCGGCGAAATGCTGCTGCTGGGCGATAGTTTTGATGGCGCGGAGGCGCATCGTCTCGGAATCGTCAACGCAATTGTGCCCGATGGCGAATTGCTCGGCGTGGCGACAGAGCGGGCGCATCGGCTCGCCGCGAAGCCCAGTAATGCGCTGGCAACGACGCGCCGCCTGATCCGAGGCGATCGCGATGCGCTGCTGGCACGCATCGACGAAGAAGCCCGGTTGTTTGTTAAGGCGCTCAGGTCCACTGAAGCCCAATCTGCATTTGCGGCCTTCATGGCGCGCTCCAAAGGAAAAACCGCATGAGCGATCTCAAAGGCAAAACGCTCTTCATCTCCGGCGCTTCCCGCGGTATCGGTCTTGCCATTGCGCTGCGGGCGGCGCGTGACGGGGCGAATATTGCGGTGGCGGCGAAAACATCCGAGCCCAATCCGAAACTGCCAGGTACGATTTTTTCGGCCGCAGAAGAGATCGAAAAGGCCGGCGGCAAAGCGCTGCCATTGATAGTCGATGTGCGCGATGAAATTCAGGTTCGCGAGGCGCTCGAAAAGACCGCACAGCATTTCGGCGGCATCGATATTGTGGTCAATAATGCGAGCGCGATTTCGCTGACGGATTCGCAGGCTACCGACATGAAGCGCTACGATCTGATGCACCAGATCAATTCGCGCGGCACGTTCATGGTGTCGAAATTCGCCGTTCCATATCTGGCGAGTTCCGAGAACCCGCATATTCTCATGCTGTCGCCGCCGCTCGACATGCGCGAGAAATGGTTTGCGGGCCACACTGCCTATTCGATGGCGAAATATGGCATGAGCCTGGTGGTGTTGGGGCTTGCGGGTGAATTGCGCCGCAAGGGCATTGCGGTGAACGCGCTCTGGCCACGTACTACGATTGCGACGTCGGCGGTGAAAAATTTGCTCGGCGGCGACGCGCTGATGCGCGCCTCGCGCACGCCGGACATTATCGCCGATGCGGCGCACATGATCTTCTGCAAGCCGTCCAAGGAACTCACCGGAAAGTTCCTGATCGACGATACGTTCCTGTGGGAGAATGGCGTTCGCGACTTCGACCATTATCGGGTCGATCCGACTGCGGCTCTGGCGATGGATTTTTTCGTGCCGGAAGACTCGCAGCCACCGGTGAGTCTCGCCAAATTGCGCTGAGGTCAGTCGGCGGCGAATTTCATCAACGCAATGCCGCCAACGATGAGACCGACAGCGATCAAACGCATGGGCGTTGCGGCTTCGCCAAGCAAGAAAACGCCGGCAGCAAAAGCGCCCACGACGCCGATACCGGTCCAGACCGCATAGGCCGGCCCAACCGGCAGGGTTTTCATCGCGACAGCCAGCAGCACGATGCTGACGAGCATCGCGAGAATTGTGATTGTGCTGGCGAGCGGTCTGGTGAAGCCTTCGGACTGTTTCATTCCGACGGCCCATACGGCCTCGAAAAGTCCGGCGATTGTCAGACAGAGCCACGCCACGACCGAACCCCTTTGTCAGACCGCCCCGGCGGCTGCCTTTTCAGGTTCCGATGGCGGGCGTTATGTGCCGAAGCGCGGCTTGGCGTAAAAGTCCTGCACGTCCTTGATGGCCTGAATGCGGACCATCAGCAGACGGTCGGCGCGGCGCTGGGCGTGTTCTTCGATGCTTGTCTGGCCATGGTCGACGACGTTTTGTGCGCGCAGCAGGACTTCACGCAGGCTTACGCCGGCCCGACTGCAAATGGCTTCCAGACCTTCGGGATCGCTCTCGCCCTTCAGGCGAAAATGGCGACGGATGGCGACCACGCAACCCGTCGCGGTGCGGTCGAGTTCAGCCAGAACTTCATCGAATGTCTTTTTGAAAGCCGAATCGAGCTTCGCATAGGCCTCGAGGGCAGACTGGCTGCCCGGCAGGATCGATTTGGAGAAATAGTCCTGATAGGTCGTTGGCCGCCAGGCGGTGATGTCGTCCCGGGCTTCCGGCATGGACGGCAATGCCTCGATCAGCATGACGATTTCGTTGTAGGTGTTGAGGTAATCGTTCGCGAGGCCCGACGTCGGGTTGACCAGCGAATTGGCGCGATCCTCGGTGCCCTCGGGCAGGGTATCTGTCAGTGTTTCCTGGCTCATGGTCTGGCTAGGCCTGTCCAAATTGGCGAATTCGAGCCCAAACTAATGTATGTTTGATAACAAACTATTGAAGGAACCAGTCTGACTGCTCCTTCCGGTAATGAATTTTGACGTGACGGAAAGCCATATGTGCGGACGCTATGCGATCACCCTGCCGCCCGACGCCGTGCGGGCTTTCTTTCGCTATGTCGAACAGCCCAATTTTCCGCCGCGCTATAATATTGCGCCCACTCAACCTGTGCCGGTGGTGACGATGGAGCGTCAGCCGGACGGCGGCCGCGCCCGGCATTTTGTACTGATGCGGTGGGGTTTTGTGCCAGGTTTCGTCAAGGACCCGAAGGACTTTCCGCTGGTGATCAATGCGCGCTCCGAGACCGTTGCGGAGAAGCCGAGCTTTCGCAATGCGTTCCGTCGCCGCCGTTGCATTTTCATCGCGGACGCCTTTTACGAATGGAAACGCGACAGCGTCGGCAAGGGCAAGAACCGGGCTCCGTCGCAGCCCTTCCTGTTTCGCCGCCGCGATGGAAACCCGATGGGGTTTGCGGGGCTTTGGGAAAGCTGGATGGGGCCAAACGGCGAGGAGGTCGACACTGCCTGCGTGGTGACCACAAGCGCCAATTCCACCATGGCCCCGGTGCATGATCGGATGCCGGTGATCCTCGAACCTGAAGATTTCGATACTTGGCTCGAAGGCGATGAGGCCGCAGAGGAGGCCGCCGCAAGCCTGATGAGGCCTGCCGCCGACGATGTGCTGGAGTTTTACGCCGTCGGCGCTGCGGTTAACAAAGTCGCAAACGACAATGCGGGCGTTCAGGAACCGATGGAGGTCGAAACGCCTGCCCCGAAGCCGGTCAAAACTGGCAAACCGGCGAAAGCCGTTCAGGGCAGTCTGTTTTGACTTTGGCCTAAATCACCTTCCCGGGGTTCAGAATATTCTTCGGGTCGAGCGCCTGCTTGATCGTGTGCATGAGCGCCAGATGCACCGGGTCTTTCACGCCCGGCAGCAGATCGCGCTTGAGGGTGCCGACGCCGTGTTCGGCCGAGATCGAACCGCCGAATTTCGTCGTGATGTCGTGGACGACCGTGTTCATCGCGTCCCACTGGTCGAGGAACTTCTCTTTGTCGGCGCCGACCGGCTGGGTGATGTTGAAATGGATGTTTCCGTCGCCCAGATGGCCGAATGGCACCGGTCGGCAGCCCGGAAACCGCTTGGTGACGGCTGCAAGCGCCTCGTCCAGGAAGTCCGGCAGTTTCGCCACCGGCACTGATACGTCGTGCTTGATCGAACCGCCCTCGAACTTCTGCAGTTCTGACAGAAGCTCGCGCAGACGCCAGAAATCGGCGCGCTGGTCGAGCGAGGCGGCCACCACCGCATCCTCGATGATCTCGGCCTCGAAGGCGGCTTCGAGAATGCCCATCATTGTATCCTCGACGCCGGCCTCGTTCATGGAGCCGAGTTCGAGCAGGACGTACCAGTTGTGCGGGTCGCTCAGCGGATCTCGCGTGTTCTGGCCATGGTTGACGACGATCTCGATGCCGAAACGCGAGATGAATTCGAACGTCTTCACATCGGCGCCAGCTTTGGCGAGCGCGAGATCGAGGAACTTGAGCGTCGCCTGCGGCGACGACAGGCCCACGAAGGCGGTGGCGAGGCCGCGCGGACGCGGGAAGAGTTTCACCACAGCGGCGGTGATGATGCCTAGCGTGCCTTCCGAGCCCATGAACAGGTGCTTGAGGTCGTAGCCCGTGTTGTCCTTCTTGAGCTTGGACAGGTTAGACAGAACGCGCCCGTCCGCCAGCACGACTTCGAGCCCCGAAACCAGATCGCGCGCATTGCCGTAGGCCAGAACCGCCGTGCCGCCGGCATTGGTGGCGAGGTTGCCGCCGATGGTGCAGGAGCCCTCGGAGGCCAGCGAGAGAGGGAACAGCATGCCGAGCTTTTCGGCTTCCTGCTGGGTGCGCAGCAGTGTGACGCCGGCCTCGATCGTCATGGTGTTCGACGAAACGTCGATTTCGCGCACCTTGTCGAGGCGCTTGAGCGAGAGCAGGATTTCGCGAAATCCGCCCTGACCGGGAATCTGGCCTCCCACAAGGCCCGTATTGCCGCCCTGCGGCACCACGTGAATGTCGTTGTCATGGCAGAGCTTCAGCACGGCGGCCACTTCGGCGGTGTTGCCGGGGCGCACGACGCAGACGGCGCTGCCGTGGAACAGTTCGCGCGGCTCGCTGAGGTACAGCGCCATCTCGTGCGCGTCAGTCATGACGTGTTTCTCGCCGACGATGGCTGCCAGGCTGGCGAGGAGGGAGCTGTCGGCGTCGGGGCGTGTATCTGTCAGGGTCATGGGCGGATTCTAGTGCAATGCAGGCGCAGAGCCAACCTCTGATGGGAGCCGTGCATTGTCAGTTTGGACTGCTCAGGCGGCGTTGACGCCGCCCGCATCCGTCCGCAACCATGCCTCGCCACAAGCTTTCGCCAGTTCGCGCACGCGCAGGATGTAGCTCTGGCGCTCCGTCACCGAAATTACGCCGCGCGCGTCGAGCAGGTTGAAGCGGTGCGAGGCCTTGATGCACTGGTCATAGGCGGGCAACACCATCAGGTGCCGGTCGCCCCTGTCTCCCGCGGCCAACAGCGCCTTGCATTCGGCCTCGGCATCCTTGAAGTGCTGGAACAGCAGGCTTGTGTCGGCGTGTTCGAAATTGTGCCTGGAATATTCCTGCTCGGCCTGCTTGAACACATCGCCGTAGGAAATGCGGTCCGGGCCCTCAAGGCCGTTGAAGTTGAGGTCGTAGACGTTCTCGACGCCCTGCACATACATGGCAAGGCGTTCAAGCCCGTAGGTGAGTTCGCCCGAGACCGGCGAACATTCGATGCCGGCGACCTGCTGGAAATAGGTGAACTGCGACACTTCCATGCCGTCGCACCAGCATTCCCAGCCGAGCCCCCAGGCGCCCAGCGTCGGGCTTTCCCAGTCGTCCTCGACGAAGCGGATGTCATGCAGTTTGGCGTCGACCCCGATGGCGGCGAGCGAGCGCAGGTAGAGATCCTGCAGGTCGGGCGGCGAAGGCTTCAGGATCACCTGATACTGGTAATAGTGCTGCAGCCGGTTGGGG
>CANJWR010000060.1 GCA_947478455.1 Beijerinckiaceae bacterium | reverse complement strand
GCAGCATCCAGAACCTGGCGTCGATTGAAAGGCGAAAATCAATTGCCGAAAGTCATCAACGGTGTAAAGTTTAGAGACGGAATCGAAGTCGCGCCAGAGATCAAATTCGCCGCTTGATTCACGCCGTCACCTAAATTCAACCATAGCTCGATGGACGACCCCGCCCGTTGCGGCACGAAGTGCGTGCGGGTGATTTCGGCAGAGGGAGAAATCGCGTCGTCGACTCCTGAGAAGTTTGTCCAGTTCATCCGGCAAAACATTCGCGACAAGTCAGTCCGAAGCGTGGTCTTCCTTCATTCGCCCGGCGGCAAGGTTGTTGCGTCCATGGAGCTCGGCATGGCGTTGCGAAAACTGGGGGCTGCGACCGTGGTGGCGCGCGTGATTCCCTCCGAGCCCGGCAGCGGTCGTGCGGCGTGGTTTGCATCCGCCCGCTGCTTTTCGGCTTGCGCCTATGCGTTGATGGGCGGCAAGAAGCGCGTTGTGCCGCCGCAGAGCTTCGTCGGCATCCACCGCATGTTCATGTTGGAAGCCCGCCGCGATCCCGACAGCGTAAGCGGGCAGTCGCTCAACAAGGTCTTCGCTGACGACGATCTCGTTGGCAGCCTCAGCAAGTATGCGCACATGATGGGAATCAGCAACGAACTGGTCCGCACTGCCGAGAGTACGAATCCCGAGCGCGTTCACATCGTTTCGGCGCGCGAACTGAAGGCCTGGCGTCTCGGTTCGACAAAATTTTGACCGGGTTATCCAGAGACCGGGTTCTTTATCGCAAAAGCTGGCCATAACTGCTTGACTTGAAACCGGCCGTGTCCTAATTCCGCCTCCTCTGCTTTCGACGGGCTCCGCAAGGTTCCCCGATCGCTGCGGGGGAGTAGCTCAGTTGGTTAGAGCGCCGGCCTGTCACGCCGGAGGTCGCGGGTTCGAGTCCCGTCTCTCTCGCCACTTCGCTTTCCGATAGAATGAAGATTTTTGGCCTAGGGGCTTAACCGTCGGAGCGGGTGCGCGTGAAGGCTGATTCGGGACATCGAGACGCGGCTCAGACTGCTTCCCCATCTCCCGAACGCGACGAGACGCCCCACAAGGTTTCGCCTGCAGACCTTTTCACCGGCTTCTTGCAGATTGGCCTCTATGGCTTCGGCGGGCTTGCCGCCATTTCCCGACACATCATCGTCGATCAGCGAAAATGGCTGAACAATCAAGACTATGCGGCCCTGTTCGGCATCTGTCAGGCGCTTCCGGGCGGCAACGTCATCAATGTGGCGACGATTCTGGGCGACCGCTTCGGTGGTCTCGCAGGCTCCGTGGCGGCTGTCAGCGGACTTTTCGCTATGCCGCTGGTGCTGCTTTTGCTGCTGGCGGCCGGCTACGATCAGATTTCCGGCCTTCCTGACGTGAAGGCCGCCATGGCGGGCGCGGCTCCAGCCGCCGCTGGTCTGGTCGTCGGAACGGCGATCAAGATGATGCGCGCCCTCAAGCTCAGCTATATGGCGACGGGCTTCAGCCTCGTGGCCTTCATCTGTGTCGCAATGTTCCGGTTCCCGCTGGTCCCGACGCTGGCGTTCCTGTTACCACTCTGTGTAGCGGCGACGTTCCGGGAGCGCCGCCGGTGAACGAGTCGATCCTTCTTCGCTTGATCGTCATGTACGCGACGCTGTCACTGGCGTCGGTCGGCGGCGCGCCGTCGATTGTGCCTGACCTTCACCGACAGGTGGTGGATGTTCTGGGCTGGATGTCCGACCGTCAGTTCGCCGAAACCTTCGCGTTGGCGCAGCTCGCGCCGGGACCGAACATGATGGTGACGAGCCTCATCGGCTGGAGGGTGGCGGGTCTGGCGGGCCTGCTTGTCTCGACTTTGGCGATCATTCTGCCCTCCAGCACACTCGCATTCGTTTTCGGCAGGCTTTACCATCGTTTCGCCGAGGCCGAATGGTTCCCGACCTTCAAGGCCGGATTGCCGCCTGTTGTGCTCGGTCTGATGGCGGCCAGCGGCTTTGTGACCGCGACCGTGGCTGTCCATGACGTCCTCGGCGGCTTACTGGCGGCCGGGGCGGCGGTCTTTGCGACATTGAGTCGTCGTAATCCTCTGTGGGCCATAGCTGTCGCGGCGCTTGCGTCGATAGTCGCAAGCCGCCTTGGAATCGTGTGACTATCACCCGAAAGTCTGGGTAAATCCGCTATTTTCAGCGGTGCATGCAAGAGTGTTCGCGGCGTTTTCAACTTGCGCCGTCTGTTGCACTGCGATACTGCTCCGCCCGTCTTCGGAATCCGACGGGGAAGGCCGCGTTTGAGCCACTTCGTCCGGTTGCGAACCCAATCGGAACGCTCCAGCTCTGGACGGTCGAATGTCGGGTCTGCTCAACGACTATCTTCCACTCGTGGTTTTCATGGCGGTCGCCGGCGTAATTTCGGCTGCCTTGCTGATCGCGCCTTTCCTGCTCGCCTACAAGTCTCCGGACGCCGAAAAGCTTTCGGCTTACGAATGCGGATTCAACGCCTTCGATGATGCGCGCATGAAATTTGATGTGCGATTCTATCTTGTGTCGCTCCTGTTCATCATTTTCGATCTTGAAGTCGCATTTCTGTTTCCCTGGGCTGTGGCCTTCAAGGAGGTCGGGATTTTCGGCTTCTGGTCTATGATGGTCTTCCTCGGCGTGCTGACGATCGGCTTCATCTACGAATGGAAGAAGGGAGCCCTCGAATGGGATTGACCCCGACGGCGATTGCACCCGCTCCGCGCGGCATCATCGATCCCAATACCGGCAAGCCGGTAGGGGCGAACGATCCATTTTTCCTGACTATCAACGACCAGCTCGCTGATAAGGGCTTTCTGGTGACGACGACCGACGACCTCATCAACTGGGCCCGCACCGGCTCGTTGATGTGGATGACATTCGGTCTGGCATGCTGCGCCGTCGAAATGATGCAGATGTCGATGCCGCGCTACGATGTGGAACGCTTCGGCTTCGCGCCGCGCGCTTCGCCTCGCCAGTCCGACGTGATGATCGTCGCCGGTACGCTGACCAACAAAATGGCCCCGGCCTTGCGCAAGGTCTACGACCAGATGCCCGAGCCGCGCTATGTGATCTCTATGGGGTCGTGCGCCAACGGCGGCGGCTACTATCATTATTCCTATTCGGTGGTGCGCGGCTGCGACCGCGTGGTGCCGGTCGACATTTATGTGCCGGGCTGCCCGCCTTCGGCGGAGGCGCTTCTTTACGGAGTGCTGCTTCTGCAAAAGAAGATCAGGCGCACCGGCACGATTGAACGTTAGCGGTCCCGCGTTCGCGCGGCAGGATCAGAACATATGAACGCTGAACATATGGACGAAGCTCTGAAGACGCTCGGCGACGGCATCGCGGCCGCGCTTCCGGGTGTTGTTCTGCGCGCCGGCGTGGCCTATGGCGAACTGAACATCGTCGCCGACGCCGCTCACATCGTGACCGTGCTGACCTATTTGCGCGACGATCCGGCATGTCTCTTCGTATGCCCGATCGACATCACCGCAGTCGATTACCCGGCGCGCGAGAAGCGTTTTGACGTCGTTTATCATCTGCTTTCGCCGCGCCATAATACGCGCGTTCGCGTCAATGTCGCAGTCGCCGAGGGCGCCAGCATCGCATCTGCGGTGGACGTGTTCCCCTTCGCCAACTGGTACGAGCGCGAAGTCTGGGACATGTACGGCGTCTATTTCACCGGCCATCCGGATCTGCGCCGCATCCTCACCGATTACGGCTTTGAGGGGCACCCGCTGCGCAAGGATTTTCCGATGACCGGCTACGTGGAGGTTCGCTACGACGACGAGCAGAAGCGCGTCGTGTACGAACCGGTCCGGCTCAATCAGGAATATCGCAATTTTGATTTCCTCTCGCCGTGGGAAGGTGATGGAGATTACCAGATCCCGGGCGACGAGAAGGCTTCAGGGGGAGCGCGTCCATGACCGAACAGCCCTCCGTCCGTAACTTCTCCATCAACTTCGGCCCGCAGCATCCGGCCGCGCACGGCGTGTTGCGTCTCGTGCTGGAACTCGACGGCGAAGTCGTCGAGCGCGTCGACCCGCATATTGGCCTGCTGCATCGCGGCACCGAAAAGCTGATGGAAGCCCGCACCTATCTGCAGAATGTGCCCTATTTCGACCGGCTCGATTATGTCGCGCCGATGAATCAGGAACACGCCTTCTGCCTCGCCATCGAGAAGATGCTGGGCGTCGAGGTTCCGCGTCGCGGCCAGTTGATTCGCGTGCTGTTCTCCGAAATCGGTCGCCTCCTGTCGCATCTGCTCAACCTCACCACGCAGGCCATGGACGTCGGCGCGCTGACGCCGCCGTTGTGGGGCTTCGAGGAACGCGAGAAGCTGATGGTGTTCTACGAGTGCGCCTCAGGCGCTCGCATGCACGCCAATTATTTCCGTCCCGGCGGCGTGGCGCGCGATTGCCCCCGCCAGTTGATCGAGGACATCGGGGCGTTCTGTGATCCCTTCCTGAAGGTTTGCGACGATCTCACCGACCTTTTCCTCGACAACCGCATCTTCAAGCAGCGCAACGTCGATATTGGCATCGTGTCGCTGGAAGAATGCTGGAAATGGGGCTTCTCGGGCGTGATGGTGCGCGGCTCAGGCGCGGCCTGGGACCTGCGCAAGTCGCAGCCCTACGAATGCTATGAGGAAATGGACTTCGACATTCCGGTCGGCAAGAACGGCGACAATTACGATCGTCAGGTCATCCGCATGGAAGAAATGCGCCAGTCCGTGCGCATCATGAAACAATGCGTGGAAAAGCTGCTCGCATCGGACGGGCAGGGGCCTGTTGCGACGGAAAACCAGAAAATCGTCACCCCCTCGCGCGGCCAGATGAAACAGTCGATGGAATCGCTCATCCATCATTTCAAGCTGTTCACCGAAGGTTTCCATGTTCCGGCCGGCGAGGTGTACGCGGCTGTTGAGGCACCCAAGGGCGAGTTCGGCGTCTATCTGGTGGCCGACGGCACCAACAAGCCTTATCGCTGCAAGATCCGCGCGCCGGGCTTTGCGCATCTGCAGGCGATGGATTTCATGTGCCGCAAGCACATGCTGGCCGACGTCTCTGCCATTCTGGGTTCGCTCGATATCGTGTTCGGTGAGGTGGATCGATGATGAACCATCCGCGCTTCAAGGAAGTCCTGCGGTTTCTGCCCGTTGCGGTGCTGATGTATCTGGTCAGCCGGATGCTGTTCGATCTGCTCGCCGGCAAGCCGCAGTTCTGGTCCTCCGAGGAAGCGTTCACGCTGCTCCTCTGGAACGCCTGTTTCGCCATCCCTTTCATCGTGTTCGCCCTTATGGTGGCCGCGCAACGCAAGTCCTCGGGTAACTGAGATGACGGTTCGCAGACTAGCCGAAAAACAACCACCTTCTTTCGAGTTCACGCCTGAGAACCAGACATGGGCTGAAAAAGAAATCGCCAAATATCCGCCCGGTCGTCAGGCCTCTGCGGTCATTCCGCTTTTGTGGCGCGCGCAGGCGCAGAACGATTACTGGGTGACGAAGCCGGCGATCGAGACCATTGCCGGCATGCTCGACATGCCCTTCATCCGTGTGCTCGAAATCGCCACCTTCTATTCGATGTTCAATCTCGAACCGGTGGGCAAGCATTTCATCCAGCTTTGCGGAACGACGCCTTGCGCGCTGCGCGGTGCGGAAGACATCAAGAAAGTCTGCGCCACGCGCATCGGCGAACAGCGCCATGTGTCGGTCGACGGCAAGTTCTCTTGGCTTGAGGTCGAATGCCTCGGCGCCTGCAGCAACGCCCCGATGGTGCAGATCAACGACGATTATTACGAAGACCTGACCCCGGAAAACTTCAACAAGCTGCTCGATGATCTCGCCGCCGGGCGCCCGGTGCAGAAGGGCTCGCAGGTTGGTCGCATTTCGTCCGAGCCGGAGCCCCGTAAGGGCACGACGCTCGAAGACGCCTCGTTGTATGATGGCTCGGTTGTCGGCTCATGGCGCAAGCGCTTCGACGAGTCGATTGCGGCTGCGGCGTCCGCCGCCGCCGAGAAGAAGTGAGGATCCCCGATATGCTCGCTGACCGGGACCGCATCTTCACAAATCTCTACGGCTTCCACTCGCCGGGTCTCAAGGCTGCGCAGATGCGCGGCGCATGGGACGGCACCAAGGCCCTCATCGATCGCGGCAAGGACTGGATCATCAGCGAAATGAAGGCCTCCGGCCTTCGTGGCCGCGGCGGCGCAGGCTTCCCGACCGGCCTGAAATGGTCGTTCATGCCGAAGCCCGATCCGGCGCGGCCTTCCTATCTGGTCGTTAACGCAGACGAATCCGAGCCCGGCACCTGTAAAGACCGCGAGATCATGCGCAACGATCCGCATCTGCTGGTCGAAGGCTGCATGATCGCGTCTTTCGCGATGGGCGCGCATGCTTGCTACATCTATGTGCGCGGCGAATATATTCACGAGCGCGAGCGCCTTCAGGCGGCGGTCGATGAGGCCTACGAGGCGAAGCTCATTGGCAAGGACAATGTCCACGGCTGGCCGTTCGATCTCTATGTGCATCATGGGGCGGGCGCTTACATCTGCGGCGAGGAAACCGCATTGCTCGAAAGCCTCGAAGGCAAGAAGGGCATGCCGCGCATGAAGCCGCCGTTCCCGGCGAACATGGGCCTCTACGGCTGCCCGACGACGGTGAACAATGTCGAGTCGATCGCGGTTGCGCCGACGATCCTGCGTCGCGGCGCGGGCTGGTTTTCAAGCTTCGGCAATCCGAACAATGTCGGCACAAAACTGTTCTGTGTCTCCGGCCACGTCAACAAGCCGTGCAACGTCGAAGAAGCGATGAGCATTCCGTTCCGCGAGCTGATCGACAAGCATTGCGGCGGCATTCGCGGCGGCTGGGACAATCTGCTGGCGGTAATACCGGGCGGCTCCTCGGTACGCTGCGTGCCCGCCGACCAGATCATCGACTGTCCGATGGATTTCGACTCACTGTCGAAGCTGAAGTCGGGCCTCGGCACGGCGGCGGTCATCGTTATGGATAAATCCACCGACATTGTGAAAGCCATTGCGCGCCTGTCATATTTCTACAAGCACGAGAGCTGCGGACAGTGCACGCCCTGCCGCGAAGGCACCGGCTGGATGTATCGTGTGATTACCCGCATGGTCGAGGGGCGCGCCCAGAAGCGCGAAATCGACATGCTGCTCGAAGTTTCGAAGCAGATCGAGGGGCACACGATCTGCGCGCTCGGCGACGCCGCTGCATGGCCGATCCAGGGCCTCATCACCCATTTCCGTGGCGAGATCGAAAAACGCATCGATCAATACGCCGCCAACCCGCACAGCGACCCTGTGCGTATTGCGGCGGAGTAAGCGCGATGACCAAGATCAACATCGACGGCAAGGAACTCGACGTCCCGGCGGAATTCACGCTGCTGCAGGCTTGCGAGGAAGCGGGCGCGGAAATTCCGCGTTTCTGTTTCCACGAACGTCTGTCCATCGCCGGCAATTGCCGCATGTGCCTGGTCGAGGTAAAGGGCGGCCCGCCGAAGCCGACAGCCTCCTGCGCGATGGCCGTGCGGGACCTCCGCCCCGGTCCGAATGGCGAAGCGCCGGTCGTGCTGACGAACTCGCCGATGGCGCGGAAAGCCCGCGCCGGCGTGATGGAATTTCTGCTGATCAATCATCCGCTCGATTGCCCGATCTGCGATCAGGGCGGCGAATGCGATCTGCAGGATCAGGCGATGGCTTATGGCGTCGACTCGTCGCGCTATGCGGAGAACAAGCGCGCGGTCGAGGACAAGTATATTGGCCCGCTGGTCAAGACCTCGATGAATCGCTGCATCCATTGCACGCGCTGCGTCCGCTTCACGGCGGAAGTCGCCGGAACTGGCGACATGGGCGCAATCGGCCGCGGCGAGGATATGGAAATCACCACCTATCTCGAAGCCGCGATGACGTCCGAATTGCAGGGTAATGTGACGGACCTTTGTCCGGTCGGCGCGCTGTTGCCCAAGCCGCAGTCCTTCCGTTCGCGCCCGTGGGAACTCACCAAAACGCAATCCATCGACGTGATGGACGCGCTCGGCTCCAACATTCGCATCGACACGCGCGGTCGCGAAGTCATCCGCATTCTGCCGCGCAATAACGACGCGGTGAACGAGGAATGGATTTCCGACAAGACGCGCCAGATCGTCGATGGTCTGAAGACCCAGCGCCTCGACCGACCGTATGTGCGTAAGAACGGTCGCCTGACGGCCGTTTCCTGGAATGAAGCCTTCGCGGCAATTGCGGCGAAAGTGAAGACGACCGCGCCTGCGAAGATCGGCGCCATCGCGGGCGATCTCGAGAGCGTCGAGGAGATGTTTGCGCTCAAGGCGCTGATGTCTTCGCTCGGTTCCGCCAGCATCGACTGCCGTCAGGACGGATCGAAGCTCGATCCGAAGGCCGGTCGCGCATCTTACATTTTCAACCCGACTATCGCAGGGATCGAGAATGCCGATGCTGTTCTGATCGTCGGCTCCAATCCGCGCAAGGAAGCGCCGGTACTCAACGCCCGCATCCGCAAGCGCTGGCTACGCGGCGATCTTGCGGTCGGCGTCATCGGCCAGCAGGTCGACCTCACTTATGCAATCCAGTATCTCGGCGCTGGCGCTGATACTCTTTCGGATGTCGCAGCCGGCAAGGGCTTCGGTGAAATTCTTGCCAAGGCCGCGCGTCCGCTCGTCATCGTCGGGCAGGGCGCATTGTCGCGCACCGATGGCGCAGCCATTCTGGCGCTGGCCGCGAAACTCGCCGTAAAGGGCGACTGGAACGGCCTCGCGATTCTCCACACTGCCGCAAGCCGCGTCGGAGGGCTCGATCTCGGGTTCGTTCCGGGCGAAGGCGGACTGGACGCAGCCGCCATGGCGAAGGGCGGGGTCGATGTGCTGTTCAATCTCGGCGCCGACGAGATCGACATCGCGGCGGGCGCTTTCGTGATCTATCAGGGTTCGCATGGGGACCGCGGCGCCCATCGCGCCGACGTCATCTTGCCGGGAGCTGCCTATACGGAAAAGTCCGGCACCTACGTCAACACCGAAGGCCGCGTGCAGATGGCGGATCGCGCCAGCTTCCCGCCCGGCGATGCGCGCGAGGACTGGGCCGTGTTGCGCGCCCTGTCGGACGCCATCGGCAAGCGCCTTCCGTTCGACTCGCTCGCAGCGCTGCGCGCCGCACTCTATGCTGCTCATCCGCATTTCGCGCACCTCGACGCCATCGAGCCCGGCGATGCAGCCTCACTCGCATCGCTGTCGGCTGGCGCTCTCGACAAATCGCCCTTCGTCAACGCCATCGACGATTTCTATTTGACCAACCCGATTGCCCGCGCCTCCGCCGTCATGGCGGAATGTTCAGCGCTGGCGAAGGGCCGCCTCCGGCAGGCTGCGGAATGAGGAGCGCACGCAAGTGATCGACTGGCTGATCCCGCTGCTCATCATCGTCGGCAAGAGCTTGCTGCTCCTTGTCGCGCTGCTGATCTTCGTCGCCTACATCCTCTATGCCGACCGCAAGATCTGGGCGGCTGTGCAAATGCGTCGTGGCCCCAACGTGGTTGGCCCATGGGGACTGCTGCAATCCTTCGCCGACATGCTGAAATTCGTGCTGAAGGAGCCGGTGCTTCCGGCGGGCGCGAACAAGGGCGTGTTCATTCTCGCGCCTTTCGTGTCCGGCATGCTGGCGCTGGCCGCATGGGCCGTGATTCCGGTGACAGACGGCTGGGCGGTGGCCGATCTCAATGTCGGCATCCTGTATATTTTCGCGATCTCGTCGCTCGGCGTTTACGGCGTCATCATGGGTGGCTGGGCGTCGAACTCGAAGTATCCGTTCCTCGCCGCGCTGCGTTCTGCGGCACAAATGGTGAGCTACGAAGTCTCAATCGGTTTCGTCATCATCACTGTGCTGCTCTGTGCAGGTTCGCTCAATCTCACCGAGATCGTGCGTGCGCAGGACACTTCGCTGGGCGTGCTGGGCTGGTACTGGCTGCCTCTGTTCCCGATGTTTGTGATCTTCTTCATCTCGGCGCTGGCGGAAACCAATCGTCCGCCATTCGATCTGGTGGAAGCGGAATCCGAACTCGTCGCGGGCTTCATGGTCGAATATTCGTCCACGCCCTACATGCTTTTCATGCTCGGCGAATACGTGGCGATCATGACCATGTGCGCGCTGACCACGATCCTGTTCCTCGGGGGTTGGCTGTCGCCGATCCCGTTTGCGCCCTTCACTTGGGTGCCGGGCGTCATCTGGTTCGTGCTGAAGGTCTGCCTCGTGTTCTTCATGTTTGCGATGGTGAAGGCTTTCGTGCCGCGCTACCGCTACGATCAGTTGATGCGTCTGGGCTGGAAGGTGTTCCTGCCGATCTCGCTCTTTATGGTCGTGCTGGTTGCCGGCGTCCTGCAGGTCACCGGTTGGGGCGGGGCGCACTGATGAACGCAAGCGGTGGAACCATCGGGGCATTGGTGGGGCTCGGTTTCGGGCTTGCCGAATATATTGTGGTGACCCGCATGATCGGCCGCGCTATCGCCATCGAAGCCAAGCAGGGCGGCGAACTCCCGGGTATTGATTTGTTCGAACGGCGGATGCGGCCCATCAAGGCCGCCATGCTCGCCGGCGCTTTCGTCGTGATGCCGGCCGTCGGCTACTTCGTCGGCGATACGTTCGGCCCATAGGTAGAAACATGAAGCTCGAAGCCGCAGCAAGGTCGCTTTTTCTGAAGGAGTTCGTCGGAGCCTTTGTGCTATCGATGCGCTATTTCTTCAAACCCAAGTCGACCATCAATTATCCGCACGAGAAGAATCCGCAGTCGCCACGCTATCGCGGCGAACATGCCCTGCGCCGCTATCCGAACGGCGAAGAGCGCTGCATCGCCTGCAAGCTCTGCGAGGCCATCTGCCCGGCGCAGGCGATTACGATTGAAGCCGGTCCGCGCGGTAACGACGGCACCCGCCGGACCACGCGCTACGATATCGATATGGTGAAGTGCATCTATTGCGGCTTCTGCCAGGAAGCATGCCCGGTGGACGCCATCGTGGAAGGTCCGAACGCCGAGTTCGCGGTCGAGACCCGCGAGGAACTTTATTACGACAAACAGCGCCTGCTCGAAAACGGCGCGCGCTGGGAACGTGAAATCGCCCGTAACATCGCGATGGACGCTCCCTACCGGTAATTGGCTTCCTCTCCGGCTCGCTGGCAGAGGAAGAACAAAAGGATGAACGAGATGAACGCGGCCGCGGCCTTTTTCTATCTGTTCTCGACATGCATGATCGCTTCGGCCTTCATGGTGATCGCGGCTCGCAATCCCGTGCACTCGGTGCTTTTTCTCATTCTGGCTTTCGTCAACGCATCAGGCCTGTTCCTGCTGCTGGGCGCGGAGTTTCTCGCCATGATCCTTGTGGTCGTCTACGTCGGCGCGGTGGCGGTGCTGTTCCTCTTTGTTGTGATGATGCTCGACGTCGATTTCGCTGAACTGAAGCAGGGCTTCCTGCAATATCTGCCCATCGGGGCTCTCATCGGGACCGTGGTGGCGATCGAACTCGTGATGGTCACGACCGGCTGGGTCTCGTCGGACGCCTCCATCGCCAGCGCCGGAACGCCAGCTCCGGACGATCTTTCGAACACGGCGGCGCTCGGTCGCGTTCTCTACACCAAGCATCTCTACTTCTTCCAGGCGGCCGGCCTCGTGCTGCTCACCGCCATGATCGGCGCGATTGTCCTGACGCTCAGCCACAAGCCGGACGTGAAGCGTCAGGTGATCAGCGAGCAGAACGAACGCGACCGAAAGACCGCAGTCGAACTCAAGAAAGTGCCCTCGCGGGCCGGCGTCTGAGGATCAGCCATGACCATCGGGCTCACACATTATCTCACGGTCGCCGCGGTCCTCTTCACGCTGGGCGTGCTGGGTATCATTCTCAATCGCAAGAATATCATCGTAATCCTGATGTCGATCGAGCTGATCCTGCTCTCGGTGAATATCAATCTGGTGGCTTTCTCGTCCTATCTCGGCGATCTGACCGGGCAGGTGTTCTCCCTGTTCATCCTGACCGTCGCTGCCGCCGAAGCCGCCATCGGGCTGGCGATCCTCGTCACCTACTATCGCAATCGCGGCTCCATCGCGGTTGAAGATATCAACGTGCTGAAAGGCTGAGCGGCGATGTACAGCGCTATCGTCTTCCTGCCGCTCGCAGGCTTTCTGATCGCCGGTCTTTTCGGCCGCCAGCTGGGCGCGCGACCGGCTGAACTGATCACGACCGGACTGTTGTTCGTCAGCGCCGCCTTATCGTGGGTGGCGTTCATCGAGGTCGGCCTTGGCCATGCGCCAGCAACCGTACCGGTTCTGGCCAACTGGATCACATCCGGCGCGCTGCAGATCGACTGGGCGCTGCGCATCGACACGCTGACGGTTGTCATGCTGGTCGTGGTCACGAGCGTCTCGTCGCTCGTGCACCTCTATTCCATCGGCTACATGCACGAAGATCCGGCGCGCCAGCGCTTCTTCGCCTATCTGTCGCTGTTCACCTTCGCGATGCTGACGCTGGTGACGGCGGACAATCTTGTGCAGATGTTCTTCGGCTGGGAGGGCGTAGGCCTCGCGTCCTATCTGCTCATAGGCTTCTGGTACGAGAAGCCCTCCGCAAATGCTGCTGCGATGAAGGCCTTCGTGGTCAATCGCGTCGGCGATTTCGGCTTCGCGCTCGGCATTTTCCTCGTGTTCATGCTGACGAATTCGGTTGCGTTCGACCAGATCTTTGCGGCGGCGCCCGGCCTCGCCAACAAGCCGATCCACATTTTCGGCTTCGACGCCGACGCCATGACGGTCGCCTGCCTGCTGCTGTTCATGGGCGCTTGCGGCAAGTCCGCCCAGTTTCTTCTGCACACATGGCTGCCGGACGCGATGGAAGGCCCCACGCCTGTGTCGGCGCTCATCCACGCCGCCACGATGGTGACCGCCGGCGTGTTCATGGTGGCTCGCCTGTCGCCGCTGTTCGAGCAGGCTCCGGTTGCGCTGACCGTGGTGGTGATCGTCGGCGCTACGACCGCCTTCTTTGCCGCGACCGTCGGTCTCGTGCAGAACGACATCAAGCGCGTCATTGCCTATTCGACCTGCTCGCAGCTCGGCTACATGTTCGTGGCGCTGGGCCTGGGAGCTTATTCGGTCGGCATCTTCCACCTGTTCACGCATGCCTTCTTCAAGGCGCTTCTGTTCTTGGGCGCAGGCTCGGTCATCCACGCGATGCATCACGAGCAGGACATGCGCAACATGGGCGGGCTTCGTAAGGAAATCCCCTTCACGTTCTGGATGATGACAATCGGCACGCTGGCCCTGACCGGCTTCCCGTTCACCGCCGGCTATTTTTCGAAGGACGCGATCATCGAGGCGGCCTATGCGGCCAGCGGACATTCAAGCGCGGCGCTCTACGGCTTCATCATGACGGTGATCGCTGCCGGCTTCACGTCCTTCTATTCGTGGCGTCTGGTGTTCATGACCTTCTTTGGCACGCGCGGCGCCAATGCCGTGCACGACGATCATGCCCATGCGCATGACGATCACGGTCACGGCCATGATCATACTCCCCATGAATCGCCGCTCGTGATGTTGATTCCGCTCGGCTTGCTGGCTTTCGGGGCGCTGTTCGCCGGTCTTGCCTTCAATGGCGTGTTCATCGGCCACGGCTACGACGAATTCTGGAAGAAGGCACTGTTCCAGAGTCCTTCGAACCACATTCTGCATGATCTGCACGACGTGCCGCACATCGTCGGTTACGTTCCGGCTGTGATGATGGTCGGCGGATTTCTGCTCGCCTATTTCATGTATGTGGTTTCGCCCGGCACCCCGAAAGCGATCGCCGACACCAATCCGCTGCTCTACAAGTTCCTGCTCAACAAGTGGTACTTCGACGAGTTGTACGACTTCCTCTTCGTGCGCCCGGCTTTCTGGCTTGGTCGCCTGTTCTGGAAGGGCGGCGACGGAAAAATCATCGACGGGCTAGGGCCTGACGGCATTTCTGCTCGCGTGGTCGACGTCACCAACCGCGTCGTCAAACTGCAGACCGGCTACGTCTATCATTACGCGTTCGCAATGCTGATCGGGCTCGCGGCCGTCATAACCTGGTTCCTGCTCGGAGGCGTGCGCTGATGTTCGGCTTCGGCATCCTCACTGGCCTCATCGTCCTGCCGCTGGTCGGCGCGGCTTTCATTCTTGTCCAGCGCGGCGAGGATCAGGCCACGCTCGGCAACATCCGCTGGGCCGCTCTGTCCACGACGATCATCACCTTTCTGTTGTCGCTTTGGGCGTGGAAGTTGTTCGACCCTGCCACAGCGAGCTTCCAGCTTGTCGAGCAGAAGGCGTGGCTCGGCTCGACGATCATATACAAGCTCGGCGTTGACGGCATTTCGATGCCCTTCGTGCTGCTCACCACATTCCTGATGCCATTCTGCATTCTGGCCTCGTGGGAAACCATAACGACGCGCGTCAAGGAATACATGATCGCCTTCCTCGTGCTGGAGACGCTGATGATCGGCGTTTTCTGCGCGCTTGATCTCGTGCTGTTCTATCTGTTCTTCGAGGGCGGCCTGATCCCGATGTTCCTCATCATCGGTATCTGGGGCGGCAAGCGTCGCATCTACGCCAGCTTCAAGTTCTTCCTTTACACACTGCTTGGCTCTCTGCTGATGCTACTGGCCATCATGGCCATGTATGGCGTGGCGGGCACGACCGACATCACGGTTCTGTTGAAGACGAACTTCCCATCCTCCATGCAGAAATGGCTATGGCTGGCCTTCTTCGCGTCCTTCGCGGTGAAGATGCCGATGTGGCCGGTTCACACATGGCTGCCTGATGCACACGTGGAAGCCCCGACTGCGGGCTCGGTCATTCTGGCCGGCATCTTGCTGAAGATGGGCGGTTACGGCTTCATCCGTTTCTCGCTGCCCATGTTCCCCGAGGCGTCGCAATATTTCGCCCCGATGGTCTGGGGTCTCTCGGTCGTCGCCATCATCTACACCTCGCTGGTTGCGCTGGTGCAGGAGGATATGAAGAAGCTGATCGCCTATTCGTCCGTCGCCCACATGGGTTTCGTGACCATGGGCCTCTTCGCGATGAACCAGCAGGGCGTGCAGGGCGCTGTCTTCCAGATGGTCTCCCATGGTCTCGTGTCGGGAGCGCTCTTCCTCTGCGTCGGCGTCGTTTACGACCGCATGCACACGCGCGATATTGCGGCCTATGGCGGCCTCGTGAAGCGCATGCCGCTTTATGCTGTGGCGCTGATGGTGTTCACCATGGCCAATGTCGGCCTGCCTGGCACATCGGGCTTTGTGGGCGAATTCCTTACGCTGATCGGCGCGTTCAAAGCCAATACCTGGGTGGCTTTCTTCGCCACCACTGGCGTGATCCTGTCAGCCGCCTACGCGCTTTACCTTTATCGCCGCATCATCTTCGGCGTACTGGAAAAGCAGAATCTGAAAAATATTGCGGACCTGACGCCGCGCGAGATCGTGCTCCTCGCGCCGCTGCTGGTCCTCACCATCTATTACGGCGTCAATCCGGGACCGATCCTCGATGCCTGCGCGGCTTCTGTGCAGGGGCTCATCCGGTCCTATGACGCGGCGCTGGCGGCGACGAAGACCGCCGCGCTTCTGCTGAACTGAGGTTGGGGATCATGACGCCGCTTTCGTTCGCATTCGCCCACAGCCTTCCCGAAATCTTCCTTGCGGTCGGGGCGCTCGCGCTTCTGATGCTGGGTGTTTTCAAATCCGGCGGTCGCGACTGGATCATTTCCGAAGCCGCCATCGTCATTCTGGGCGTGGCGCTTCTGTCCATGTTCGTTGAGTCTGGCGATAAGGCCGTGGTTTACGACGACGCGTTCATCGACGACGCCTTCGGACGATTTATGAAGGCGCTGGCGCTGGGCGGCGCGCTGATCTCGCTGCTTCTGTCGCGCGAATTCATGGCGCGCGAGAACATCGACTTCTTCGAATTCCCTGTGCTTGTGCTGCTCGCAACGCTCGGCATGCTGATGCTGATTTCGGCGCACAATCTCATTGCGCTCTATCTCGGCCTCGAACTGATGAGCCTTGCGCTCTATGTGATCGCGGCGTTCCATCGCAACAATGTGCGCGCGTCGGAAGCTGGCCTGAAATATTTCGTACTCGGCGCCTTGTCGTCTGGCATGCTGCTTTACGGATCGTCGCTGATCTACGGCTTCGCCGGAACGGTCTCGTTCCCCGGCATTGCGGTTGCCCTCAAGGGCAATGTTCAGATCGGGGTGATCTTCGGCCTCGTGTTTGTAATGGCAGGTCTTGCCTTCAAGATGTCGGTCGTACCGTTCCACATGTGGACGCCGGACGTTTACGAGGGTGCGCCGACGCCCGTCACGGCCTTCTTCGCATCCGCCGCCAAGATGGCAGCGGTCGCCGTCACGGTCCGCATCATCGTTACGGCCTTCCCGGGAATCGAGACGCAATGGCGTCAGATCATCGTCTTCATGTCGATACTCTCGATGGCCATCGGGGCTTTCGCGGCCATCGGCCAGACGAACATCAAGCGCCTGATGGCCTATTCGTCCATCGGCCATATGGGCTTCGCGCTGGTCGGTCTCGCCGCCGGCACCGAGAAGGGCGTGAATGGCGTGCTGATGTATATGGCGATCTATCTCGTCATGACGCTGGGCACATTCGCTGCAATTCTGTCGATGCGCACCGGCGGACGTTACGTCGAATCCATTCAGGATCTCGCCGGCCTGTCGCGCTCGCGCAAGGGCATGGCGTTTTTCCTGTCGATGATGATGCTGTCGCTGGCTGGCATTCCGCCGCTCGCAGGCTTCTTCGCCAAATGGTACGCCTTCGTCGCCGCCATCGACGCCGGGCTCTATCCGCTCGCCGTGATCGGCATGTTGTGCAGCGTCGTCGCCTGTTTCTACTATCTGCGCATCGTCAAGATCATCTATCTTGATGAGCCTGCTGCGCCGTTCGAAAGCGTCAGCCGCGAAGTCACCGCTGTGATGATGGTGGCCGGTCTCGCGGTCGTGCTGTTCTGGGTTTTCCCGGGGCCGCTCGTCTCCGCAGCTTCGGCAGCCGCAAAGTCGCTGTTCCAGTGAAAGTAGCGTGACCCTGCGGCTCGCAAAAAGCGCCCAATCCGCAGGGTTCCGTCTCGAATCGTTCGACACGATCGGCTCCACCAACGACGAGGCTATGCGCCGCGCCCAGTCCGGCGATCCGGGACGTCTGTGGATTCTGGCGCACGAACAGACAAGCGGTCGTGGGCGCCATGGGCGCAACTGGACATCGCCGCGCGGCAATCTCCATGCAAGCCTTCTGCTGGTCGACCCTGCGCCGGTCGACAAGGCGCCGGAACTCGGTTTCGTGGCCGGCCTGGCGTTGATCTCGGCCATTCGGCCTTTTCTCGAAAACGATCCGCAGCTCGGCCTCAAATGGCCGAACGATCTGGTCCACAACGGAGCCAAACTCGCCGGTATATTGTTGGCGGGGTCGCGCACCCCTGATGGCCGCTTCGCCTGCGTCATCGGGATGGGTGTCAATTGCGCTGTTCATCCCGAAGGACTGGCCTATCCGACCAATGATCTCGTTAGTCTCGGCGCATCCTGCACGGCTGATGATGTTTTCGAGGCTTTGTCGGCCCAAATGCCGCTCTGGCTCGAGAAATGGCGTCTTGGCGACAATTTCGAGGCCATCCGTCAGGCCTGGCTTGCAAATGCGGCTGGCGTGGGCCTGCAAATTCGTGTTTCACTTGGGCAACAAATTCTCGAAGGACTTTTCGAGACCATCGATCCGCAAGGCAGACTCATCGTCAGGACACAGCAGGGCGCTCGCATCATCGAGGCCGGCGACGTGTTTTTGAGCGACCATAACAAACCGGCCACAACAGCCGGGCAGGGAAGACAGAATGACCAATAATAATAACGACGAATTCGTTTTCCTACCTTTGGGCGGTTTCGGCGAAATCGGAATGAATGCGGCGCTCTACGGCTTCGGCCCGAAAGCGCGTCGCAAATGGATTCTTGTCGATCTCGGCGTCGCTTTCGCCGGGCCCGAACTTCCGGGCATCGAACTCATCCTTCCCGATGTCGCCTTTGCCCAATCCATCCGCAAGGATCTACTGGGCCTGATCATCACACATGCCCACGAAGACCACATCGGCGCTATCGCGCATCTGTGGCCGCGCCTTGGCTGCCCGGTTTACGCAACGCGCTTTGCGGGCTCGTTGCTGGAAGCACGGCGTTTGTCGGAGCCAGGCGCGCCTGACGTGCCGCTGAACATCGTTGAAGCAGGTGACAGGATCGAACTCGGTCCCTTCTCGGTCGAATATGTACCAGTGTCGCATTCGATTCCGGAAAGCTGCTCGCTCGCCATCCGCACGCCGCTCGGCACCGTTGTCCACACGGGCGACTGGAAAATCGATCCGGGTCCGGTGGTGAGCTGGAAAACCGATGAAGCGCGCTTTCGCGCGATCGGCGACGAGGGTGTTCTGGCGCTTATCTGCGATTCCACCAATATCATGCGCGAGGGCGTCTCACCCTCCGAGAGCGAGGTCGCCGTCAAGCTGCGCGAACTCATCACCTCCGCCACGGGCCGTGTGCTGGTAACGACCTTCGCGTCCAATGTGGCGCGCCTGCGCACCGTGGCTGAGGCTGCGCACGAAGCAGGGCGTTCCGTAGTGCTGGTCGGGCGCTCCATGGAGCGCGTTGTCGCGGTGGCGCGCGAATGCGGCCACCTGAATGGCCTGCCGGCCTTTCTGGGGCCGGACGCTTTCGCCCGCCTGCCGCGTGATCGGATCGTGATCCTCGCCACCGGCAGTCAGGGCGAGGGCCGCGCCGCAATGGCGCGCATTGCGCTTGACGAACACCCCGGCGTGAAACTCGCGCCCGGCGACCGGGTGATTTTCTCGTCGCGGCCGATCCCCGGCAATGAGAAGTCGATCAACGCCATTCTGAACGGTCTCGCCCGCCAGGGCATCGAGGTCATCACCGACCGCGACGGCCTCGTTCACGCCTCCGGACATCCGCGCCGGGACGAGGTGCAGCAGATGTACCAGTGGACCCGTCCGAAATTAGCCATTCCGGCCCATGGCGAAGGCATGCATATCGCCGAACACGCCAATTTCGCCCTGAAACAGGGCGTCCAGACGGTTGTGAAGGCCACCAATGGCGATCTCGTTCTGTTGGCGCCGGGCCATCCGGCTATCATCGACGAAGCCCCGCATGGGCGTCTCTACACAGACGGAACCATCGTGGTCGCCGGCGATGAGGAAGCCATCCGCGAGCGCACCAAACTCGCCTTTGCGGGCGTGATCTCCATCGGCATCGCCATCACGTCGAAAGGCGAACTTGCGGGCGACCCCGACGTGGTGCTAGCCGGCATTCCGGCCAAGACCTCCAACGGCAAATCCATGGACGCGATTGTGGACCGCGCCGTATTTGAGACTCTCGATACAATGCCCAAGCCGCGCCGGCGTAACGCCGATGCTGTGTCGGACAGTGTCGAGAAGGCCGTGCGGTCGGCGGTGCGCAATGTCTGGGGCAAGCGCCCCATCGTGCATGTGATGGTAATGGTGGTGTGAGGAGAAAGGCATGATCGGCAGGCTCAACCATGTGGCGATCGCCGTGAAGGATCTGGCGAAGGCGAGCGCCGTCTATCGCGACATGCTGGGCGCCAAAGTGTCTGGCGCTGTCGCGCAGCCCGATCACGGCGTGACGGTGGTGTTCGTGGAGCTTCCCAACACCAAGATCGAACTACTGGAGCCATTGGGCGAGGGCTCGCCCATCGCGAAATTCCTCGAAAAAAACGCCGATGGCGGCATGCATCATATCTGCTACGAGGTGGACGACATTCTGGACGCCCGCGACCGCCTGAAAGCCACCGGCGCTCGCGTGCTGGGCGACGGAACGCCGCGCATCGGCGCCCATGGCAAACCTGTGTTATTCCTTCACCCGAAGGATTTCGCCGGGACTCTGGTTGAACTGGAGCAGGTGTGAGACCCGTAACGCCAGAGATGCAGGACAGCCCATGACCGTCCCGATGGGAATCGCCATCTATTTCACCATCTGGTGGATCGTGCTGTTCGCGGTGCTGCCCTTTGGCGTGCGCTCGCAGCACGAGGGCGTCGATTACGCAGCCGGAACTGACCCGGGCGCGCCCATCAAGCCGCACATTCTGCTGAAGGCAGCCGCAACCACAGTTGTTTCAGCGGTCCTGTTTTCAATGCTGTGGGTTTATATGGAACATTTCGGCTGAGGCCCCTCAGTAACGAACGAAATCGCCACGAACTTCTCGATTGTGAAATGCTTTCGCCCCGCGCTATTGACCCGCCCCGCCGGGGGGGCTACTCAGACGCACCCTCGTGAGAGCGCGTAGCTCAGCCGGTAGAGCATCTGACTTTTAATCAGAGGGTCTCGGGTTCGAATCCCGACGCGCTCACCACTATTATCAATGACTTAGAGGTGGAAACTCGAATTTTTTCCGGCGTTCGATGTTTCCGGTAAGCGTACGGTAAGCGAAATCGAAAAATTGGAATCATGATCCGGACGCGGTCGGGTTGGTGACCTTATCAAGCGCCAGCCCAAGTCGAATGGGATTCCACAGAACAAAGAAGCCGTTTCGCCCGCCAATCCGCCTATGATGGATATGGCAGCGGCTCCAAGCCCACGGTTTGCCAATCTGATCGTGTCCGGGAAGTCCAGATAGGGGTACCGGGCTGCTGCTGGTTGAAGCTGCGAACTGTTCCCTTACCGCCCTCACGCTTCGCCCGACTTTGGCTCAGCTGGGTCTTGCGCAAGACGCGCTCCAGCAGGTCGAGCTCTTCTTCGTCCAGTCCAGAGACATCGAGCACATTCGCCTTGCGCTGCGAATCCGGCAGCCCGCCGCCCGGCATGGAATGTTCGAGCTTCTGCGAGTCATGATGCCAGCCGCTGGCGGCGCGTGAACGGTTGCGTAGCGCCCACTGGATCGCCTGCGCGTTGCCGGAGCCGCCCTTGGCGACGTGCAGCAGCCTGTCCTCCCAGAACGTCGTTGCGGCCGCCCTGCCAGATCGTACGGCTGCGGAAAACTCTTCATGCCGGGCCTGCCATTCTTGCAGGCTGTCGGGATGTACGCCGAGTAGCCGGGCGCAGCCCTCAAGGCTTCGACCTTCAGCCATCAGTTCGATGACGCGGCCGCAGAATTCCGG
>CANJWR010000059.1 GCA_947478455.1 Beijerinckiaceae bacterium | reverse complement strand
TCGGCAGGGCTACGGGCGCGAGAATATGGCGCCTTTCGATCTGTCGCTGGCGGTGGTCGGCACCTGCCTTCTTTGGGTCGGCTGGTTCGGTTTCAATGGCGGCTCGGCGCTGGGCGCCGGTTCGCGGGCTGTGTTCGCCATCATGTCGACGCATCTGGCCGCCTGCGCGGGAGCTGTCGTGTGGTCTGCGATTGAATGGTCGCATCGCGGAAGACCTTCGGTGCTCGGCATGATTTCGGGCGCAGTCGCGGGCCTCGGTACGATTACGCCAGCCTCGGGCTTCGTGCTGCCGTGGCATGGTCTTGTCATCGGGGCTGTGGCCGGAGCGGTCTGTTATTTCTTCTGCACGACCGTGAAGCAGAAATTCCGCTACGACGATTCGCTCGATGTTTTTGGTGTTCATGGCGTCGGCGGCATCATGGGTACGCTCGCTGTGGGGATTTTCTCAACCGCGTCCTTGTCGGCAGGCCCTGACACGCCGGGTGGATTTCCGGGCCTGCTGGAAGGCAACATCAAGCTCCTCGGGATTCAGGCTTTTGGAGTGGTGGTCTCGGTTGTCTGGTGTGTGGTCGGCACCTGGGCCTGTCTGAAAGCGATTGATGTCATCTGCGGATTGCGCGCTACGACCGAGCAGGAGCGCGAAGGTCTCGATCTCGCCCTGCACGGCGAGGCCCTGCACCAGTAGGGGCGATCAAAGTTCGATTGGCGACCAGAAGGCCGGATTTGTCCGGCCTTCTTTCGTTTGCGCTTAAGAAGTGCGCGCAATTCGGCGGGGATGGTCAAAATTTCATCATTCACGACTTTGTAACCAGTCTAATTTTTAGGCATCGCCCATTTTTGATTCATCGAGCTCACCCGAAATGCCAGTTTTTCCTGTTAAAACAATATTTTGAATCAAGTTTGGGCAGTTGGCACACGGTTTGATTGCTAGTTCCCGAGCATGGCGCCGGATGATCGCGCGCCAGGCCAGGTCGAGCCGGCATGGGGCGTCCGAGGGCGTCGGCACGTACGGCCAAACAGGAAAAACGACATGAAAATCGTGATGGCTATTATCAAGCCGTTCAAACTGGACGAGGTGCGCGATGCGCTCACCGCAGTCGGCGTGCACGGCCTAACGGTGACTGAGGTCAAGGGCTATGGCCGTCAGAAGGGTCACACCGAAATCTACCGCGGCGCTGAATACGCCGTGAGCTTCCTGCCGAAACTCAAGATCGAAGTTGCGGTCGCAACCGAGCTCGTTGCGCCGGTGGTAGACGCGATCATCGCGTCAGCCCGCACTGGTCAGATCGGCGACGGCAAGATCTTCGTCAGCACGCTGGAACAGGCGGTTCGCATCCGGACCGGCGAAAAAGACGTCGACGCGCTCTGAAAGCCATTCACATGCAGGAGTTCAAAATGAAAGTGTTACCGTCTCTCAGGACGGCCCTTGCAACAGCCGGCACAGGACTGGCGGCAATGGCCGTATCCACAGGCACCGTCTGGGCGCAGGCAGCGGCTGCGGCTCCCGCGCCTGTTCCCAACAAGGGCGATACGACCTGGATGCTCATCTCCACCGTACTGGTGTTGCTGATGACCGTGCCGGGTCTGGCGCTGTTCTACGGCGGCCTTGTGCGCACGAAGAACATGCTGTCGATGCTGACGCAGGTTTTCACCATCGTTTGCATCGTTTCCCTCCTCTGGGTTTTCTACGGCTACTCGCTCGCCTTCACCAGCGGTGGCGCTCTGAACGACTACGTGGGCGGCTTCTCGAAGGCCTTCCTCAAGGGCGTTGACGTCAACAGCGTTGCGGCGACCTTCTCGAATGGCGTCGTCATTCCGGAATTCGTCTACATCTGCTTCCAGATGACGTTCGCGTTCATCACCCCGGCGCTCATCGTCGGCGCCTTCGCCGAACGCATGAAGTTCTCGGCCCTGATCATGTTCACTGTGCTGTGGGTGACGTTCATCTACTTCCCGATGGCTCACATGGTCTGGTACTGGGGCGGACCGGATGCGTTCGCGGCTGCCGCCAAGGCTCTAGCCGACGCCGCTCCCGACGCCAAGGCTGCAGCACAGACCGCGCTTGACGCCGTCACCGGCGATGCTGGTCTGATGTTCCAGTGGGGCGCTCTCGACTTCGCAGGCGGCACGGTCGTGCACATCAACGCCGGCATCGCGGGCTTCGTGGGCTGCCTGTTGCTCGGCAAGCGCATCGGGTTCGGTCGTGAACACCTCGCTCCTCACTCGCTGACCATGACGATGATTGGCGCGGCGCTTCTGTGGGTGGGCTGGTTCGGCTTCAACGCCGGCTCCAACCTGGAAGCTAGCGGCGGCGCAGCTCTGGCGATGATCAACACCTTCCTGGCGACTGCGGGCGCCGGTGTGGCTTGGTTGTTCGTCGAATGGGGCACCAAAGGCAAGCCGTCGCTTCTCGGCCTCGCCTCGGGTGTGGTGGCCGGCCTTGTGGCCATCACCCCGGCGGCCGGATTTGCGGGCCCGATGGGAGCCATCGTGCTCGGCATGGTCGCCGGCGTGGTCTGCTACCTGTTCGTCTCGACGGTGAAGAACGCCTTCGGGTATGATGACTCGCTCGACGTGTTCGGCGTGCACTGCATCGGCGGCATCATCGGCGCCATCGGCACCGCGATTGTCGCCAGCCCCGATCTGGGCGGCGCCGGCATCCTCGACTACCTCGCCAAGCCCGGCGAAGCAGTTGCGGGCGCTTACAGCATGGGCGGCCAGATCATCATCCAGTCCAAGGCCGTGCTGTTGACCCTCGTGTGGTCGGGCGTCGGATCGGCGATCCTCTACAAGATTGTCGATCTGGTCATTGGTCTGCGTGTTCCGGCCGATCAGGAACGCGAAGGTCTCGACATCGCCGAACATGGCGAACGCGCTTACAACCTCTGATATCCGCGCTCCTTTCGCGTGGAAGACCTGTGCGGCGCCCTTCGGGGCGCCGCATTTTCTTTGGGAGAAGGCGCTCCGCCTGACCCTGCCTGCCCTTAGGGTTAAGCAGTCCTTAACCGCATGCGCCTAGCGTGAACTCGGGCTTCGACCAGAACCGCAGCCCCGATTTTGTCCTTCGGGACCGGATTATTGATGCGGCTGCGGATTCAGGATGCGCACGACTTCTCCAACGGCTCTCGACATGATCCCGGACGGCGTTCGCGAGTTCTTCGCGAAGCGCTTTGCGGAGGTTCTCGGCGTTCTCATGCTGGCCCTGTGCGGCGGTATGGGGTTGGCGCTTGTGTCATGGTCAGCTCAGGATCCGAGCTGGAATCACGCCACCAAGGGGCCTGTGCGCAATCTGTTGGGCACACCGGGCGCCATTGCGTCCGATCTGGTGATGCAGATCGCCGGTCTGGCGTCTATTGCGGTTCTGTTTCCGGTCGCGTGCTGGGGCTGGCGGCTGGTGACGCGGCATCGCCTGCGCCGCATCAAGCTCCGCGTGTTGCTGTGGATCATCGGCAGTATTTGCGCCGCAGCCGTTCTTTCCATTTTCCCCACAAGTGATCGCTGGCCGTTGCCGAGCGGGCTTGGCGGCATCGTAGGCGATGCGGTGTTGTATGTGCCGCGCAACCTGCTGGGCGGCGCAAGAATCGTGACGATTTCCTATGCGCTGATTTGCGGGGCGATTGCGCTTCTGTCGTTGAGCGCAGCCTCCGGGTATGGCTTCGAATCCGATCCCTATGCGGAATTTGATGAACCCGAGGAAGAAGAAGCGCCGCGCAAGCCCTCTCGTAGTGCGGCTACCAAATCCGAAGAGGACGATGCGGAAGGCGATCCGGGCATCGGGCTGGTTTCGCTTGGCGCCGTCATTCATGCGTTCTGGAGCATGCGGGCTGCTATCCAGCACAAGTTCAAACGTGCCCCTAAGCCCGAAGCTGCCGACGATTTCGACGAGCCGATTCCTGCTCATGCGGCTGCTCGCCGTGAGCCCGTGTTTCAGGCGCCGCCCGCTGCGCCGCGCAGACCCATGGCGCCCGAACCCGCGATGCGCGCGCCGCTGCCGCAAGAGGACGATTTCGACGAGCCGGAAATTCCCGAACCCGCTGTTGCTGCGCGCGTTATTCCGTCTGCGCCCGCGCTGAAGCCGGGCAAGCGCGTCGTGCGCGAAACGCAGCCCTCGCTGCTGGCGAGCGCGCAATTCGAATTGCCGCAACTGGCAATGCTGACCGAGCCCAAGCGGCGCGCGGTCAGCAAGATTTCGGAAGACGCCTTGCAGCAAAACGCCCGACTGCTCGAAGGCGTGCTGGAAGATTTTGGCGTGAAGGGAGAAATTCTCAACGTGCGTCCCGGCCCGGTGGTGACGCTGTACGAACTCGAACCCGCGCCGGGCATCAAGTCTTCGCGCGTCATCGGACTGGCGGACGACATCGCACGCTCGATGTCGGCTATCTCGGCGCGCGTGGCGGTGGTGCAGGGGCGCAACGCCATCGGCATCGAACTGCCGAACCAGCGGCGCGAAACCGTATTCCTGCGCGAGCTTCTGGCATCGGAAGATTTCGAGAAGTCGCGCCACAAGCTGGCTATCGCTCTCGGCAAGACCATCGGGGGCGAACCGGTGATCGTCGATCTCGCCCGCATGCCGCATCTGCTGGTCGCTGGCACAACGGGCTCCGGCAAATCCGTCGCCATCAACACCATGATCCTGTCGTTGCTCTACCGGCTCAAGCCGAGTGAGTGCAAGCTGATCATGGTCGATCCCAAGATGCTCGAACTGTCGGCCTATGACGGCATTCCGCATTTGCTGACGCCGGTCGTGACGGATCCGAAGAAAGCGGTCGTGGCGCTCAAATGGGCGGTTCGCGAAATGGAAGACCGCTACAAGAAAATGTCGAAGCTCGGCGTACGCAACATTGACGGCTTCAATGCACGCGTGGCGGAAGCAGCCGCGAAAAAGCAGGTCATTACCCGTACGATCCAGACTGGTTACGACCGTGAAACCGGCGAGGCGGTCTACGAGACGGAAGCGATGGACCTGTCGGTCCTGCCCTATATCGTGGTCATCGTCGACGAAATGGCGGACCTGATGATGGTCGCCGGCAAGGACATCGAAGGGGCAATCCAGCGTCTCGCCCAGATGGCGCGCGCCGCCGGCATCCATCTCATCATGGCCACGCAACGCCCGTCGGTGGATGTCATTACCGGCACCATCAAGGCGAATTTCCCGACGCGCATTTCGTTCCAGGTCACCTCGAAGATCGACAGCCGCACAATTCTCGGCGAGCAGGGGGCCGAACAGCTGCTGGGTCAGGGCGACATGCTCCACATGGCAGGCGGCGGGCGGATTTCGCGCGTTCACGGGCCTTTCGTGTCGGACGAGGAAGTCGAGAAGGTGGTGGCTCACCTCAAGACGCAGGGCCAGCCCGAATATCTCGAAACCATTACGTCGGAAGACGACGCTCCGCTCGACGTCGACGGCCCTGCGCCGGGCTCGATGGATGCAGAGGAATCGGGCGACCTCTACGACCGCGCTGTCAATATCGTGCTGCGCGACCGCAAGTGCTCGACGAGCTATATCCAGCGTCGTCTGTCGGTGGGCTACAACAAGGCCGCCTCGCTGGTCGAACGCATGGAGCGCGAAGGCGTGGTGGGAGCGGCGAACCATGCAGGCAAGCGCGAGATTCTCGTGGGAGGCGGCGTCGATCGCGGCGCTTTCGAACCGGAGGACGCATGAGGCCGAAATGCGCCCCGGAATCGCCACAGCTTTCATCCATATGGATACGAGGAGACCATTGCGAATGATTCCTCGTTGTCTAGTTTCCGGCCTCGCGCTGGTTGCCTTTGCGATTCCCGCCTTCGCCCAGACTCCACCGGCCCCGCCCCGACCGCCGACCCAGATTGCGCCGCGCCCGCCGGCGACCAACGGGGCGACCGCAATCGGACGGGCTGCGGCTCCTGCGAATGTTCCGACGATTTCGGCTGCCGCTGCTGTCCAGAAGGCCAATGGCTGGCTTAACAGCGTCACCACGATGGTGGCGGATTTCATCCAGATTGGCGCCGACGGCAAACGCTCCGAGGGCAAGCTCTATGTCCAGAAGCCCGGCAAGCTTCGCTTCGAATATCGGCCGCCTGCGGTGATGGAAGTGGTGGCGGACGGGCGCAGCGTTGCCGTGCGCAATCGCAAGCTCAACACGCAGGATATGGCGTTCATCGGCCAGACCCCGCTCAAATTCCTGCTGAAAAACCAGCTTGATCTGTCGAAAGACACCAAGGTTCTGGAAGTCGGCACGGCCCCCAATGCAACCTCGATTCTGATCGAGGACAAGGCCACGTTCGGCGGCACGTCGCGGATCAATCTGATCTTCGATCCGGCCTCGTTTCAGTTGAAGCAATGGACGGTGGTGGACCCGCAGGGGTTCGAGACCATCGTGTCCCTGTTCAACCTTGATCTGAATGAGAAGCCCAATCCGGCCCTGTTCAAGATCAACGAGGATCGTCAGCGCGACTGATGCTGTTTGGCCAGACGGCCCCGATCCCTGTATAAGGCCGTCATGTCCGCCCTTACACTTCAAGATTCCGCTGTCTCGCCAGCAGCCCTGCCGTTCGGCGCGTCCCTCGTCGGCGCAAGCCGGGACGATCTGGCGGCCACCCTGCGCGGCCTCGGCATCGCCGAACGCGAAATCCGCATGCGGGTGTCTCAGTTGTGGCACTGGATCTATTTCCAGGGCGCATCGTCATTCGACACGATGCTCAACATCGGCAAGCCGCTGCGCGCCCTGCTGGTCGAGCATTACACGCTCGCGCGGCCGGAAGTCGTCACCGAACAGATTTCCAGCGACGGCACGCGCAAATGGCTGTTCCGCATGCCGCCGGTCGATGTGCACGACAAGGGCGCGGAAATCGAATGCGTCTACATTCCGGAAAGCGACCGCGGAACCCTGTGCGTTTCCAGTCAGGTCGGCTGCACGCTCACCTGTACGTTCTGCCATACGGGCACGCAGAAACTGGTCCGTAATCTGACCCAGCAGGAAATTGTCCAGCAGCTTGTCGGCGCGCGCCACCAGCTCGGAGATTTTCCCGGCCAGACGCCGCCGACGGACGGTTTCATCCCATCGGGCGAAGGTGTGCGGGCGGTGTCGAACATCGTCTTCATGGGCATGGGCGAACCGCTCTACAATTTCGACAATGTGCGCAACGCCATCGGGATCATGTCGGACGGTGACGGACTATCGTTGTCGAAACGGCTCATCACGGTCTCGACTTCCGGCGTCGTGCCGCAGATCGGGCCTCTCGGTGGCGAGGCCGGAACCATGCTGGCGATTTCGCTGCACGCGGTGCGCGACGATCTGCGCAACACGCTGGTGCCGCTCAACAAGAAATATCCGATCCGCGAATTACTCGAAGCCTGCCGCAATTATCCGGGCGTCTCCAACGCGCGGCGCATCACGTTTGAATATGTGATGCTGAAAGGCGTCAACGATTCACCCGCAGATGCCCGCGAACTGGTGCGGCTGCTGAAAGGCATTCCGGCGAAAATCAATCTCATTCCGTTCAATCCGTGGCCGGGCACGAAATACGAGTGCTCGGACTGGGAGACGATCGAGAAATTTTCCGACATCGTTTTCAACGCCGGCTATGCGAGCCCGGTCCGCACGCCGCGCGGTCGCGATATTCTGGCCGCATGCGGGCAGCTCAAGAGCGAGACGGAAAAGCTGCGGGCGCGGGCGCGGATGGCGCTCGACGAGGAAGTCGCCGGCGAGGATTCGGACGACTGATCACCCGCGCCGCAGGGCGGCTTTCGCGCCCGCGAAAGCCGCGACCGCCATTGCGGCGGAAATCACCGCATTCCAGCCCGCCAGCGACAGGCCCAGAATACGGATGGCGACCGCATCGCAACGGACGACTTTCACGGTTTCGAGCTGCTTGAGGAAATCGTTGATCGAGGGCGCTGCGTTCAGGCTGCCGGTGCAATCGGTCGGGCCCTGCCAGAAACCCCATTCGACGCCGGAGTGATAGACGCCGAAAATCGAACTGCCGACCCACACGAGGCCCAGCAGTGCGAGGCCCGCAATTGTCAGACTTCGCGGGCCGCGCCAGGCGAGCACCGCCGTCACCGCCGCCAGCGGCACGCCCGCATAATAGGCCCAGCGCTGCTTGAGGCAGAGTTCGCACGGCAGATAGCCGAAATATTCGAAGATCCATGCGCCCACGATGGTTCCGGTCGCGACGAACAGAATCGCCAGCGCCGCCTGCAGGGCTGTGACGTCTTCAAGCTTGCGGGGCAGCCCCATGGTGCGGTCCTCTAGAAGAAGTGCGCGGCAAGCCAGAAACCGCCAACGATTGTCGCCACAATCAACACCATGAACAAGGCGAAATGTTTCTCGAGCAGGGCCCGGATGCTGTCGCCGAATTTGTTCAGGATGGCGGCCAGCAGGAAAAACCGCGCGCCGCGCGTGACGACAGACAGGCCTACGAACAGCAGGAAATTATACTCAAGAAGCCCGCTCACGATGGTCACGAGCTTATAGGGGATCGGCGTCATTCCCTTGATGAGAATGAACAGCCAGCCCCACTGGTCGTAGAATTTGCGCAGCGCCTCCATCTTTTCGGCATAACCGTAGAGGCTGATGAGCCAGTGGCCGACGGTGTCGTAAAGCAGGTAGCCGATGCCGTATCCGACGATGCCGCCCAGCACCGAGGCGATGGTGCAGATCGTCGCGTAGAACCACGCCTTGCGCGGGTTGGCGAGCGACATGGGCACCAGAATCGTGTCCGGCGGAATCGGGAAAAACGAGCTTTCCGCAAAGGACACCGCCGCCAGCGCCCAGGGGGCGCGCGGACTTTCGGCAAGCGCCAGCGTCCAGTCGTAAAGACGTTTGAACATGGGGCCACGCAGTTTCGAGGGAATCAAGGCCGGACCAGCCGGGTCGAGCAACCCGGATAGCACCCGCTGTCGTGAGGCGGCAAGGCATGCTCTGTGCGGGCAAGGTGTGGCGAATTTCCGGCTGGCCTTGAACCCGTCACGAATTGATTGTTGACTGCAGGGAAGCCCTATATTGGGTCGCGTCGTGACTTGTCCGGAGGACGCTGGATTGGACCGCACGACCTCATGGAATGACGAAGCCGCCCGGGCGATCATCGAAGCCGGGAGTCGGGCTGCGACGGATTTTCTCGGGACCGACAGGGTGGGCGCGACTTCCCTGTTGCCCATCCTGCACGCGCTGCAGGAAAAGTTCGGCTATGTGGATCGCGCCGCCATTCCGACGATTGCGGATGTGCTCAACATTTCCAAAGCCGAAGTCCATGGAACGATCTCGTTTTATCATGATTTTCGCTCCGAGCCCGCAGGCCGGCATGTGCTGCACCTGTGCCGCGCCGAGTCCTGTCAGGCGATGGGGTCTGAGCGTTTGGCGGCCTATCTGGACGATCGTCACAAATTGCAGCCGGGGGTCACAAGCTTTGATGGGACGCTGACGCTGGAGAACGTCTATTGCGTCGGCAATTGCGCGCTGTCGCCTACCGCCTTGCTGGACGGGGTGCCTGTCGGCCGGCTCGACGAGACGATGCTCGACGATCTGATTGCAGCGGCGCGGGGTGACCGTCCATGAGCCCGATCAGGATTTTTGTACCGGGCGATTCGGGCGCGGTTTCCGTGGGCGCAGATCGAGTGGCGCGCGAAATATTGAAACAGGCGCTCGTTCGCGATCTCGACGTCGTCATCGTGCGGAATGGTTCGCGCGGCATGTACTGGCTTGAGCCTCTGGTGGAGGTGGAAACCCCTGCCGGACGCATCGCGTATGGGCCGGTAAGGCATGTCGATGTTGCAGATCTGTTTGACGCGGAATTTCTTAAAGGTGGAGAGCACGCGCTTCGCCTTGGACCGACCAACGAAATTTCATGTCTGAAAAATCAGCAGCGCCTGACATTTGCGCGTGTGGGCGTCGTCAATCCGCGCTCGGTCGAGGACTATTGCGCCAATGGCGGGTTCTCTGGTCTGTTGCGTGCGCTTCATCTGACGCCGCATGAAATTGTCGAGGAGATCGTTGCATCGGGCCTGCGCGGTCGCGGCGGCGCGGGTTTTCCGACCGGCGTGAAATGGCGCACCGTTGCCAATGCGCCGGGGGAACAAAAATATGTCGTGTGCAATGCCGACGAGGGCGATAGCGGCACATTCGCAGACCGCATGCTGATGGAGGGCGACCCGTTCGTGATCATCGAGGGGATGATCACCGCGGGTCTGGCGGTTGGGGCCACCAGGGGCTTGATCTACATTCGCTCCGAATATCCCCATGCGGTTGCGGCGATGCGCGCGGCTATCGAAAAGGCCCGCACGGCGGGCTTTCTTGGCGCGAATGTCGGCATGCATTTCGGCCAGAAGGCGGGGGCTTTCGATATGGAGGTGCGAGTCGGGGCGGGGGCCTATATTTGCGGTGAGGAAACGTCGCTGCTCGAAAGTCTCGAAGGCAAACGCGGTCAGGTGCGCGCCAAGCCACCGCTGCCGGCGATCAGCGGTCTGTTCGGCAAGCCGACTGTCATCAACAACGTCCTGTCGCTTGCGGCGGCGCCGTGGATTCTGGCGCGCGGCGGCAAGGCCTATGCGGAATACGGCATGGGGCGTTCGCGCGGCACAAAGCCCTTGCAGCTGGCCGGCAATGTGAAGCGCCCGGGGCTTTACGAAATGGCGTTCGGGATCACTTTGCGTGAACTCGTGATGGAGATCGGCGGAGGAACCGCGAGCGGACGTCCGCTGCGCGCCGTGCAGGCAGGCGGGCCGCTGGGGGCCTATTTTCCCGAACGTCTGCTCGACACTCCGCTTGATTACGAAGCCATGGCGGCTGCGGGCGGCATGTTGGGGCACGGCGGCGTGGTTGTGTTCGACGACACCGTCGATATGGCTGCGCAGGCGCGCTTTGCGTTCGAATTCTGCGCCATCGAGAGTTGCGGCAAATGCACGCCGTGCCGCATCGGCTCGCGGCGCGGCGCCGAAACTATCGACAAGATCGTGCGTGGCGAAAATCGCGACGCCAATCGTGCGCTGGTCGAGGATTTGTGCGCCACCATGACGGATGGTTCGCTCTGCGCGCTCGGCGGCCTGACTCCCATGCCGGTGTTGAGCGCACTGAAACATTTCGGCGATGACTTTCAGCGTCCGCTGCAAATGCTCGCAAGCGCCGAATAGGGAATGATCCGATGACGCTGATCCGCGACAGGGACTTCGGAACGCCGGCGCGCACCAGCGCCAATCTGGTCACGCTGCGCATCGACGGCCAATCCGTGAGCGTACCGGAAGGCACGTCCGTCATGGCAGCCGCCATGCAATCGGGCACGCAAATTCCCAAGCTCTGCGCCACCGATATGCTGGAAGCATTCGGGTCATGCCGTCTCTGTCTCGTTGAAATCGACGGGCGACGCGGCACGCCCGCCTCCTGCACCACGCCGGCGGAAAATGGCATGGTGGTGCGCACGCAGAGCGATCGCCTTGCGAAGCTCCGCAAGGGCGTGATGGAACTTTATATTTCCGATCACCCTCTCGACTGCCTGACCTGTTCGGCCAACGGCGATTGCGAATTGCAGGATATGGCCGGCGCAGTTGGCCTGCGCGATGTGCGCTATGGCTATCGGGGCGAAAAGCACAGGCAGGAAGCCGTCGACGCAAGCAATCCGTATTTCACGTTTGATTCGTCCAAATGCATTGTGTGCTCGCGCTGCGTGCGCGCCTGCGAGGATGTGCAGGGAACGTTTGCGCTGACCATCGAGGGGCGCGGCCTCGAGTCGAAAGTCTCGGCCGGCGGCGTCGATTTTCTCGCCTCGGAATGCGTCTCGTGCGGCGCCTGTGTGCAGGCCTGTCCGACTGCCACGCTGAACGAAAGGTCCGTCATCGAAATGGGGACGCCCACAAAAGCGGTCGTGACGACCTGTGCCTATTGCGGCGTCGGCTGTTCGTTCCGCGCCGAGATGCAGGGTGATCGCGTCGTCCGCATGGTCCCCTACAAGGACGGCAAGGCGAACGAGGGCCATTCCTGCGTGAAGGGCCGTTTCGCCTGGGGTTATGCGACTCACAAGGACCGCATCACGAAACCGATGATCCGGGCGCGCATCACCGATCCGTGGCGCGAGGTGACATGGGAGGAAGCCTTTGTGTATGCGGCCTCCGAGTTCCGGCGCATTCAGGCGCAGTATGGTCGCGACGCCATCGGGGGCATCACGTCGTCTCGCTGCACGAACGAAGAAGTCTTCGTGCTGCAGAAGCTCATTCGCGCCGGCTTCGGCAACAACAACGTCGATACATGCGCGCGCGTCTGCCATTCGCCGACAGGCTACGGATTGAAACAGACTTTCGGCACGTCTGCCGGCACACAGGATTTTCGTTCCGTCGAAAAGGCCGATGTGGTGCTGGTGATCGGCGCCAATCCGACAGATGGACATCCGGTTTTTGCTTCGCGGCTGAAGCGCCGACTGCGGCAAGGCGCAAAACTGATTGTCGCCGATCCGCGCCGCATCGATCTGGTGAAGACGCCGCATGTGCGGGCCGCGCATCATCTGCAATTGCTGCCCGGCACGAATGTGGCGCTCATCAATGCGCTGGCGCACGTGGTGGTGACCGAAGGCCTGGTGAAGGAAGACTATGTTCGCGAGCGTTGCGATCTCGAAGCTTTCGAGCATTGGGCGCGCTTCATTGCGCAGGATCACAATTCGCCGGAGGCGACGGCTCATCTGACGGGCGTTGTGGCGGACGAGGTCCGGACGGCGGCGCGGCTTTATGCGACCGGCGGCAATGCGGCGATCTATTACGGCCTCGGCGTCACCGAACATAGTCAGGGTTCCACGACCGTAATGTGCATGGCCAATCTGGCCATGGCGACCGGCAATATCGGGCATGAAGGCGTCGGGGTGAACCCCTTGCGCGGACAGAACAACGTGCAGGGCTCGTGCGATATGGGCTCGTTCCCGCACGAGTTCTCTGGCTACCGGCATGTGTCGGAAGATTCGACACGCGAAATGTTCGAGGCGCTCTGGGGCGTCGAACTATCCAGCGAGCCCGGCCTGCGCATTCCCAACATGCTCGACGAGGCGGTCGGTAATCGTTTCAAGGGCATCTACATTCAGGGCGAGGACATCGCCCAGTCCGACCCGAACACGAAACACGTGACGGCCGGGCTTGAGGCCATGGAATGCGTGATCGTTCACGATCTCTTTCTGAACGAGACCGCCAAATACGCCCATGTGTTTTTTCCGGGCTCGTCGTTTCTGGAAAAGGACGGCACGTTCACCAATGCGGAGCGCCGCATCAATCGCGTGCGCAAGGTGATGGAGCCGTTGGCGGGCCTCGCCGACTGGGAAGTAACGTTGCGGTTCGCGCAGGCGCTCGGGTTCGATATGACCTATCGGCATCCATCCGAAGTGATGGATGAGATTGCGCGGCTGACGCCGACCTTTGCGGGTGTGTCCTATGCGAAACTCGATACGCTCGGTTCTGTGCAATGGCCCTGCAACGATGCTGCGCCCGAGGGCACGCCGATCATGCATGCCGCGCGTTTCGTGCGCGGCAAGGGCAAGTTCATGATCACCGAATTTGTGCCGACCGACGAGCGCACAGGTCCGCGCTTTCCGCTGCTGCTGACGACGGGTCGTATTCTGTCTCAGTACAATGTGGGCGCGCAGACGCGGCGCACTGCCAACAATGTCTGGCATGACGAGGATGTGCTGGAGATTCATCCCTTCGATGCGGAAAATCGTGGTGTGCGCGAAGGCGATCTTGTGGCTCTGGCGAGCCGCTCCGGCGAGATTTCGTTGCGTGCGCATCTGACCGAACGCGTGCAGCCGGGCGTTGTTTACACGACGTTTCATCACCCGATGACGGGCGCGAACGTCATTACCACGGACTATTCGGACTGGGCGACCAATTGTCCCGAATACAAGGTGACTGCTGTGGAAGTGCGGCGGACGAACCATCTGTCAGACTGGCAGGAGCACGAAATCGAAACCGGCGTGTCGCTGCGCAGAATCGCCGGCAGGGTTTCCGATGCTGCCGAATGAAGTCGGGCGGTCATTCGTCGAGGCCGACGCTCAGTCTGTTTCTTATGAAGGCGGGGCTGCTGAGGAGCGCACACGTTCCGTCGCAGTCGAGGTTCCGGTTAACATCGTTTATGGGCCGACGCCCTTTGCGGTGATGATGGCGACGCCCGAAAATCTGGAAGATTTTGCCGTCGGGTTCAGTCTGACCGAAGGAATCATCGAATCCGCGAACGACATTCGCTCCATCGAAATCGAGACGGTCGCGCTTGGTTTGCGGCTTGTCGTCACCCTGTCCGCACAGAGGATGCAGCAGCATCTGGCGCGGTCGCGCAATATGGCAGGCCGCACCGGATGCGGTCTTTGCGGAATCGACGATTTGTCTGCCCTGCCGGTTGCGAGAACAATCGCCTCAGCGGAAGTGGCGATTGCTGCGGCCGCGATTGAGCGCGCGCTGGCAATGATCGAAGAGCGGCAGCCGCTTAATGAAGCCACACGCGCAGTGCACGCCGCCGCGTGGTGCGGGTGCGACGGCGCAGTTGAACTCGTGCGCGAAGATGTCGGGCGGCACAATGCGCTCGACAAGCTGATCGGCGCGCTGGTGCGCAGCGGGCGCGATGGATCGAACGGCTTTCTGCTGATCACCAGCCGCTGTTCGTTCGAGATGATCGAGAAGGCGGCCGTGATGAGAGCCAGAATTGTGGTCGCCATGTCGGCGCCGACGTCGTTGGCGATCGAGCGGGCGAAGCTGCATGACATGACGCTGGTGGCGATTGCGCGGCGGGATGGCGCGACGATCTTCACGGGCGGGCATCGAATTCGGCGGGCAGGAGAAAGCGCGTGAGCAGCGACAAGCTCGTTTATATGGCGAACCAGATCGCCATCAATTTTCGCTCGATGGCGGAAGCAGCAGCCGTAGCGGCTGTGGCGGATCACATCCGGTCGTTCTGGTCGCCACGCATGCGGATCGATCTTCAGGCAATGATCGAGTCCGGCGGCAGCGGATTGGACCCGGTTGTGCACAAGGCGTTTGATTTGCTCAAGGCGCGGCAGAAATCCTGATCACACTGCTTAAGGCCCAATGTGTCAGGTACAAAAGAAAACTCGCCGCGCTGAACGCGGCGAGTCTTTTGTTTTGGAAGTTTTCCGATCAGACGGTGGTCTGCGGCACGCCACGCTTGGCCTTGAGGGCTTCCTTGGCGCCTTCCTTGTAGGCCACGCTACGCGGGAGAAGCGTTGCGCAGGAACGGATCTTCTGGTGTTCGACATCGACGCCGGGAGGCACAGTGCCCTTTTCGGCCAGTTCCTTGGCGGCGCGCATCAGGCGATGGCGGGCCATGATGATGCCGTTGTCGCAACCGACGAGGTTTTCCTTCGTGCGGTCGATGATCGGGCCCATGCTTTCCTGCAGCGAGCCGTCCTGGATCGCGATGCCCCGGATGCCCGAATATTCCGAACCATCCTTCTGGGCCTGACGGTCCATGAGGTAGTCGTTCGTCTTGTTGGCCTTCGGCATGTAGGTGCCGGGGATGTTGTCGCTGTGGACGCCCATGCCGGCCTTCATGGCGGTGCGCTCGGCGTCCGTCAGCGCGCGGGTCGGATGGTAGTCATAGGACCACGCGTAGCAGGTCTCGTCATCCTGCGGGATCCAGAAGTGGCCATGCATCGGGTGGTCGCCGCGCGGCGGAACAGCCGTGAAGCAGGGCATGACCCAGGGGGTGATGCGCCAGTAGTACTGGTCGTTCTCGGCGTTACGGCGTGCGCCGATGTAGAGACCGCCCGGAGCCTCGACGACTTCGAACACGGGCGCGAGATCGCCGAAGTTGTACTTGTTGCCGCCGGCGCCCTTGAACAGCGGATCGGAATTCACGTTGCCGCGGTGCAGCCAGGAAACGTGGCTCGAGTCGATGCCGCCTTCCATGGACTGCAGCCAGTTGCAATCCTGGTAGCGCTTGGAAACATAGCTCTGTGCGCGCGGGACGACGCAGAATTCGAATTCCGGCTCCGGAGGGCGCTTGTCGGCGGGGCCCATATAAGTCCAGATCACGCCGCCCTTTTCGACGGTCGGGTAGGACTTCAGCTTGATCTTCTTCGAATAGCCGCTCTCGGCGGGTTCGGAGGGAACGTCCACGCACTGGCCGTTCACGTCGAACTTCCAGCCGTGATAGGGGCAGCGAAGACCGCATTCCTCGTTACGACCGAACCACAGCGACGGGCCGCGATGCGGGCAGAACTCGTCGATGAGGCCCAGCGCGCCGTTGGTGTCGCGGAAGGCAATCAGGCGTTCGGAAAGAATCTTGACCCGAACAGGCGCGCAATCGTTTTCGGGAAGTTCTTCGGAAAGAAGGATCGGCAGCCAGTAGCTGCGGAACAAATTGCCCATCGGGGTGCCGGGGCCGGTGCGGCAGATATATTCGTTCTGTTCTTTCGTCAGCATGCCAGTTCTCCTCTTGGCGTTTCCCGATGATCGACCCCGGATGCCTTGACCGGCAGTTCGGTGGCCGGGTCATCGCCAGCTCCGCAGATTGTTCCTTTATGAAGAACAACGTTCCGTATGACGGTACGCGAAACTATCCGGCAGGTGGCCAAAGGGTCAATCGGGAGTGGCCAAATGTCCCACAATGCGGGACAGATCGGGTCAAAAGAGTTCGAAAGTGACAGAAAAACTCATAAAATCAGTCGAGTGGCATCGATGCGATCCGTGCCGAAAACCAGATGGTGGTCCGCCGGATCTTGATCCAGATCATAGCCATTCGGGCCGACAATCGGATCGCCCTGCTGACTGCCGTCTATTTCAGCAATGTCTGGAAATTGAATGTGAGGTCAGCGGTCTGTTCGGGCGTCGGGCTGACGTTCTTGTCGAGCATGCGGCGGGTCGCCATGTGCTCCCTGGGCTGGTTGACCGAATCCGAGCCCAGCAATTTTCCGTCGCGGAAATAAAAGGCCGAGAAAACCCCGTCGTCTATCGAGCCGCGAATGACGGCCTGATCGTAGCCGGCCGACAGTCCGGCCATCTGCAGTTTGACGTCAAATTGGTCGGACCAGAACCACGGGCAGGCCGTGAAGGGCCGGTCGCGGCCCATAAGGGCGGCGGCTGCGGACTTGCCCTGCTCGACGGCGTTCTGGACGGATTCCAGCCGCAGCATGCGACCGTTTTCCCGGCGCACTGTGCAATCGCCGGCGGCCACGATGGAGGGGTCGGAGGTGCGCGAACTGGCGTCGACCACGATTCCGCCTTCGCATTCAAGTCCGGCCGCCTGCGCGAGTTCCGTATTGGGAATGATGCCGATCCCGACGATGACCAGATCGGCCGGAATCAGTTCGCCCTCGGCAGTTTCGACCGCCTTCACGTGATCCTCGTGGCTGGCAATGCCCACCAGTTTCGCGCCCAGCCGGATGCGGACGCCGCGGGATTCGTGATGCTTGCGGAAATATTCCGAAATGACCGGCGAAACGGCGCGCGCCATAAGGCGATCGCCGGCTTCGAGCACCGTGACGGTTTTGCCGAAACCCCGCGCGGTTGCGGCGATTTCGAGACCGATGAAGCCGCCGCCGATGACGACGATGTTGTCAGCGGCTTTCATGGCTTTGGCGATGTGTCTGGTGTCGTCGATGCCCCGCAGGGTCATTACACCTTCATGGGCGCCGCCCTGCATCGGCAGCGGGCGGGCGCGGCAGCCGGTCGTCAGCGCCAGTCCCTCATAGGCAAGTACCCGCCCATCGCTCAGGGCGACGGTCTTCGCCGCACGGTCGACGGCGTTCACGCGGATGTTCGTGATCAGTTCGATGTTCTTGCGCGCCAGCATGTCGGGCGTGCGCAACAGAAGCTGCGCCTCGGTGACGACGCCGGCGAGAAAATCTTTCGACAGTGGCGGTCGCTGATAGGGCAGGTGCGTTTCGTCGCCGATCAGCAGGATGCGGCCGGCATAGTTTTCCTGCCGCAACGAATCTGCAACCTGAACCCCGGCCTGTCCGGCGCCCACGATGATGATCGGACCTTGCATCGGCTTTGCACGCTGTTGTCTCGACGCCTGAAGGCCGAGCTCGTCAGACCGACACATAGACATGAGCGTCCGCAGCCACGCAAGGGCAGCGGACGCACGGGACGCCTTGCAGAAGCGTCAGGCGCGGGCCAACTCCAGCCGGAGCGGACTGCGGAAGGTCGTGGACGGCATCCAGTCGAGCTTTTCCTGCGCGCGCGTATAGGCGGGAATACGCTTGTGGAATTCCTCGAACGCCACTTTCACGGCCATGCGGCCGATGGCGCTGCCCAGACAGGCATGGACTCCGCCCCCGAAGCCCAGATGCCCCTTGGGTTTGCGGGAAATGTCATAGACATCCGGATTGGCGAAGCGCCGCTCGTCACGGTTGCCCGAACCGTAACAAAGCGACACGAAGTCGCCGGCTTTCATGTTCTGGCCGTGCAGTTCCGCATCCTGCACCAGACAGCGCCGGAATCGTTGCGCCGATGTGTTGAAGCGCAGCGATTCCTCAATCGCGTCCGTCAGCCTGTCGGGCGAAGCGACGAGAGCGCGCTGCGCGTCGTGGTAGTCGGCCAGATTCAGGGCGAACATGGTCATGAATCCGCCCAACGATTCGATGCCGGCCATGATGAGCGTGGTGGTGGTCAGCAGGATCTCGCGCTCCTCGAGCTTCTCGCCGTCGATTTCGGCCAGCACGAATTGCGAGATGAGATCCTCGCCCGGATTGGTGGTGCGCTCCTTGATGATTTCGGCCGCATATTCGCGCACCCATTCGAACGCCGCGATATGCTCCGGTCCTTTCTGGCGCGTCTTCGGATCGGACTGGACCATCAGGACGGCCTTGTCGCGCACTTCCTCGTCGTTGCCGGGCGGCAGGCCAAGAAGACGGAAAAGTACTTTCACGGTGACCTTGCTGGAAAAGTCCTCGACGAAATCAAAGGTCTTTCGACCCTCGAATCCGTCCACCGCATTGTTGGCGGCCTGCCGTATATGAGCATCGATATAATCGAGGTTCCGCTTCGTGAATGCATGCTGGATCAGCGAGCGCAGTCGGTCGTGGCGCGGCGGATCTGTGGTGCCGAGCGTCGCGCCGGCGCGGTTCGGCAGTTCGTCCATCAGGTTGCCGCGCGCCGACGAATAGGTGCGCCAGTCGTTCAGCGCCCGCACGATGTCGTCGTAGCGGGACAGGATCCACATATTGGCGTGCGGGCTCCAGAAGCACGGATGCTCGTCGCGCAATGTCTTGTAGAGTGGAAATGGATCGGCGTCGGTTTGTGGCGAATACGGATCGAAGGCAAACATCGGGGCCATTCCTGAATCAGGCGAAATGTCCGCGCCAAATTCAGCACGGGCCAAGCCTAAGGCGCGCGATGAGGGGGTCCACGTCCATGATTCAGATCAAAATATGTGCAGTACACCGTGTTGGACGGACGAAACGATCCGGAATCCTGTCCGGTCCCAGGCGCCTTTGACAAAAAGCAAAAGCCGGATCGCTTGTCGCAATCCGGCTTGACCTGTCTGCTTTCGAAAAACAGCTCAGCCTGCGGCGCGAAGACCGTCTTCAGCAATTTTCTGCGTCCCGACGCCTTCTGCGCTCAGGATGCTGAGCTTGAAACGCGCCCATGCGGCGTCATAGGCGTCGTTGGCGCAGCTCGTCGCATTGGAGAGCTGCATGTAGCGATCAGCAACCACGAGTGCGTTGAATTCAGTCTCATTGCTCCAGTAGGATTCGATCTTTGCGAGGCGCCGCGCCGTACAGGCGAGCCTTTCGCGGAGATGGAGCTTCCCAATAGACAGATGATGGCTACAAATTGATTCCGGGATGGAATCCATGGACGCTACGTCGCGCCGGCATCCTGGAATGGAGCAGTGGATGGGTTCCGGATTGTCGCTCATCTCAATACCTTTCGGTGGCGGTTCCAAAGCGGCCCCGACGACCGTTAATCAAATGTAAGTCGGGAAGTTTTCCAATTCGTTACGCGCGCAGCCGATCTTCGCGGTCCCGGCTGACGATCAATGACCGCAAGGCCTCAATTCCGTGATCGAGATCGTTCGCTAGGCCGGGCGGCATGGGCTCCAAGTCGCGACGATTGTCGTCGAGCTTCTTCAGATAGACTTCACAGGCCGAGGCTGCGCCTTTCAGTCCAAGATCGGCGCATGATAGGCGGATCGAGTTTAATGATGCAATCAGATCCGTGCGGGCGCCCTCGCCGGAATTGACCGACAGTCGCGTCAGAACCGCAGCTGCATCTTCGGCGAATGTATCGACAATATCGCGTGCGTCTTCGGCAGACGTCCAATCGAGTATCTCGTATATCCGCGTCGAATCGATATCAGACTCAGAGAGAGGAATTGAATCGCGACCGGAGACGCTTCCGGAATGCTGCGCGGTGACCACACGGGAGATCTCGCTACTAATTTCCTCGGGTTCGAAAGGCTTTGTGATGAAGCCATTCATGCCTGCGGCGAAGCAGGCTTCTCGATCTGATGCAAATGCGTTTGCGGTGACGGCCACAACTGGAATCTTTGCGAAGACACCCCCGAGCGCCCGGATGCGGCGGGCCGCCTCGAGCCCGTCCATGACGGGCATCTGCATATCGAGCATGACGAGATCGTATGGCGCCGTCTGCACCATATCGAGCGCGATCTGTCCGTTCTCGGCAATTTCGACCCTGTGTCCGAGCTTCTTGATGATCGCCTTAATGACAAGCTGATTGGTCGGCACGTCTTCGGCGATCAGAATACGAAGATTCGAAGGTCGCTTTTTCAGACGATCTGAACTGATCTCCTGCTTCACAGGCAATTGGGCGACCCGAAGAGGTATCTCGAACCAGAATTCGCTGCCTTCGCCGGGCGTGCTGTTGACATCGATCTTTCCACCCATGGCCTCGATCAGCCTGCGACAGATGGCAAGCCCGAGGCCTGTGCCGCCAAAGCGACGCGCGATGCTACTGTCGACCTGGGAAAACTCCTTGAACAGACGATTCTTTGCTTCGGGCGCGATGCCGATGCCGGTGTCGATCACGCTGGCGCGCAACAGTGGGTTTCGAGCGTCGTGTCCGGTTTGAACCCGCACGGTGATCCGGCCCGTCTCGGTGAATTTGACTGCATTGCCGAGAAAGTTGATCAGCACCTGCCGCAGACGCTTGGCGTCGGCGATCATGGCGGGCGGCAGAAGCTCCAGTCCTTCCATAATGATTTCGAGGCCTTTCATGTCGGCGCTCGATTTGGTCACCAGCACGGCGGACTGGAAAATCTTCTCCGGCTGGCAAACGGTCTCGTCGAGTTCGACGCCGGCTGATTCGAATTTCGAGAAATCCAGAATGTCGTTGATCACCACGAGAAGCGCTTCGCCGCAGGACGTGATGGTTTCTACATAGCGCCGCTGGTCATCCGACAGAGTTGTATCGAGCAAAATCTTGCCGGCCACGATGACGCCGTTGAGTGGCGTTCTGATTTCGTGACTCATGGTGGCAAGGAAGTTTGCCTTGGCGCGGGCGGCGGCTTCGGCGGCTTCCTTGGCGAGCGCCAGTTCGGTAATGTCCGTATAGGTCTGGATCACGCTCCCGTCCGGCATGGGGTCGCTGCGGACTTCCAGAATTGTGCCGTTCGGACGTCTGCGCGTGTAGGATTTGGGTGGTTTGCCCTTGCCTTCAATCAGGAATGCTCTGACGTCTTCCGGCAACAATATTCCGTTTGGCCCGAATTCTTCGTTCCTGAACTGGATTTCTACAATGCCTTTAATGGTTGGCGGAAATGGCGGATCATCGATGCCGGCGTATTCGAGTGCACGCTGGTTGTAGAGCCAGATCCTTCCGTCCGGTCGCATTACCGCGACGCCCTGATTCATATGGTTCAGGGTGAGTTCAATAAGATTGGCCTTGTCCTGAAAGTCAGCGCTGTTGAAATTGAGAATGCGCGAGGATTGCTGTTCGGCGACTTTCAGCTTTCTCCGAATCAACGCCAGCTGGCGCTGGCTCGCCGCAAGCTTGATTGACAGAACGCCAAGGGCAAGGGCCAGCACAAGATCAAGCGCCAGGGAAAGCAGCCCAAATGTCTCACCCGACGACTTGATTGACGAAAATGAGATAAGCGCCGCAATGGTCAAAATGCAGATGAGCGCTTGGCTGGCGAGGCCTCTTCGAGCGCTCAGGCGCAGAATGCGCCCTATCGTTGTGCGAGAGTTTTTCGACATGCTCATCCAGTCTGGCTGGAGACTCGTCGGTTAACGTTTATTTTTGGTTAATGTCTGGGACGCAATTATAATATTGCGCGAGTGCAATATAACAATTTAACGTTCGTCGAATCGTCAATCCGAGTGCCCGGTCAAAATGAACGAATCTGCGAGAGCCGCAAATACATTTGTGGATGGCGTCAGGCGCCTTCTGGAAAAGGTCGAGTACCGTCGAGCGCTGACTGAAGAAGAAGTCGTTCAGCATCAACGCTTGAGATACGAT
>CANJWR010000058.1 GCA_947478455.1 Beijerinckiaceae bacterium | reverse complement strand
GCCTATTGCGCCCATTTCGGCCTGAAGGGCGACCGGGCGACGATTGACCCTGAATCTCTTGAATGGGCGACGACGCGCGGTTCCCGCTCCGGCCGCACCGCCTGGCAATATGTGCAGGATCTGGCCGGCCGGCTGGGAAAGAAGATCGGATAGCCTTTCGGAGGCGCAGGGAGGCTCGCACAAAATCGACCTCCCATTTTTATTGTGATGCTTTAGGTTCTAGTTGTTGCAAATCAACGCCGGATGCATCCCGGCGGGCGAAGCTTAATTATGCCCGATCTTTTCGAAACAACGGACGCCCCCGACAGCACAGCCACCACGCTGACGCTGCGCCCCGGCCAGACTCTTCAGGGTAATATACAAACCGCGACGGATCGGGACTATTACCGCGTCGACCTCGTCGCCGGCCAAAACTATTCATTCGCTTTGGTCGGAACCGGCGCGGGCTCGACGCTTGATCCGCAATTGCGTCTTTTTGGACCCGACGGCGTCTCACAGGTGGCCGGAAGCACGGACGATCTTGCCAACGGGAATTCATATTTCCAGCATATGGCGGCGACGACCGGGACTTACTTTCTTGTCGCCGAGTCGCAAGGCCTTCTGCATTCGGGCCAGTACGGGCTGTCGGTCGCTACCGGTTCCAGAGCGACGGTTGATGTCCAAATGGGCGCCGGCATCCTCGATATGTCCGCCCCCTACGCGTGGAATGCAGCGCCCGCTACAGCGGCCAATGTTTCCATCGGCTTTCGGCAAACAGACAATCGCGTCCGCGCCTTCTTTTCGCGATTTACCGCAGCGGAAATGGCTGCGGTTCAGGCCGTTGCGCGCAATATCAGCGACGTATGCGGGCTAAGCTTCGATTTCGTGAACCCCGGCGGCTACACAGACAATGCCTCGATCCTCCTTTCGAATTACGCCGTGCCGGACGGAACCGGAGGTTTCGCGTTTGCGCCCGATCCTGCGCAGACAGCAGGAAATGCGCAAGCGGGCGACATTTATCTCAATCTGAGCGGCGGTATTGATCCGGATGTTTTGCCGCCCGGCTCGTTCAGCTATTTCGAATTGCTGCAGGAACTCGGGCATGCAGTCGGCCTGTCCCATGCCGACGCTCTGCCCGGCAGCGGCGAACCTCCGACTGCAAACTCCTATGCCGGCAATGCGCGCTTCATTCAGGAGACGCATCAGTACAGCGTGATGTCTCATTACGATGAAGCCTTCACGACCGACAGCTGGGCAAGCAATCCAGACGGGCTGATGCTGTTCGATATTTACGGCCTGCAGCAAATCTACGGCGTCAACACGACGACACGCACGGGCGATACGATCTATGGGTTCAACTCGAACGCCGGCGGCATTTTCGATTTCGCCACCAACCCTGACCCGGCCTTTTGCATATGGGACGCCGGAGGCGTCGATACGATCAACGCCTCCGGCTTCTCATCCGCGCAGAAAATAAGCCTTGTGGCTGGCTCATTTTCGAACATCGGCGGCCTGAAGGGAAATGTGTCGATTGCATTGGGCGCAACTATCGAGCGCGCCACAGGCGGCACAGGAGATGATCGTTTCGATCTGCAAGATGGCAATATCGACAACACGATCGACGGCAACGGCGGCGTTGACACTTCCTACGTCACCTATTCGTTCGGCGCGGGCTATACGGTCGAGCATCGCGGGACGGCGGCAAATTTTACAATGCAGGGCTCTGCCGGGACCGATATGTTCCGCAACATCGAATTCATCCATTTCGCCGGCGGAGTTACGGTTTCAACCGCCTCGATCCTACCAACGCCGTGGATCTTTCACGATCCTACTTTTGAACTTGCGGCCTTTGCGCCCGAGGCGGGCGGCTGGTCCAACAACACAATCTATCCCCGTCAGATCGCCGACATCAACGGCGACGGCTTGGCCGACATTGTTGGTTTTGGCAGCGCGGGCGTCGTCGTTGCGCTTGCGACAGGGGCCGGACATTTCGGCGGAACAACCTTTGAACTCGCAACGTTTGGCGCCGACGCCAGCGGCGGCGGGTGGTGGAACACAGACGCCTATCCGCGCAGACTGGCAGACATCAACGGAGACGGCAGGGCGGACATTGTCGGCTTCGGCAGCGCAGGGGTGTACGTATCGCTGGCAACCGGTAACGGGCATTTCGGAGGAATGACTTTCGAGCTGGCTGCATTCGGTTCCGAAGCTGGCGGCTGGAACAGCAACCGCACCTACTTGCGCGAACTTGCGGATGTGAACGGCGACGGCATGGCCGATATTTTGGGCTTCGGCAGCGCCGGCGTTTACGTTTCTCTGGCGACAGGTGGCGGACATTTCGGGGCGGTCGCTTTTGAACTTGCAGCCTTCGGGGCTGACGCCGGCGGCTGGCTCAACAACGATGTCTATCTGCGCGATCTGGCCGATCTGAATGGTGACGGAATGGCGGATATCGTCGGTTTCGGCAGCGCAGGCGTTTATGTTTCTCTGGCGACCGGCGGCGGACATTTCGGGGCGGTCTCTTTTGAGCTTGCAGCCTTCGGGGCTGACGCCGGCGGCTGGAACAACGAAACTCTCTTCCCTCGCAGGCTCGCAGATGTGAACGGCGACGGAATGGCGGACATCATTGGCTTCGGCAGCGCCGGCGTTGCGATTTCGCTGGCGACCGGACATGGGCATTTCGGCGGCGTCACGGCCGACATTGACGGTTACGGTGCGTCTGCCGGCGGCTGGGTAAGCCAAGCCATTTTCCCGCGCGAACTCGGCGACGTGAACGGCGACGGCCGCGCAGACATCATCGGCTTTGCCTCGGCCGGCGTGCAGGTATCGCTGGCATGACGCAGCCCGCTGCCGGACAAGAATTGTTATGAACTGGCGCTCCGGGATGCGCCATCTCCAGATAATAGCCGTCGTGTGGACGGCGTTTGCATTGCTGGCCGCCGAGAGGTCGTTCGCACAAACTTCGCAGCCAAACGAAAAGGCAATTGCTGAGCGTCATGGTTTGCCTGGGCTGGACGAGGGCTTCATTCCGCAAGGCCTGACATCGCTGAACAGTGATGTGCTGCTTGCCGGTTACATCTGGCCGCTGCCCGGCCCGAACTCCTGCCGCGTTTACCGTCTCGACAAGGCAGGCAGAACAACCGGTGTGCAGGACATTCCCGCCGCATGTTCACATGGCGGCGGGCTGGCTGTCGCATCCAGCCGATTGTTCCTGGCCGATACGCGACGGCTGATCGAACTTGATCCGCAGAAACTTTTCGGTCCGGCCGATCCGGTGAAGCGCGTCTGGCCGCTGGCGAAGCCGCTGGAGGGCTCTTTTCTGGCTGGCCGTGCAGGTGAAATCTGGATCGGCAATTACGCCACGAAAGGTTCGGCTACCATCTGGCGTTTGCGCCTGAGCGAACTCGACCGGCAGGATGCGTCGAAACCACTGGCGGCATCCGCTTCAAGTTTTTCAATCAATATTCCACACAGGACGCAGGGCGCAGCCTTTGCGCCGGATGGAAGTCTGTGGCTGTCGCAGAGCGGTCCGAGCTTCGGACAATTGACGCGCCACAATGCTGCGACGGGCGCTGAACTGGCGCGCTACCCGGCACCGACAGGCATCGAAGATATCGAATTCGACGACGAGGGCCGCTTGTGGGCTTCGAGCGAAACCGGCTCACGCCGCTGGAACAAGGCGAAATCGCCATTTCCTTTTATTTATCGCATCGACACGGGAGTTCTGAGGCCGTGACCATCGTGCAATCGCTCATCGCCTTCACGCTGGCCGCAACTGTGCTCACCATTACGCCGGGCCCGGACTCGGGGCTCGTACTGCGCACAGCCATCGTTGATGGCTGGCGGCCGGCGATGCAGGCATCGCTCGGCATCGTGACCGGACTTGTGATCTGGGGCGCCGGCGTTGCTGTCGGCCTCGGGGCGCTGGTGGCGACCTCGGAAACCGCCTTCGCGATACTGCAATGGGCCGGGGCGATCTATCTGGTCTGGTTCGGGCTGCTTTTCCTTCTGCATCCGCGCAAGAATTTCACGGATGCGGACGCCCGTCGCGCTTCCGCCAAAAAGGCCCTCTGGCGAGGCCTTTCCCAAAATCTGCTCAATCCGAAAATCGCAGTTTTCTATGTTTCGTTTCTGCCGCAGTTCGTGCCGGCGGATCGTCCTGCGGCTACCTTCACATTCCTGCTCGCTGTCCTTCACACCGTTCTGACGCTTGTCTGGTTTGCAACGCTCGTGCTGGCGACGAAACCGCTTGCAGCTTGGCTGCACAGACCGAATATTCTGGCGCGCATCGACCGTTTCACCGGCTGCATTTTCATGGCTTCGGGCGCGCAACTGGCTTTTTCGAAACTGCCGATTTGAGAGTGCTTGCGGCAGCAAAGCTTTTGTCGCAGTCTTGCAGGAACAGGATTGGCGCATGTCACAAACAGGACACCAGATGCAAAGGCGCGCGAGACTTGCTGTTTTTTCGCTTTGTTTAATTGCCGCGAGCCTTCTGTTGTCTGCACTCGCGTTTTTTGATGAAACACCTGCCATGGCGTTGGAAGGCAAATGCGCCACCTGCGACATCAAGACAAAGACGCCGTCCAAGGACAAGCCCGGCCTGTTCGAATTTCAAATGGCCTGCGCGTATGACATCACCAGCGAAGAAAAGTTTTTTATCGTGATTGCGAAAGACGAAGATGAGGCGCGGAAAAAGTCGCAGACGGAAGCGCCGGGCGATTGCTGGTGAGGACGAGCGCGGGGTAGCGCATGAGTGCGGTCAACAACATCTCGATCCATTTTTCGGCTAGCGACTCTGAAAAAGCCCGTTTTGAAAGCGAACTCCACGAAGCTATCGAACTTGTCAAAACATGGTGGGGAGCAACATTCGAAAAGCACATTCGGGTTGTTGTCGTCGACAGGGCGTCCGGTCCGTCAATGGCGCTCCTGGCCGCATGGTCGGGTCAGCGTGGCTACATGGAGTTTGTGCTTGCGACTGTTCTGAGGAAGCAGGCTGCGATCATACATGAAGTCACCCACGTCTTTGCGCCGAACGGCAATCGACTTCTGGCGGAAGGCTTGGCATGTTATGCGCACGAATTGCTTGGCGGCGCTCCGGCATTTCCCAATTTCGGCTCACATTTGCACAAACTGGCGGGAATAGTCGCCAGACCAAACCTGATTGTCAGACTTGATGCCTTCCCGACGCCGGTGCGCCTTTCTCATCCAGAGCTCAATGAGCGAAATCTATATGTTGCAGCCGGCTCGTTCGTTCGTTTTCTCATTGAACAATTCGGGCTTGATCAATTTCGTCGCCTTTATGCATTGACACCTCTTAAACCGGGGGAACGTATCCCGGGGGATCTTGAGCGCTGGAACATCATTTACGACAAGCCGGTAACGGCTCTGGAAGCGCTCTGGATCGCGTTTCTGCAAGAAGATCATTAAAGTTGATCTGTGGTCACCACTTTCAGATTCACGCTGTCTGACGTCGTAGAAAAACTTATGTTCTCAGAAAAACAAAAAATGCTCGCCGGCGAGTTCTATCTCGCGTCCGATGCAGAACTTGAAGCCGAGCGCCACGCTGCCAGCCTATGGATGGGGCGGTTCAATACGTCTTACAATTTGTCGTCCACCGAGAGCCGCGCGCTTTTGCGCGACATGATCGGCCAAGTCGGGGAAGGCGCAATCGTCCATCCGCCGTTCCATTGCGACTATGGCTACAACATTAGCCTCGGGGCCAATGTCTTTCTGAATTTCAACTGCGTCGTTCTGGATGTTGTGGCTGTCCGCATTGGCGATGGAACCCAGATCGGACCTTGCGTACAGATCCTCACCGCAGATCATCCACGCGATGCAGATGCGCGCCGCAAGGGGCAGGAATTCGGCCGCCCCGTGAACATTGGACGAAACGTCTGGATCGGCGGCGGCGCAATCATTCTGCCAGGCGCCAGCATTGGCGACGACGCGATCATCGGAGCCGGCAGTGTCGTCACGCGCGATGTGCTGGCTGGCGCAACGGTCGCGGGCAATCCGGCCCGCCGTTTGGACAAATAGACGCCATTTTTAAAAACAAAAAGGGCGGCAGGCCTTTCTTTGGACCCGCCGCCCTGTGTTTTCGGCCTTCGTGTCTCGCGGAGGCCGAAATTGCTACTCGTGAAAACTCAGAGACCGGCCAGATAACCCGTGGGATCGACCGGGGTCGAACCCTTGCGCAGCTCAAAGTGAATCTGCGGCGAGGAGACGTTGCCTGACTGGCCCGACTTGGCGATGGTCTGGCCGCGCTTCACGGTGTCACCGCGCTTCACGTCGATTTCGCCGTTGTGGGCATAGGCCGACACAAAACCGTTGGGGTGACGGATCAGCACCAGATTGCCGTAGCCCTTCAGTTCGCTGCCCGCATAGGCGACGACGCCGGATTCTGCAGCCTTCACCGAAGTGCCTTCGGGAACCGAGATGTTGATGCCATCATTACCGCCGGCCTTGAAGCCCTGAATGACGCGGCCACGAGCGGGCCAGCGGAATTCCGGATTGTCGGAGGTGGAAGCAGGCTCTTCCTTCTCCTTGGCGGTTTCCTTCGGCACAGTGGCGGTCGGGGTCGGATCGGTCTTGCGAGCGTCGGCGACCTGCTTCTTGGTCTCAACGGGCGTGGTTTCGATCTTGGCGGTCTTCAGCTTGTCAGCCTTGTCCTTCGCAGCCTTGTCGGCGGCAAGTTTGGCTTCCTTGGCTGCCTTTTCCTTGTTGGCCTTGTCGAGAGCCAGCTTGTCCTTGGCGGCCTGTTCGACCTTGAGATCAGCCTGCTTGGCGACGGGCTTGGCGGGCTTCTCGGCGACCTTGGCCTCGACCTTTGTTTCCGGCTTGGCGGCGGCAGGCTTGCCGAGCGCGACTTTCGCAGCCGGAACCTTTTTCGCCTCGACCTTAGGCTCGATTTTTGCGACCTGACGGACCGGTTCGATATGACGAACAGGCTCGACGACCTTCGGGGTCTCGACCTTCGCGACCGGCATGCGTACGGTGGAAGCGGCACCCGTGCTGTAAACTGGGATCACCATGCGGGTTCCGGGCTGCACCTGCGAAGCGGTGAGGCCGTTGCTCTTGAGCAGAACATCCTGCGGGACGCCGTATCGGTCGGACAAGGCGCTCAGCGTTTCGCCCTTCGCCACCACAACCGGCGTTCCGCCGATAGCAGACCAGTTGCCTGCGCCAGTCGGCGTGCGGGCAGGAATCGTGCTGGTGGCCTCCCCGACACGGGTCGTCATCTTGGCGACGCTGGGCGTGGTCAGCTTTGGATTGGGTGTGGAACGAACCGCATAGGCGGGATTGGGCGCCGGTAAAGCGGTGCTTTGAATCGGCGCGCTTGGAATATAGGGCCGCACTGGAGCGGATGCGGCCGCCATATTGCCCCCCTGTCCGATCGACTCGGCAGGAATGAGGGCTGTTCCGGTTGGAGTCGGGTCGGTGGCCGCCTGCGGCTCCATGAACCGGGTGACCTCACTCGAACAGCCGGTGAGCATGCCGGCTGCCGCTCCGACCAGAGCGATCCGCGCCAGAGCGCGCATATTCGTAACACGGAGCTTGAAACTCATGACTCGACCCGCCCGTAACGCTTGTTCCACGGACCGAATAAAACGCCTTCAAGGTTAAGACGGGGTTTATGATGAACAAATTGTCAGCGTTCAGTTCAGGAATTTGTCAGAAACGAAGCTGAACTATTGCTTTACAGGATTGCGGCGACGTCCGGGATGAGCCCCTGCAGGCGCGCGGGACAGATAACGTCCTGCACGAAACCGGCGGCCTCGTGCCGCCAGCGTACGATCTGGGAGGCACCCTCCTTCATTTGGCCGGCAACGATCACGCCCCCATCGGCCAGCAGACAAAGCAGGCTTTCGGGAAGCTCTTTCAGCCTGCAATGGACCAGAATTCGGTCGAACGGCCCCATGTCGGGCGGAAGGGCCAACCCGTCCGCGTGAAGTACGGTCACGTTGGTCAGGCCCAATTGCTCAAGCCGGGTGCGCGCGGAGACCGCAAGGCTGTGGAAGCGCTCGACCGACAGAATATGCGAGGCCAGACGGGCCAGAATGGCGCTGGCGTAGCCGGAGCCAGCGCCGATTTCGAGTACGCGGTCGCCGGGCTCCACCCGCAGGGCCTCGATCATGCGGGCTACCAGCATCGGTTCCTGCATGGTCTGCCCGCAGGCGATGGGCAAAGCCACATCGCGCAGAGCGAGGTCGCGATAGCGATGCGGTGCAAAGGTTTCGCGCGGCACAGTTTCCAAGGCTCGCAGCACATTCACGTCGGCGATGCCGCGCGCCCGCAGGCGCAGCAGAAATTCCATCTTCGCCTGGGCGGGATCGACTGCTGGCGGCGGGGCGGAGTCTGCCATGAACGACTTTCTGACGCTCGCGGGGGCGGGCGTGGTTTGCGGAACCGGCTCGGCCCTGAACAGTCCGAACAGCGGCAGGTCCGCAAGGATCGAGTCGCCCCGATTTGCGCCCTTCGCCACGACCTAGACCAGAGCCTGTGCGTAACGGGTCAGCGTCGGCTCGTCGGTGAGATCGAGCCGCAGCGGGGTCACGGAAATCTTGTGATCCAGCATTGCGGCCAAATCGGTTCCATGAGCGGGCGGTTTCTTGCCGCGTGAAAACCCGATCCAGTAATAGGGGATCTGGCGACCGTCGCGGCGCTCCTCGACCTTCAGGACAGCCGCATCGCGCCTGCCCTGCACGGCCACCGCCACGCCCTTGACCTCGTCGGGGCGGCAGGCCGGAAAGTTGATGTTGACCAGAATGCCCTCGGGAATTCCTTCTGCGAGTATCTTGCGGATGAGCGGCGGCGCGTGGGTCTCGCCGCATTCCCACATGGTCATGTCGCGTCCGCCGGGCGGATAGCCCTGCGACAGGGCGATCGACGGAACGCCCAGCAGCGTGCCCTCCATGGCGGCCGCGATGGTGCCCGAATAGGTCACGTCCTCCGCAAGGTTGTGACCACGATTGACGCCCGACAGGATCAGGTCCGGCTTGTTGTCCTGCATGATCTTATTGAGGCCCATGATCACACAATCGGTCGGCGTGCCCTTCACGGCGAAACGCTTTGGGCCGATTTCGCGCAGGCGCAGGGGATCGTTCAGCGACAGCGAATGCGCGACGCCCGACTGATCATATTCGGGCGCGACGACCGTCACGTCATCCGACAGGGCGGCCGCAATGCGCTCCAGCACCGCGAGGCCCTCGGCGTGAATGCCGTCATCGTTGGTAATGAGAATGCGCATCAGGATTGTTTCGCTTTCCGCGTGGCGAGGATTTTCGAATGAGGAAGACAGGCTCACTATGGCGACGCACGCCGTCTGAAAACTCTACGCTGGAGCATTCAATAAATGCATGATTTCGATCCTGCGGTCTTTCCGCAGATCGGAACCTAAGCTGAGCAAACGATTCTTACCAGCACAGCGACCCTCAGGGCTGAAACGCCATAAAGGCCGAAGGATCTACTTCGTCGGCCAACTCCGTTTCCGCTGCGGGCAAGGGTGGCGTCTCGACCGGAAGCTGAGCCCGCGCCTTCGCCCATGGGCGATCGTAGTCGGGAGTTCGTTGCGTCTTGCGGATCGTTTCGCCTTCTTCGCCGAAGCGAATTTCAGTGGCGCCGTAGCCATCGAAATAGCGGCCGTCCATGACAATGTCGGGGCCCCGACAGGCCTCGCCGATCCACAAGCGCGTGATCAGGATGTCGACTCGGCCGCAATCTTCCGTCAGAGCCGCCCGGTCGAACGCGAAGGCCACAAGGCGTCCGTCGCCCAGCGCGCCGACGCAGCCGCTTTTGTCACATCGCGTCCCACCCGGAAGGTCTGGATCACGCGGCTGGCGCGCATCGGCGTCCGCCGTCAGCCATTGCGAAACGCCGAACAGGTTGCTCTTCGGGTTCATGACCTCGAGGCTTCCGCTCGAGGTGCGAAGCCCGACGATTTGCGCGCGGGCGTCGATCAGCAGATCGGGACGCGGCGTCATCCACGCCGCCGCAACGCCCGCCACAACAAAGCCCAGCCCCGCCCAGCGTATCCATGTCTGCCAGATCGTTAGCGAGAGGATCGCGAGGGTCATCAGCAACAAGGCGCCGCCGCCGAACGCCGGAATATAGCGTGTCGAGCCAGACAGGCCGGAAACCCAGTGCGAGACGTTCAACATCAGCCCGACGCCCTGCCCGGCCACCCACCACGCCGGCGCATCGAGACCAAATGCGCCCGCCGCAACGCCCAGCAGCGACATCGGCATGATGATGAATTCCACCACCGGCAGGGTGAGGCTGTTGCCAATCAACCCGTAGGGATTGATCCGGTGAAAATGAAAGGTCGCGAAAGGATCGGTCGCGAGGCTCGCCACCAGCGTTGTCGCCACCATGGCGACGAGCACAAAGCGGGCGCGGGCCAGCAATCCATCGGGCGGCGCATCGTGGGCATATTCGCGCGACGGATTGCGCTCAAAAGCCGCGATCATGGCCGCCACAGCAGCAAAGGACATCTGGAAACTGGGGCCGAGCAGGGTCTGGGGTTCGCGCACCATCACGATCAGGGCCGCAATGGCCAGATTGCGCATCGACAGCGCCGGACGGTCGAACAGGATGGCCCCGAGAATGACCAGCGTCATCACCAGCGAGCGCTCCGTGGCGACTTCGGACCCGGCGAAAATATCGTAGGCGATCGCGCCGAAAATCGCGAAGCCCGCCGACCATTTCTTGATCGGATAACGCAGGGCGATGGACGGGAACAACGCCAGGATCGCCCGCAAGCTCCAGAGGAAAAGGCCCGCCGCCAGCACCATGTGGAGGCCGGAGATCGACACCACGTGATAGATGCCGGCGCCGCGCAGATCGTCGCTGATGTCTTCGGGTATCAGCCCACGTTTGCCGGTGACGAGCGCCGCCGTCACGGCCCCCACGCCGCCGCCGACCACACCGACGATGCGGTCGGTCAGGGCGTTGCGGCTGCGATCAATGGCGGCGTTGATACGCGCCGCCAACGGAATGTTTTCTGCGTCGGGCGCGCGCTCCATGCGCGACACGACATTCCCTATACCGCCGATCTGCGCAAACCAGGCGTCACGGGAAAAATCGTAGCCGCCGGGTTCCGACGGCTGCGGCGGCGGCATAAGGCGCAACGTCGCCTGCACGGTCGCACCCGCCTGAAACTCCGGCCGCGCCCTCGTGGTGACGCGGACTCTGACCGGCACAGCCTCGGGCGCAAGGCCCTCAACAGTGACGAGCCGCAACAACATGCGGCCGCCGTTGCGATAGTCGTCCATGGTTTCGATATAGGCTGTCGCCTTTGCGACCATGGTGCGGCCGATCACCGGAGCCGCAGCCACCCACGACTGGAACGTCGCGGCAAACAGGCCGCCGAACAGCATCGCGATCGCCACGCAAAGTCGGAACAGCGCAATTTTTTCGCTTCGGTGCGCAGCCCATGCGGCGGCGCTGAAAAAAAACGTCGCCGCCGCCCCCGCCCAGAGCGTCGGTTCCCGATCAGCCGCGAAGTACAGCAGAATGCCGGAGCCGAAAAACGCCGGAAGCCAGAGAAACAGCCTGCGCGAGTCGATTTCGCGCGTGATGGCGGCGCGCAGATGGCCGAGTGCGGCGTCGCGGCGCTCACCGAGCCAGTCGCCCAGCCCCGCGCCGGAGCCGGACACAAGCGGGCGCGGGCCGGCGTGGCCGGCCAGAGCTTCCGCGCGGATGTCGTCGCCGCTCATTCGTCCCCAGCCGTCGCCTGCCGAAAAGGTCCCTGCCTGCGGAAAGGCTTTTACTTGGCGTCCCGGCATGATAACGCGCGGGTCGCCGTTCCTATCCGGCTTTCATGCTACACGATGGCGTCCCCGGCGTAACCGGGAGCCGCGTGCCGGCTTTCTTTTCTTTCCACAGGTCAGAGAACGAGTTTGATGTCAGAGCCGGTGGTTACACGTTTCGCTCCGTCGCCGACGGGCTTCCTGCATATCGGCGGCGCCCGAACCGCCCTGTTCAACTGGCTCTACGCCAAGCGGTTCGGCGGCAAGATGCTGCTGCGCATCGAGGATACGGATCGCGAGCGCTCGACCGATGCTGCCATGGAGGCGATCATCGACGGCCTGTGCTGGCTCGGCCTGGAATGGGACGGCGACGTGATCTACCAGTTCGCACGCGCCGCCCGCCATGCGGAGGTTGCGCACGAATTGCTGGCGCAGGGCCGCGCCTACCAGTGCTACGCCACCCAGCAAGAGCTTGAGGAAATGCGCGAAAAGGCCCGCGCCGAGAAGCGCCCGCCGCGCTACGACGGGCGCTGGCGCGACCGCGATCCCTTGACTGCTCCGGCGGGCGTGAAGCCGGTCATCCGCCTCCGGGCGCCGCAGGAAGGCGAGACGGTCGTGGAGGACCGCGTACAGGGCCGCGTCGTGTTCCCCAACAAGGATCTCGACGATCTCGTGCTGCTGCGCTCCGACGGAACGCCCACCTACATGCTTGCCGTCGTGGTGGATGATCACGACATGGGCGTCACGCACATTATTCGCGGCGACGACCATCTGACGAATGCGGCGCGCCAGACCCAGATTTATCAGGCGATGGGCTGGAAAGTTCCGTCCATGTCTCACATTCCGTTGATCCACGGACCGGACGGGGCGAAATTGTCGAAGCGTCACGGGGCGCTTGGCGTCGACGCCTATCGGGCGCTCGGCTACCTTTCGTCGGCGCTGCGGAACTATCTGGTGCGGCTGGGCTGGAGCCAGGGCGACAAGGAATTCTTCACTACCGAAGAAATGATCGCTGCTTTCGATCTGCCGCAGATTGGCCGTTCGCCGGCGCGTTTCGACTTTGCCAAGCTCGAAAACATGAATGGCCAGTATATGCGCCAGACGCCCGATAGTGAGCTGATTGCGGCAGTCGAAGCCACGTTGCCTTACCTGCCGGGCGGAGAGGCCATTGCGGCGCAGATGGATCCAGCCATGAAGGCGAAGTTTCTCGCTGCCATGCCGGGCCTGAAAGAGCGCGCCAAAACCTTGATCGAGTTGGTCGACGGCGCGGGCTTCCTGTTCAGCAAGAGACCATTGCCGCTTGATCCGAAGGCTTCGGAAATTCTCGCCAAGGGCGGACGCCAGCACATTGCAGCCATGCTGCCACGGCTTGAGACGCTCTCCACGTGGACGGCGGCCGCCGCTGAAGCTGAAGTTCGTGTTTACGCCGAAGAAAGCGGCGCAAAACTCGGACAGGTCGCGCAGCCGTTGCGAGCAGCGCTCACAGGTCGATCAACATCTCCGGGCATTTTCGACGTTCTGGAGGTTCTGGGACGCGAAGAAGCGCTGGGCCGACTGCGCGATCAGGCGTCACAGGCGTGACAAAATAGGGCGGTCTGCTGCATCGGCAAGCAGACCACTTGAGCCTGGCGCAAGCCACGTCTAAAGACGGGATTGGCTACGCTTGAACGGTGCGTTCCAATGGGATAGCTCTTGCGCGGCGCAACATTCGCCGCGCCTGCAGAAACCTCGTTTTCAGCCGGTCGGCGGCGACAAAGTAAAGGTGATTTATTCATGAGCGCAAAGACGGGCACCATCAGAATCGGCGAAAAGACCGTGGACATGCCGGTCCGAAGCGGCACCATCGGCCCCGATGTCGTTGATATCGGCAAGCTTTATGGCGCTACAGGCGCGTTCACCTACGATCCGGGCTTCCTTTCCACCGCTGCTTGCGAATCGAAGATCACCTATATCGACGGCGACGAAGGCGTTTTGCTGCACCGCGGCTATGCGATCGAGGAACTGGCCAGCCAGGGCGACTTCCTCGAGACCTGTTACCTGCTGCTCTACGGGGAACTGCCGACCGCCGCCCAGAAGTCGGATTTCGACTACCGTGTGACCCGCCACACCATGGTCCATGACCAGATGTCGCGCTTCTTCCAGGGCTTCCGCCGCGACGCGCATCCGATGGCCGTGATGGTCGGCGCAGTCGGCGCTCTCGCCGCCTTCTATCACGACTCGACCGACATCACCGATCCGACGCAGCGCATGATTGCGTCCATGCGGATGATCGCCAAGATGCCGACGCTTGCCGCCATGGCCTACAAGTACAATGTGGGCCAGCCGTTCGTGTATCCGAAGAACGACCTCGACTATGCGTCGAACTTCCTGCGCATGTGCTTCGCTGTGCCTTGCGAGGATTACAAGATCAACCCGGTCATCGCCCGTGCGCTCGACCGGATCTTCATCCTTCACGCTGATCACGAACAGAATGCCTCGACCTCGACCGTGCGCCTCGCCGGCTCGACGGGCGCGAACCCGTTCGCATGCATCGCGGCCGGCATCGCTGCCCTGTGGGGGCCTGCGCACGGCGGCGCCAACGAAATCTGCCTGCAGATGCTTGCCGAGATCGGCACCGTGGACCGCATTCCGCAGTTCATAGCCCGCGCCAAGGACAAGAACGATCCGTTCAAGCTCATGGGCTTCGGACATCGCGTCTACAAGAACTTCGATCCGCGCGCCAAGATCATGCACAAGACCTGTCACGAGGTTCTGAAAGAACTCGGCATCAAGGACGATCCGCTGCTCGACGTCGCGATGGAACTTGAGAAGATCGCGCTAAACGACGAATACTTCATCGAGCGCAAGCTTTACCCGAACGTCGATTTCTATTCGGGCATCACCCTGAAGGCGATCGGCTTCCCGACCTCCATGTTCACGGTGCTGTTCGCAGTCGCCCGCACGGTCGGCTGGATCGCCCAGTGGAAGGAAATGATCGAGGATCCGAACCAGAAGATCGGTCGTCCGCGTCAGCTCTACACGGGCCAGCCTGCGCGCAAGTACGTCGAGACCGCGAAGCGCTGAACGAATTTCAAGTGTTACAAAAAGGGGCCGTACGGCCCCTTTCTTATCGCAGAGGACGCTGAGCGTGGAGCATTGGCCGCTTGCGCCTTGACAGTCCGCCGCGAGGCCCTGAAATCAGCGCATGCGGCGACCGGGCCGCCCCGGGACTCCGCTCTTTGTCGTTTCGCAACCTGCAATATCGGCTTGAATATGCGGTTTTCCGCGCGGTCGCGTGGATCGCGACCGCCCTGCCGCTTGAGACGGCCTCGAATCTCTCGGCGCGTCTGTGGGGCTGGATTGCGCCGCTGCTGAAACGCCATAGCCGCGCACTCAATCACCTGCGGCTGGCGTTTCCGGAAAAGTCTGAGGCGGAGCGCAAGGCGATTGCGCTCGACATGTGGCGGACCTTGGGGCGGATCTTCGCCGAGGCCTTTCACATCGACGACATTCTCGACAGCAACCGCGTCGTCTTTGAAAACGTGGACGAATTGACGGCTTTGGGCGTCGCCGAAATGGGCGCCATCGGCTGCGGGGCGCATCTGGGCAACTGGGAGGTCGCCGCCAGCATGGCGGGCGCGCTCCACCTCGACGCCATGGGCATCTATCAGCGCATCAAGAACCCCCATGTGGACGCCCACGTGCGCGCCATGCGGGCGCGGCTCTATCCGGCGGGCCTTCTGCCCAAGGAGCCCGCAACAGGTCTGAAAGCCATCCGGCATGTGCGCAACGGCGGGGCGCTGGTGATGCTGGCTGACCTGCGCGACCGCAACGGCAAGCCGGTTCCGTTCTTCGGCCTGCCTGCTCCCTCGACGAGCTTTCCGGCCATGCTGGCGCGTACCCTCGACCGGCCTCTGCTGGCCGTTCAGGTGATCCGCGAGCCGGGCGTGCGTTTCCGCGTTCGTGGCGTTTTGGTCGATGTGCCGCGCACTGACAATCGTGATGCCGACGTCGAGCGGGCGACCGAAAACCTGCAGCGAACGCTGGAAGGGTTCATTCGACAGAACCCGTCGCAATGGATGTGGGCGCATCGCCGCTGGGGCTAGTGTCTCACCGATAGCAGACGGTCCCGACCTGCATTACACTGGCGCGATCAGAAAAGGATTCCCGCGCGTGCGCATTGCGACATGGAACGTCAATTCCGTCCGGCAGCGGCTCGATCATCTGCTGCGCTACCTGAAGGAACAGGAGCCGGATGTTCTGTGCCTGCAGGAGATCAAATGTCAGGACGAGGCATTTCCGCGCGCCGAAATCGAGTCCGCCGGCTATAACGCAGCCGTCCATGGGCAAAAGACGTTCAACGGCGTCGCGATCCTGTCGAAACGTCCTGTCGAGGTGACGCGTGGCCTGCCGGGCGACGATCAGGATACGCAATCGCGCTATATCGAGGCCATCGTGCCCGCCGCCAAAGGCATCGTCCGCGTGGCCTCGATCTATCTGCCCAACGGCAATCCGCCAGCGACGGAAAAATACACCTACAAGCTCGCGTGGATGGACCGGTTGACGGCCTACACGCGCGAATTGCTGAAGCTCGAGGAACCGCTGGTGCTGGCGGGCGATTACAATGTCATCCCGGAAGCGAAGGATGCGCGCGATCCTGCCGCATGGGCAGGCGACGCCCTGTTCCTGCCCGAGACGCGGGCGAAATTCCGCACGCTTGTGAACCTCGGCCTCACCGACGCCCTGCGTGCCACAACGGACGCCGATGGTCTTTACACCTTCTGGGACTATCAGGCCGGTGCCTGGCAGCGGAATTTCGGCATTCGCATCGACCATCTGCTGCTATCGCCGCAGGCCGCCGACCTTCTGCAATCGGTGACAATCGACAAATATATGCGGGCCGCCGAAAAGCCCTCGGATCACGTGCCGATCCGGATCGATCTTTCGCTCTGAAACTTTGGGGCGAAACGTGGCGCGCAATCCCGTCCGGTCAGCCAGCAGAGCGAGCAAGGACGACGGCGTTCCGCGCAGTTTGGGATCGCGCCTGTTTCGCTGGCTTCGCGGAGCGTCATCCGTGCTGGCGCCGATCGTGGTGGGCCTGACTCTGGCTTCAGCGCTTCACACGAGCGATCTGGTGCAGCGGCTCAACAATCTGGTTTTCGATCAATACCAGCGCTGGCAGCCGCGCCAGTGGACCGGCGATCTGCCGGTGCGCGTCGCCGACATCGACGATACGTCGCTTGAAAAAATCGGCCAGTGGCCGTGGCCGCGCCAGCGTATTGCGGAGCTCACCACGAAGCTCGCGCAGGCCGGCGCGGCGGCCATTGTGTTCGACGCACTTTTCTCCGAAGAGGACCGGTACGCGCCGCGCCAAATGCTGTCGCGCCTGCCAGATATGCCCGAACGCGAGGCGCTTCTGAAAGCCATGCAGGATCGCAATCTGCTCGATGGAGATCCGCTCGCAGCTGCATTTGCAAACGCGCCGGTGGTGGCGGCGACGGCGCTCACCGATCTGCCCGTCAGCGAACCGCCGGAAGTGAAGGCGACATTCGTCACCGTGGGCGACGATCCGCGCCCTGCCCTGCCGCAGTTCGCCAATATGACAATGCCGCTGCTGCAATTGCGCAACGCCGCGAAAGGGCTCGGGGTCATCAATTATATTCCTGACCTCGATCAGGTTGTGCGGCGCGTGCCGGTAGCGTTTGCGGTGGGGCCAAAAGACAAGTCCATTCTGGTTCCATCACTCGGCGTCGAGGCGCTGCGCGTGGCGTTTCAGACGGACACGCCGATCCTCAAGACAACCAATTCATCGAGCGAAAAGTCATTCGGCGACAGCACCGCAATCGTCTATGCGAAGATCGGCGATGCGGTGCTTCCCACGGAAGCAGACGGCAATGTGCGCATCCACTTTGCGGGTACGCATGCCGGCCGGCGCATCCCGGCGTGGAAAATCATCGCCGGCGAGATCGATCCCGATGAAGTCGCCGGACGCATCATCCTCATCGGCTCAAGCGCGAATGCGCTCGCCGATCTGCGGGCGACTCCGCTGGAGCCTGTCGTGCCGGGCGTCGAAATTCATGCGGAATTTATCGAGCATGTTCTGTCGGGATCGCAACTGGTGCGGCTCGACTGGGCCTGGGCGGTGGAGACGCTTGCGGTTCTGTTTGGCGGATTGCTGATTACATTTCTGGTTCGCAAGCTACCGCCTCTATCGGCATCAGCGGCGGTGCTGGCCCTTCTGGCGGCGGGGTTCACGTTGAGCTGGCAATCCTTTGCGCGCGCAGATCTTCTGTTCGATCCGATCATTCCCGGCGCCACATGGCTGGCGGTTCACGCGATTGCGACAGTTGGCGTTTTCCGGCGCACGACGCGTGAGCGGCAGCAGGTACGCGCCGCCTTCAGCCGCTATCTGTCGCCTGTTGTGGTGGAGCAACTTGCGGCTGACCCTTCGAAGCTGCGATTGGGCGGCGACATGCGCAATGTGACCATCCTGTTCAGCGACGTGCGCGACTTCACCTCGCGCGCAGAAACCATGAGCGGCGCAGGCGTGGTGCGTTTTCTCAATGCGCTGCATACGCCGCTCACCGATATCGTGATGGCACGTGGTGGCACGATCGATAAATATATCGGCGACGGATTGATGGCGTTCTGGAATGCGCCGCTCGATATTCCAGATCACGCGAGCGCGGCCTGTCATGCGGCGCTTTCAATGGCTGCGGCTATTCCGGCCATCGACAGCAAGCTGCGCACTGAGGCAGAGAGCGAAGGGCGCGAACATCGTCCGATCCGCATCGGCATCGGCCTCAACACGGGCGACGCATTTGTGGGCAATATGGGCTCCGAACAACGCTTCGATTATTCCATCGTGGGCGATCCGGTGAACGTCGCCGCGCGCCTCGAAACCGCCACCAAGGAGTTCGGCGTGCCCATCGTGGTCTCGCAAGCCACGCGCGACGCCGCGAAAGGCTTCCTGTTTGTCGACCTCGGTCTTGCCGGCCTGAAAGGCAAGGCGAGCCAGATGCGCGTTCATGCGCTGCACAGTTATGCCGATGCAGCGGACGCAGATTGGGAAACCTTCTCCACCCTGCACGCCAAAGTCATCGCCGCAACAGAGCGGGATCAGGGCAGGCTGGATCTTGCGGTGGAGCGCGCAAGCGCCCATCCGGTCGGCGCGACTTATGCGAGCTTCTACGCCCGCCTTTTATCGCACGAGCGCCAAACGATTGCCGATGACGAGATGAAGCCGGGCGGTTCCTGACAGCGGCGCGCCTACCGGCGCTGCTGCGACACAACGGTATTCTTCAAATGTCCGTCGAGATAGGTGAGCGCCATTTCGCGATCTCGCGGCGCGGCGCTGTCCATTGCAGCCTGATAATATTCGATGATCCAGGCGTCTTTCTTGGCGGTCGAAGCCGCCTCGCGCGCCAGCGTCAGATACATCAGGCCCCGCGCACGTTCGCGCTGCATGCCGGCCCGGCCGTTGAACAGCAGATGTCCCAGCAAGGCCTGCGAATCCATATGGCCGTTGCGGGCGGCGGATGACAGCCACTTCACTGCCAGCCTTTCGTCCTTTGCAACGCCGGAGCCATCGAGATACATGCGGGCGAGATTGAACTGGGCATTGGCGTCGCCGAAATTCATCGCCGCATACTCGAACATTTCAAGCGCGCGGCTCAAATCGCGACGAACGGCGGAATTCGGAATGCCGGTCAGGCTGTAAACGCCGACTGCGACGAAAGCGTTCGACACAAACGGAATGTCACGGCGCAAATGATCGTCGTCATCGAAATTCTCGACGATGCGGGAAAAATACTGGAAGGCCTTCACGTCGTCGCGACCGACGCCGTCCCCGTCGGCATACATACGGCCGAGCTTCCACTGGGCGGCGGACTGGCCGCCATCGGCGGCGAATTTCAAGGCCTCGACCGAGGAGGCCATATCGCCGGAGCGATACAGATCGAAGCCCTTGCGCTGGGCCTCATTGGGGTTCTTGAACAGCGGCAAAGGCGCCTTTGCGGTGGCGGGGGCCTGCTGCCCATCCAGCGCCAGAACGGGGCAGACGGCCCCGATCGCAAAAATCCCGCATATTGCGGCGAAAGCAACGCGACTAGATACCCGCATGGACGCCCGCTTCTCCCCCGGCACGCGGATCAATGACCGAGCCGCCGCACGCGCGACATGTCAGTAAGCTCATGACAAAAACCCGAACGTCCATTTTCCCGAACTCTGATCTCGACCCGAAGGGGCGATCCCCACGATCTGAACACAAGGAAATTAGCTCGGGGTTTATGGCACAATCGGGGCGCGCTCAGCGTTCAGAAGCGGCGGATTTATAATGATTTTTAGCGTGTTGCGTTAATGTCACAAGCAGAAATCGGTAACCTTTGCGACCAGCCGGGCTCGGACGAATGCAGCATGGGGTTCCGGGTGTTGCAATAGCACGAGTTTCATGCATCATATGCGAAGTGTAGCTAAGGCTACATTTCTCTGAAGAGCCCGGTATGCGAGGGCGAAGATGACAATGACCCCAACTCTGGACCGACTTCCGCCCGATGACCGCAGGGTTTCGCTGCCCGAATCGCATGCAAGCGTCGCGGTGGCAGGGTCGAAGCTCCGGCGTTTTGCGGCCTTTCTGGGGCCAGGCTATCTGGTCGCCACGGGCTATATGGACCCCGGCAACTGGGCGACGGCCCTGACTGGGGGATCGAAGTTCGGAACAGCACTGCTGAGCGTCGTCGTCCTGTCGAGCCTGATGGCCATCGTCCTGCAGGCTCTGACCGCCCGGCTGGCGATCACTACCGGCAAGGATCTGGCGCAAGTCTGCCGCGAGAGGTTTCCCAGACCTGTGGCGTTCGTTCTCTGGGTGATTGCCGAGACTTCCATCGTGGCGACCGATCTGGCGGAAGTCATCGGCACGGCCATCGGGCTGCAATTGCTGTTCGGCCTGCCGCTGACAATTGGCGTATTGCTCACGGCGCTGGATGTCTTTCTCGTGCTGGCGCTGCAGTCCATCGGCTTCCGCAAGCTGGAAGCCTTTGTGGTGGCGCTGCTGATCGTGATCGCTGTCTCGTTCGCCGGACAACTCATTCTGGCGCGGCCCGATATGGCGGCAGTAGCGCGCGGCCTGATGCCGACGACCGAGCTGCTCACCAATACTGACATGCTCTATGTGGCGCTCGGCATCCTCGGCGCGACCGTGATGCCGCACAATCTTTACCTGCATTCGGGCGTCGTGCTGACCCGCCAGATCGGCCCCACTCTGCCGGAAAAGCGCGAGGCGATCCGGTTCGCGGTGCTCGATTCAACCATCGCGCTGGCCTTCGCGCTGCTGATCAATGGCTCGATCCTGCTGCTGGCGGCAGCGACCTTCTTCACGGCAGGCCAGCATGAAGTCGCTGAATTGCAGGACGCCTACAGGCTCATCGGCCCGCTGCTCGGCACGACGCTGGCCTCGCATCTGTTCGGACTGGCGCTGCTGGCGTGTGGCCTGAACTCCACGATCACCGCCACATTGGCGGGACAGATCGTGATGGAAGGTTTCATCCATCTTAAACTCAAACCCGCGCTGCGGCGGCTGGCGACACGTTCGTTCGCCATCGTCCCGGCTATCGCGGCGACCATCGCGGGCGGCGAGGAATCGACCGGCAGAATGCTGGTATTTTCGCAGGTCGTTTTGAGTTTCGGCCTGCCGTTCGCGATGATTCCGCTGGTCTGGTTTACGGCCTCGCGGAAAATCATGGGCGACCTGAAGGCGCCAGTGGCAATGACGGCAATTGCGTGTCTCATCGCGGCGCTGATCGTCAGCCTCAATCTGAAGCTGATTTTCGATACGATTTTCGGATAGTCGGGATCTGCGGCCGGACTGGCCGGGTCATGGACCCGGCCCTGGCCCGAACCATCAGCCAGCCGAAGCGAGGCGATCCAGCGCCGCCTGCATCTTGATGATGCGGGCAGTGGAATCGTCGCGGCGTTCGCGATTCTCATCCACCACTTCTTCTGGCGCGCGCTTCACGAAATCGGCGTTGTTGAGCTTCTGGTCGATCTTGGCGACCTCGTTCTCCAGCTTGCCGATTTCCTTGGTGAGGCGCACGCGCTCGGCGTCGAGATCGATTACGCCCTTGAGAGGCAACGCCGCCACGACGCCGCGCACCAGCAATTGCGCGGAACCAGCGGGTGCGCTGTCGGCGTATGTGATCTCGGAGATGCGCGCCAGACGCCGCAAGGTATCGTCCCAAAGCTTCGCGCGGGCGCGAATTTCAGGCTCGACACCAACCAGCGTGAGCGGGATCTGGGCCGCAGCCGGCACATTCATTTCCGAGCGCACAGAACGGACCTCGGAGATGAGATCGACCACCCAGCCGACCTCGATTTCAGCGGTGTCATTCTCAAGTCCTGCCAGAGACGGCCAGCGGGCCAGCGCAAGGAGCGACTGACGCGGCGGGCCGACTTCTCCCTTGATGGCCCACAATTCCTCGGTGAGGAACGGCATGAACGGGTGGAGCAAACGAAGAACGTGATCGAGCACGAAAGCGGTTGTGGCGCGCGTCTCGTCTTTCGCCGCGCCGTCGCCGCCCTGCAGGGTTGGCTTGGAGAGTTCCAGATACCAGTCGCAGAAGATGTTCCAGACGAAGCGGTAAGCGGCGTTGGCGGCGTCGTTGAACCGATAGGCCTCGATGGCGACCGAGACCTCGCGCACGGCGCGGGCAGCCTCGCCGATGATCCAGCGATTGAGCGTTTCCTGGACGCTGTGGGCGTCGAAGGCCTCGGTGCGGACGCAGCCGTTCATTTCTGCAAAGCGGGCGGCATTCCAGATCTTCGTCGCAAAATTGCGATAGCCTTCGACACGCGAGGTGGCGAGCTTGATGTCGCGGCCCTGTGCGGCCATGGCGGCCAGCGTGAAGCGCAGGGCGTCGGCGCCGTATTTCTCGATCAGATCGAGCGGGTCGATGACGTTGCCCTTCGACTTCGACATCTTGGCGCCCTTCTCGTCGCGGACGAGGGCGTGGATGTAGATATCGTGGAAGGGAATCTCCTTCTGGAAATGCAGACCCATCATCATCATGCGGGCGACCCAGAAGAAGATGATGTCGAAACCCGTCACCAGAACCGACG
>CANJWR010000057.1 GCA_947478455.1 Beijerinckiaceae bacterium | reverse complement strand
CGCCTCAAGGCCCATCACACGCACGTATCCCGTCTGGATCTCTGAACGTATGTCCGATCTCAAACGCGCCATCGACCAGATCAACCGTGGCGGCTCGCTCGATCTGGCTTCGGTTCCCGATGGCTTCGATTCTTTCGTTACGGCCGACATCGCGCGCGCACTCGCCATTCCGGGAGAGAAGCGCGCTGCCGTTCTGGTGCATGTGGCCCGGGACGGGCAGCGGTCGCGCGCCTTTCAGGAAGCGCTGAATTTCGCTGCGCCGTCGCTGGAGGTTCTCGATTTTCCCGCTTGGGACGGACAACCATACGATCGCGTTTCGCCCAACGGATCTATCACCTCGAAGCGGATGACGATCCTGTCGCGGCTCGCACGTACGCGCTCGTCCGTCGAGCGGCCGCGCATTCTTTGCACGACGGTCGAGGCCATGCTTCAGCGTGTGCCGCCGAAAAAATGGATTTCCATCGAAAGTTTCTCGGCCGCGCCGGGCAATTCCGTCGACATGGACGCCCTGTCGCGCTGGCTGGAGGTCAATGGCTTCACGCGGTCCAGCACCGTGCGCGACACCGGCGAATATGCGGTGCGTGGCGGAATCCTTGATCTCTTTGCGCCCGGCATGCCTTTGCCGATCCGGCTCGATTTCTTCGGCGACACCCTGGAATCCATCCGCACCTTCGATGCGGAATCGCAACGCACCGTTGGACAATTACGCTCGCTCGATCTTGTGCCGATGAGCGAAGTGCAGCTCACCAGCGAGACCATGCGACGCTTCCGTCAGGGTTACGTGACGCAATTCGGCGCACAGACACGCGGCGATACGCTCTATGAAGCCGTCAGCGAAGGCCGCCGCCATCCGGGCATGGAACACTGGCTGCCGTTGTTTTACGAAACAACAGATACGCTCTTCGACTATCTGGCCGGCGCGCCGATTGTGCTGGATTCGCAATCCGAAGAATCTGCCGCCGAACGTCTTGCGCAGATCAAGGATTATTACGACGCGCGCAAACAGCAGCACGATGTCGATCCGGCGAGTTCCTCCTACAAGCCGCTGCCGCCCGACAGTCTTTACGTTGCACCGACAGAATGGCGCACACGGATGGACGCCAGCGTCGTGGCGCGCATGTCGCCCTTCGCAAAGCCCACAGGCGGGCGCGATCCGGTCGTCGATTGCGGCGGCCGCACGGGCCGCAATTTTGCACCCGAGCGCGCCGACGAAAACGCCAATGTGTTCGAAGCCCTCGTGGCGCATATCCGCGACCTGCAGGAGAAACGCCGCAAGGTGATTGTCGCCGGCTGGTCGGATGGCTCGCGCGAAAGACTGTCCAGCGTCCTCTCCGAACACGGGCTGAAATCCATCGAACTGGTTTCGACGCTCGATCAGGCGCTCGCCGTGAAACCGCCGAAAGTGGCGCTCGCGGTCATAGGTATTGAAGAAGGTTTCGAGGCCGGCGATATCGTCGTCATCGGCGAACAGGACGTTCTGGGCGACAGGCTCATTCGTCAGCGCCGCAAGGTGCGCCGCGCGCAGGATTTCCTCAGCGAAGTCGCCTCGCTCTCGCCGGGCGATCTTGTGGTGCATGTCGATCACGGCATCGGCCGCTTTATCGGCCTGCGCACCATCGAGGCGGCCGGCGCGCCACATGATTGTCTCGAATTGCACTACGCAGGCGGCGACAAGCTTTTTCTGCCGGTTGAAAATCTGGAACTTCTGTCGCGCTATGGATCGGAAGACACCGAAGCGCAGCTCGATAAATTAGGCGGACTGGGCTGGCAGACCCGCAAGGCGCGGATGAAAAAACGCATCCGCGAAATGGCGCATGCGTTGATCAAGATCGCCGCCGCACGCCAGCTTCATGCGGCCCCGAGATTGCTGCCGCCGGAAGGCGCATTCGACGAATTCTGCGCGCGCTTCCCGTTTGACGAAACAGAGGATCAGCAAAACGCAATCGACGCCGTGATCGACGATCTCGCCAAGGGCCGCCCGATGGACCGGCTCATCTGTGGCGACGTGGGCTTTGGCAAAACCGAAGTGGCGTTGCGCGCCGCATTTGCGGTTGCGCTCAACGGCAAGCAGGTCGCTGTTGTGGTGCCGACCACATTGCTAGCCCGTCAGCATTACCGGACTTTCGTGGCGCGTTTCGCCGGACTGCCTGTGCGGATTGCGCAAATGTCCAGAATGGTCTCCGCCGCCGATCTCAAATCCGCCAAAGCAGGTGTTGCTTCGGGCGATGTGGACATTGTGGTCGGCACCCATGCGGTGCTCGGGAAGACGGTCGAGTTCAAGGATCTCGGCCTTGTCATCATCGACGAGGAGCAGCATTTCGGCGTCAGCCACAAGGAGCGCCTGAAGGAATTGCGCGCCGAAGTGCACGTGCTGACCCTGTCGGCCACGCCCATTCCGCGCACCTTGCAACTCGCGCTTACGGGCGTGCGAGAACTCTCCATCATCGCCACGCCGCCGGTGGATCGTTTGGCCGTGCGCACGCTCATTACACCGTTCGATGAACTGATCGTGCGCGAGGCCCTGCTGCGCGAACGTTATCGCGGCGGCCAGACATTCTATGTGTGTCCGCGCATTGAGGACATCGAGGATGTGACGGCCTTCCTGCGCAGTCAGGCGCCGGAGTGCAAGTTTGTTGTGGCCCACGGCCAGATGGCGGCCAGCGAACTCGAAGAGAAAATGTCGGCTTTCTACGATGGCAAGTACGACATTCTGGTTTCGACCGCGATCGTCGAATCCGGCCTCGATATTCCGACCGCCAACACGCTGATCGTGCATCGCGCCGACATGTTTGGCCTTGCGGCGCTGTATCAACTGCGTGGCCGCGTCGGCCGCTCGAAGACGCGCGCCTATGCGATCTTCACCGTGCCGGCGACGCGCACCATGACGCCGCAGGCCGAAAAGCGCCTGAAGGTCTTACAGACGCTCGATACGCTGGGCGCGGGCTTCCAGCTCGCCAGCCACGATCTCGACATTCGCGGCGCAGGCAATCTGCTCGGCGACGAACAGTCGGGCCATATCAAGGAAGTCGGCTACGAACTCTATCAACAGATGCTGGAGGACGCCGTTACGGCGCTGAAAGCCGGCCTTGAGGAACCAGCCGAAGAAGCATGGTCGCCCAACATCACCATGGGTGCGCCGGTCACGATACCGGAGGATTACGTTTCCGATCTTACGCTTCGCCTGTCGCTCTATCGTCGCCTGTCGACGATGGACACCGACGAGGACATCGAAACCTTTGCGGCTGAGATGATCGACCGTTTCGGCCCGATGCCGCCCGAAGTGCAGCAATTGATGAAGCTCATGTCCATCAAGGCCATGTGCCGCAAGGCTCATGTCGAAAAGGTGGATGCTGGCCCGAAGGGCGTTATCGTGTCGTTCCGCGACAATTCTTTCGCAAATCCGGCTGGCCTCGTGCGCTTCGTGGCGCAACAGGGATCGGAAGCGAAGGTGCGGCCCGACATGAAGATCGTTTTCATCCGCGATTTCGACTCTGTCGACGATCGCCTCGAAGGAACGCGCGTCATCCTGCGCACGCTGGTTGGGATCGCGGGGAAAAAGTCCTGAGCCGCAGGCTCGGGCTCGAAATCAGGCCTCTGCGGATTTTTGCAGGGCCTGGCGCATCGCGTCGACAATTACCTCGGACGGCTGCGCGCCCGAGAGGCCGTATTTCCCGTCGATGATGTAGAACGGCACGCCACTCACGCCCATGCGCACCGCGGATGCGATTTCGCTCTGCACATCCTGCGCTTCGAGGTCGGTGTCGAGACGCAGACGCACAGCTTCGCGGTCCAGTCCATTTTCGGCGGCCACATCGGCCAGAAAATCGCGGTCTCCGATGTCGCGCCCCTCGACAAAATAGGCGCGGAAAAGGCGTTCCACGATGGCTTCTTGCACGCCGCTGCCAAAGGCCCAGCGGATGAGGCGATGCGCATCGAGCGTATTGGGGGAGCGCTTGATCCTGTCGAAAGCGAAGTCGACTCCAGCCTCCTTACCGAGCGCCTCGAGACGCTCATGGATTGTGCCGGCGCGATCCGGGCCGAATTTGCGGTCCATATACTCCTTCCGATCGATACCGCCCTGCGGAATCGTCGGATCGAGTTGGAAGGGTCGCCAGTTTACCTGCACGTCGGCCTCGGTGAATTGCGCCAGTTCGCCTTCGAGCCTGCGCTTGCCGACATAGCACCAGGGACAAACCACATCCGACACAACGTCGATGGTCAGGAGCGGGCGGTTTGAATCGTCGGTCATGTCAGGGGCTCGCGAAGGAAGTGACGGCCGACCCTTCGAGAAAATCGCCTGCGGGACTGCGGCGAATCGCGATTGCGATAAGAGTGTCCATCGAGATCATGTGCTGCTCGTACGCCGGGGCAAAGGCGACAAGATCTGCTCCGCGAGGTTCGGCGACGGCGGCTGTTTCGCTGAAAGCATAGAGATCCACGAGGCGCGAACGACGCGCATGTGGGGCAATATTGGGCGTCCGCAATTCCGCTCCGGCGATTGTATCGCAACGCAAGACGGAAATCATTATCGACACGCGCGAGCGTTCCAGCAAACCGGCTTCGCCGAATGAATCGACAAGCGAGGCCGGCGCAACCAGATGCACTGGCTGGGCTTCAATGGTGGCGAGAAAGTCTTTTGAACTGAAAGGCTCGTGGAGCATCAAGGTGGCTCCCGACAGTAGACTCGCCAACGGACCTGCCACCAGTCCCGCAAAAGACACAGGCGCGAAGGTCGTCAGGATCGGCGCTTCGGCTCCGATGCGCGAGCGCGCGGCAAAATCCAGCGCCGCAGCCACAAGCGTCTGTTGGGCATGTTCGATCGCCAGTCCGTTTGCGGCGATTGTGAAGATCGAGGGGCGACCGAAAGCCGGAGCGAGTTCGGGAATGGTATCCCGCGTCGGCGAATGCGGATCTATCGTCACCGCGCCGTCGATCTCGACATTTCCCAATGCGCAGACCAGCCGCACGTCCGACGCCAGCGCCGCAACCGAAAACAGATTGTCTACAGACGATTCGTCGCCCGCACAGGCCTCGCCGACCAGCGCCGCGATTCCCGTTTGTCGCGCAACTGTGCCCAGTTCGCCGGCATTCAAATGCCGTCCCGCCAGCACGACATCGAAGCCAGCCCGCAGGCCCGCTATGAGGGCGATGATTGTTGTCGACGTTGCGCTGCCGACAAGCAAAATCCGGTCGCCGTTGCGCAGGCCCAGTCCGCGAAACGAGTGCGCAAGTCGGGTTGCGCGCCGGTCAAAATCGCCAAAGCTGATCTGTTCGACGCGGCCGTTACGCAGGTCCGTCAGCGCCTTATGCTCTGGCCGCAGATTGGCGGCGCCCGCCAGCAATGTATCGAAATTGAATCGCCCCAGAAGAGCCGACATATCGTCATTTTGCGAGGCTGCCATGGGGGTGTTCATGGCGATTTCATCCACCATGTATCCAGCGACGAGCTGAACAGCGGCGCAGCATGGCGCGGCATTGTGGCCGGGTGCTGAAGTTTTGTGGAAGACGCAAACCACTGGTTCGGCGAATGAAACAGGGGCACGATGTAGAAACCTGATAGCAGGATGCGATCATAGGCACGAACGGCGGCGGCAAAATCCTCGCGGCTTTCGGCCGACAGCATTTTTGCGATGAAGGCGTCGATGGCCGGCGATTGCGCGCCTGCAAGATTGAAAGAGGATTCCTGGTTGGCGCTGGCCGAGCCCCATCGGGAACGCTGCTCGTTGCCGGGAGACGCGGAGGCCGTCCATGTGCCGATCATCATGTCGAAATCGAATTTTTGACGACGGCGTTGATACTGCACTTCGTCGACCACCCGCACCCGCGCCTCGACGCCGATGCGGCGCAGGGATTCGGAAAAATTCAGCGCCAGCCGTTCCTGATTGCGGTCAGTAACGAGAATCTCGAATTCGAATTTTTGCCCGTCGGCGCGCGTCATCTGGCCATTGACGATCTGGTATCCGGCTTCCCGAAACAATCGCACAGCCTGCTGGGCGGTATTGCGATCGCGCCCGCTGCCATCCGAAACCGGCGGCTTCCATTTGCCATCCAGAACATCGGCTCTCACGACATTCGGAAAAGCCGCCAGCAGTGCGCGTTCGCGCGCATCGGCGGGCTTGCCGGTCGAGGCCAGATCGGATTCGTCGAAGAAGCTTTGCGTGCGCTTGTAGAGGCTGCCGAACAGATTGGCGTTGATCCATTCGAAGTCGAACATGTACCCGATGGCTTCGCGGATGCGCACATCCTGAAACAACGGCTTGCGCGTGTTGAACGCAAAGCCCTGCATGCCCTTGGGGCCGCCGAGCGGCAGGCTTTCGCGCGCCATGCGCCCGTCGGACAGCGCGGGGAAATCATAGCCGGTGAGCCAGCGCGTTGGATTTGTCTCGTCGCGGTAATCTACAAGCCCGGCCTTGAAGGCCTCGTAGAGTGAGTTTGCGTCGCGAAAATATTCGATCCGGATTTCGTCGAAATTGAACATGCCTCGATGAAACGGTAAATCCTTCGCCCAGTAGTCCGGATTGCGCTTCAGAATCAGGATCTCGCCGGGCTTCACCTCGGTGATGCGATACGGGCCGGACGCTACCGGCGCTTCCAGCGTCGTTTCCTCGAACTTAGCCGGATCGGTCCTGTGCTTCGGCAGAACAGGCATAAGCCCGAGCGTCAGCGGCATCTCGCGGTCGTCCAGCCCTGTGAGGTCGAAGCGGATCGTGCGCTCGTCAGGCGTGGCGACGGCTTTGACGAGCGAGAAGGCTACGCGCTGCTGCGGGCGGCCTTTGGTCTTCAAGAGTTCGAAAGAAAACAGCACATCGGCCGAAGTGATCGGCGCACCATCCGAAAAACGCGCCTTCGGATTGATGCGAAATTGCACGAACGAACGCGCCTCGTCCGTTTCGATGCTCTCGGCAATCAATCCGTAGAGTGTAAACGGTTCGTCGGTGGAACGCGCCATCAGGGTCTGGAAAATATTGCCTGCGAGACCCTGCGCGGCGGAGCCGGCTTTCACATTGTAGGGATTGAGGCTGTCGAATGTGCCCTGAAAACCCAGAGACAGCTTTCCCCCCTTGGGGGCGTTGCGATTTACGTAGGGCAGGTTTTGAAAGTCGGGCGGCAACGCCGGTTCGCCGTGCATTGCAATGCCGTGGCGAGGTTGCGACGGCCCTGGCTCGGCGCGCGCAGCACGGGACACACCGGCGACCGTCAGCGGACCAACCGCAAACAGCGCCAGCAATCCGCAAACGAGGTGGCGGCGAATCGCTACGAGTTTCATGGAGGCAGGCTATTCAAATCGGCGGCTTTCGTCATGGGCGAGCCATCAATTGATTAGAACTTTGCCTCAATCTTCAGCAAATATTCGGGCAATAAACGCTGAACGCGCTTGAAAGATTGTGTTTCCTCTGGAAAGCCGGCTTCGAACCCGCTATGAGGCTTCGTCACTCTTGGGCCGCATTCGGGCGCGAAGAGAAACATTGCCATTGCCCTGAGCGAGTTGACGCCGGGGCGCGGCGGATGGATTTTGGTACGCACCCGTACTGCCGGGCGTTGGCCACCTGAAAGGAAAGTGCATGGCGATTTCTTCCACCCGTATCGGCGCGGCCGCGCTCGTTACCTCTCTGCTCGCCTTTGGCGGCCAGGCGCTCGCCCAGAACCAGACCCGCCCGGCCCAGCGTCCTGCTGCCCCGGCTGCGCCCGCTCAGGCCGCACCCGCCGCCCCAGACGGGGCAGGCCCGACCCGCGTCGAACTGAAGCCGGCTCAGGGCGATTGGACGAAGGTTTGCGGCAAGGATCAAGCCGCCAACAAGGAAATCTGCTACACAACCCGCGACTTCGGCACGGCCGCCGATCAGCCGCCGGTTCTGGCGCTGGCCGTTTACGACGTGAAGGGCGACGACACCAAGATTGTGCGACTTCTGATGCCGATCGGGCTGTTGCTGCGTCCGGGCTTCCGCTTCGCTGTCGACAAGGGCGCGACGCTGGAAGGCGGCTTCGAAATCTGCTTCCCGAACGGGTGTTTTGCGGAAGCCAAGGTCAAGCAGCCGACCATTGAATCGATCAAGAAGGGCACGACCCTCAACGTCAGCGTCAAGAATCAGGTCGCGGCGGAAGTCATCTTCACGATCCCGCTCGCAGGCTTCGGCAAGGCCTTCGACGGCCCGGCCATCGACCCGGCAGTGCTGCAGGCCAAGCAGGAAGAACTCCAGAAGGCCATGCAGAAGCAGGCTGAAGATCAGCGCAAGGCGCTCGAAGGCGCTGGCGGCGCGGCCCCGGCTCCGGGCGCTGTTCCGGCCCCGGCGGCTGCTCCCAAGTAAGCTCACTGCAAAAGCAGGACTAAAATTCAAAGGCGCGGGCTTGGTTCCGCGCCTTTTGCATTCTCGAACTCTATCACTCAGGGCGCAAGAATCAGTGGCCCGATGAACTCTTCATCCGGTAGTCGCCCTTGCCGGTCGGCACGAATGAGGCCGCGACCTGCGGGTGACGGATCGGGTCGCCGGATTCGTCAGGTAGCAAATTCTGCTCCGAAACATAGGCCACATATTCCGTTTCGGCGTTCTCTGCATACAAATGGTAAAAGGGCTGGTTCTTCCTCGGGCGTACGTCCGCCGGAATGGAGTTCCACCATTCCTCGGTATTGTTGAACTCAGGATCGACATCGTACACGACGCCTCGGAAAGGATATTTCCGGTGCCTGACGACTTGCCCAATCCCGAATTTTGCTTCGCGGACGATCATCAAAAGACCTTTATCGGACCTGCCAGTTTCGTAGGATGGCCCTGAGGGACTGTCAACTTTCGGTGTTCTGGCAGATCAAAAGCCGTAGAGGCGGGCAAAATCAGGGTCTTTCGCTGCCACCTGTCGGGCCAGGTCGACGATGACTTTTGCCTGTTTCCAGGTGGCGTCGTCCTGCATCTTGCCGTCGATCATGACCGCGCCCGAGCCGTCCGGCATGGCGTCCAGAATGCGGCGCGCGAACGCGACCTCGGCGGCGTCCGGCGAGAAAACGCGTTTGGCGATGTCGATCTGGGAAGGGTGCAGGGACCATGCGCCCGCGCAGCCCATCAGAAAGGCGTTGCGGAATTGCGCCTCGCAGGCCGCCTGATCCGAAAAGTCCCCGAACGGCCCGTAGAATGCCTTGATTCCATTGGCCGCGCAGGCGTCGACCATTTTGGCGACCGTGTAGTGCCAGAGATCCTGCTGGTAGGCAGCGCGCTCGCCGACACCGGGCGCGACATCCGCCAGAACTTTATACTCCGGGTGTCCGCCGCCGACGCGGGTGGTTTTCATCGCACGCGATGCCGCTAGATCGGCCGGGCCGAGGCTCATGCCGTGCATGCGAGGTGATGCAGACGCGATTGCGTCTACATTTTTCACGCCCTCGGCGGTTTCCAGAATGGCGTGAATCAGGATCGGGCGGCCCACCCCATGCCGTGCTTCAAGTTGTGCAAGTAACTGATCAAGATAGTGAATATCCCACGGTCCCTCGACCTTGGGGAGCATCACAACATCCAGCTTGTCGCCGATGGCGGCCACGATCTGCATAACATCGTCGAGCATCCACGGCGAATTGAGCGCGTTGATCCGCACCCAGAGCCCGGTCGAGCCGAAATCATGGGCCTTTCCCATCTCGATGAAGCCGGCGCGCGCGGCCTCCTTGGCTTCTATCGGCACCGCGTCTTCAAGATTGCCCAACACCACATCGACCTGTTTGGCGAGATCGCCGGCCCGCGAGCGCACCTTCTCGTTATGGGGCGGGACGAAATGGATCATCCGTTCGACCCGCACGGGAAGTTCGCGCAATGGCGTTGGCGCCCCGATGGCTAGAGGTTCGAAAAACTTGCGCGGCAACTTCATGTGATCCTCCGATGCTGCGACGCACAATAGTCCCGCCCGGGATCGTTCGGCAACCAGACCTTGTGTCTCGTCTCCCAAAGGTTGCCGCGCCGTCGCCACCGGGGCACGATACAGAATGGACACGCAGCCAGCTTTCACAGAATTGCTCACACCAGCCCAGATGGGCGAGGCAGACCGTCGCACTATCGCTGCCGGAACGACCGGAATGGCGCTGATGGAGTGCGCCGGTGCGGCTGTTGCGGACGAAGTCGCGCGTTTGCTTCCGTCGGATTCAAATCGCGTGGTGGCGCTCTGCGGACCCGGCAATAATGGCGGCGACGGTTTTGTGGCCGGACGTATTTTGCGGGAGCGCGGGTTTCAGGTGACGACGGCGCTGCTTGGCGACGCAGACACGCTGAAGGGCGACGCTGCAGCAGCTTTCCGGCTGTGGGATGGGCCCCTGGCGGATATCGCCTCGATCAATTTCGACAGGGCCGATCTGGTGATCGACGCGCTGTTTGGAGCCGGTTTGGCGCGCGATCTTGATGGTCAGGCGCGCGCGCTCGTCGAGCAGATGAACGCCTGGGCGTCGCGCACAGGCCGTCCGATTGTGGCGGTGGATGTGCCATCCGGCGTCGACGGCGCAACCGGAAGTCTGCGCGGCGCAGCCCCGCGCGCTGCGTCGACGGTGACGTTTTTTCGTCTGAAACCCGGCCATCTCATGTTGCCGGGTCGCGCGCTGTGCGGCCGCATCGTACTTGCCGACATTGGCATTCCATCCGACGTGCTGGATGAAATTGCCCCACAAACTTTCGCCAACATTCCGGCGCTGTGGCGCAGGCATTTTCCGACGCCCCGCATCGATGGTCACAAGTTTTCACGCGGTCACACTCTTGTGCTCACGGGCGGCGCAACGACAACTGGCGCGGGGCGTCTGTCTGCGCGAGGAGCCATTCGGGCAGGGGCGGGGCTTGTGACTGTCGCGTCGCCGCGCGAGGCGCTGGCGATCAATGCCGCCCATCTGACGGCGATCATGCTGACGCCCTGCGATACGCCGCTGGATTTGCGAAACATCCTTGCGGATCAGCGAAAGAACGCAGTCGTGCTCGGTCCCGGCTTCGGTCTTGGCGAACACACGCGCGCCATGGCGGCCGTCGCGATGGAGCGCAATGGATTGAGGACATCACGCAGCCTTGTGCTCGACGCCGATGCATTGACGAGTTTCGCCGGCGATGTCGAAGGTTTGCGCGATCTGATCGCTGCCGCGCCCGGCCCGGTGGTGCTGACGCCGCACGAAGGCGAGTTCGCACGCCTGTTCAATTCCGATGGTTCTCTGCGCGCAGGCGCAACCGGTGACGTTGCTGTTCTTCCGCGCCTCGACCGCGCCCGCGCAGCCGCACACGCCATCGGCGCAACCATCATTCTGAAAGGGCCGGACACAATTGTTGCGCATCCAGATGGCCGCGCATCCATCGCATCCAACGCGCCGCCATGGCTGGCGACCGCAGGGGCGGGCGACGTGCTGGCGGGTTTCACTGCAGCGCTTCTGGCGCAGGGCATGCCCGCGTTCGACGCTGCATCGGCCGCCGTCTGGCTGCATGGCGAAGCGGCGCGCGCATTTGGTCCGGGACTGATTGCCGAAGATTTGCCGGAGACGCTGCCGCTCGTTCTGCGCCAGCTTGTTCCAGAAGGCTGCGACTAGGCTTTCACTTCGAACCATGCGGACAGGCCGCTCACCGCATGTTCAAGAATCCCGCTGCCCAGTCGCCATTTTCCGGGATTGTCCGCCACGAAAGCGACCCGCACCGTCTTGCCCGGCGGCACGATCACGCTGTCGCGCCAATAGGGCTCCCAGCCATCGTCGAGCAGATGCAACTGGCGCATCACATGACCATGCAGGCGAATAACCTGCGCCACGCGGGACTTGTTGATAAATCCAAGCGACACCGCTGTGCCGCGCGCCACGCTGAACAGCGGCTTGTCGTTCAGGGCTTTGCCGGTCCTGCCGTTGATCTTCCAGACTGCGCCGCCTGCCGCCATGCAGACAGGCTGGCGCTTCATCTCGGCATCGTTCGCAAAGCCTCCCTCAATCGATAAATCCAGTCGCGTCGCGCGATCAAGCCGGATGATGGGCGGCAGTAACGGGTTTTGTTCTGGTCCAACAATCGGGCCGAGCGAAGGTCTGCTTTTGCCGCGAATGTCGAACACGACCAGATCGCGATCCGGCCCGCCGCCAAGCTGATCCATCCCGGTCATTCGCACCGCCGCGCGCACGCCCGACGCGTTTGGCAGATCGAACATCACATCGAAGCGCGAGCCCGGACCAACGGGAATCGTGCGCCGCACAGGCTCGAACGCCCCGCAGGCCTGTCCGTCGATGCCGATCACCATCGGCAGCAATCCTTCGAACGTCACCGCCATGATGCGCGCGGTCGAAAAATTCGCCAGCCGCAGCCGTACGCGCGAGCCCGGCTCGATGTCGACCTTCTCCGGCGTCATTTGCGCATTGACCATCAGCATGTCGCCGATGCGGCCTGCGCTCATGAAATCACTACTGGAACTGAAGCTGGTCTTGCCACCGATGGCGCATGTCGCCAGTTGACCTTTCGGATCAAGGCGCCAGTCGGTGATCACCGAAATGATTTCGCGGTGAACGGCGGGAGGTTCTGTTTCCTCAACGATCAGCAGGCCAGCGAGTCCGCGCGCGACCTGCTCGGCCATATTGGGGCCGGAGGCGTGATACCAGTAGAGGCCGGCGTCAGGCGCGGTGAATTGATAATCGAAGGATTGTCCCGGCTGTACAGGCTTCTGGGTAAGGTCCGGCACGCCGTCCATCGCATTGTCGATCCGCATGCCGCCCCAGTGAAGCGCGCAGGGCTCGTCCAGCCTGTTGACGAAACGGATGCGGATTTCGTCGCCCTTGCGATAGCGCAGCACCGGGCCCGGCGCTTGTCCGTCGAAGGTCCACACATCTGTTTCAAGCGCGCGCGAAGCTTCCAGCCGCAACCTTCCCTTGCGTGCTTCCAGCGTGCGAAAATGCGGCGCAGGCTGGGCGTTCGCCGCACGAGGAGCCGCAAGGGCTGCGCCAGTGGCGAGAAAATGCCGGCGGGAAAATTTCATCGTTCCGTCTTTTCTGTCGCCTCAAAGCCAACGTCGGACATGCGCGCAATAGTCCTTGAACTTGCCGCCGAAGCGCCGGGACAAATGTTCTTCTTCCCGGGCTATGGCGAGCCATGTGACAGCAGCCGCTACAACAGGCACGAGCAGAAGCAGCCAACTCCAGCGCAACGCGGCCGCGAGGCCCGCCATGGCGATGGAGTTTCCCAGATAGATCGGATTGCGCGAAAGACCATAGATGCCGGTCGTGCAAAGTTCCTTGCTTCCGGCATGGGGCAAAACCGTGGTGCCGCGACGGCGTAGCGTGATCATGGCCACCAGATCGATGCCGGCGCCTGCCACCATCAGTCCAACACCCGCCAAAACCGGGATTTTTCCTATCAGGGCATCCAGATTGATAAACTTGATCCAGTATTGAAGCGCCGCCGCAATTGCCAGCGCGCCGACATAGATCAGCGGCGGCCAGGGTATTATGTTTGGTCTCTGCCCAAAATCCAGATCAGCCATGGGGCATCTAGGCAGGCGCGGCGCTTCCGCGTCAAGTCGCCGAACCATGCTGTCCCCGCTCTCCGCATGGGCTATCATAGCCTGATCGGAGGATTCCATGACGCCAAAACAGTCAGCAAGCTTCGATTTCGGGCTCGGCGAAACAGCCGACATGATCCGCGAAACGACACGCGCTTTCGCCCAAGCCGAAATCGCCCCGCGAGCCGACGAGATTGACCGCACCAACACGTTTCCGCGCGATCTCTGGCCTCGTATGGGCGCGCTCGGACTGCATGGGGTGACGGTCGAGGAAGAGTTCGGCGGTTCCGGGCTCGGCTATCTGGAACATTGCATTGCGGTCGAGGAAATCAGCCGCGCATCGGCCTCGGTGGGGCTGAGTTACGGCGCGCATTCCAACCTCTGCGTCAATCAATTGCGCCGCAACGGCACGGCAGCGCAGAAGAGCAAATACCTGCCGAAATTGATCTCTGGCGACCATGTGGGCGCGCTCGCCATGTCGGAGCCTGGCGCGGGTTCGGACGTCGTCTCGATGAAGACACGCGCCGACCGCAAGGGAGATCGCTTCATCCTCAACGGCTCCAAGATGTGGATCACCAATGGTCCGGTGGCGGAGACCCTGATCGTCTATGTCAAGACCGATACTGCTGCAGGATCGCGCGGCATCACGGCCTTTATCGTCGAAAAGGGCATGAAAGGATTTTCCACAGCGCAAAAACTCGACAAGCTCGGCATGCGCGGATCCGATACCTGCGAACTCGTGTTTCAGGACTGCGAAGTGCCGGAAGAAAACGTGCTCGGCGACATCGGACGCGGCGTCAATGTGCTGATGTCGGGACTTGATTATGAACGCGCGGTGCTGGCGGCGGGTCCGCTCGGCATCATGCAGGCCGCTATGGATATTGTGTTGCCCTATGTGCACGAGCGAAAGCAGTTCGGGCAGGCCATCGGCGAATTCCAGCTGGTGCAGGGCAAGGTGGCCGACATGTATGTCGGCATGAACGCCTGCAAGGCCTATGTGTATGCTGTTGCTCGGGCCTGCGACCGTGGCGCGACAACACGCGAAGATGCAGCCGGCGCTATTCTTTATGCCGCCGAAAAGGCGACAAAGCTCGCGCTGGACGCTATTCAGCTTCTTGGCGGCAACGGCTATATCAACGATTATCCGACAGGTCGCCTGTTGCGCGACGCCAAGCTCTACGAAATTGGAGCCGGGACGAGCGAAATCCGGCGTATGCTCATCGGACGCGAACTTTTTGCGAAGACAGGTTGACCATGACGCCCGACTCTCTCGACCGCCTCGAAACCCTGGCCAAGATCGGCTCGTCGCTCGCAGGCGTACAATTTGAGGCCGCTACCATCGAGCCGTCGCGACTGACCGACGATCCGTGGGTTTTCGGCTATTGCTTTGGCCTGCTGGAATCTATGGCTCAATATGCGCATCTCGACCAATACACAGACGGTGTGGCGATGATGGCGAACGCCTTCGGCAAGCTGGCGGGCGAAGACTCGCTCGGCATGGATCTGTTCGGACAGGCTGTTGACCTGCAATCGGACGCCGACTTCGGCGAGGGCGCGCGCGCCGGCGCAGCCGATCTCGGCAACTGGGCTGCGGACGCGAATGCTTTGCCGACTGCGCTGGCGCGTCATCTGGCCAGCCGCGCCAAACATTGAACAAATAGGCGGAAATCGGAGGCGCGGATCATGCAATCGCGGTTGAATCTGGTCGCAGTCCTTTCATCTGCGCTGATTTTTATAAGCGCATCAACCACGCATTCCGAGGTTCGCGAAACCCGCGAGAACAAGCACTATACGGTCTCCGGAGCATCTCCGGCAGATGTGCGTGCCAGCATGAACAAGGTTCGACCGAAGGGCTTCGACGCCTACACCTCCTGGAATATTCGCTGGAATTATACCTACAGGCAGGCGAATGGCCGTTGCGCCATCGCCAGCGTCACAACCAGACTGGCGATCGCCTACACGATGCCGCGCGTCGAGACGCAGAACGCGAATCTCCAGAAGGGGTTCGACGCCTATCTGCAAAAGCTGCGCGTACATGAGGATGGCCACGCGAACATCGGCCAGTCCGTCGCTCGCAAGATCGACGACGGCATTGCCGGGTTGACCGCGCCAGCTTGCGAAACGCTCGACCAACGGGCCAATGCACTCGGCGAAAAACTGGTGAAGGAAGGCGCTGCTGCGGACATCGAGTATGATCGTGTGACCGATCACGGAAAAACACAGGGCGCCCGTTGGCCCTGACTTCACGATTTGCCATTGCCCTGTCGGGCGGGGGCTCTACATTGAGGGAGCCCCAGAGTTTAAGTCGCAATGTCTTCAGCAAATCTCAAGGTCCGCATTGCTCGCTCGCTGTCCGAGGTCGATCCCGACCAGTGGAACGCTTGCGCCAATCCGCATCTGAATGCTCCCGCGACGCCGTTCGATGATCTCGATCCGCAAAAAGAGCGGTTTAATCCGTTCATCACGCACGCCTTCCTGAATGTGCTGGAAACATCGGGCTCCGCGACGTCCCGAACAGGCTGGAGCCCTGCGCATATTCTGGTCGAGGATGACGGCATGTTGCTTGCCGCAGCGCCCGCCTACATCAAGTCGCATTCCATGGGGGAATACGTCTTCGATCATTCATGGGCGGACGCCTATGAACGCGCGGGCGGTCGCTACTATCCCAAGATTCAGGTCTCGGTTCCGTTTACGCCCGCACAGGGGCGACGCTTGCTGGTTGCGCCGGGCGAGCGCGCCGATGTTGCCGAAAAAGCCCTGATCGCAGGCCTGCGGGCCTTGCGCGACAAGGTGGGCGCATCCTCCATCCACATCACCTTTCCGCGCAGGGAAGAATGGGAAACGCTGGCCGAGGCGGGTTTTCTCAAACGCACCGGCAAACAGTTTCATTTCTTCAACAAGGGCTATGGCGATTTCGACGATTTTCTCAATGATCTTGCCTCGCGAAAGCGCAAGAACATCAGGAAGGAGCGCGCCGAGGCGGTGAAGAACGGCATCGTGATCGAATGTCTCACCGGCAGCGACATCACCGAAGCGCACTGGGATGCGTTCTATTCGTTTTACATGGACACCGGCGCGCGCAAGTGGGGCCAGCCCTATCTGACGCGCAAATTCTATTCGCAGATCGGCGAGGTTATGGCGGGCGATATTTTGCTCGTGATGGCGAAACGCGCCGGTCGCTATATCGCGGGCGCCATCAATTTCATCGGCGCGGATGCGCTCTACGGGCGCAACTGGGGCGCGGTGGAAGAGCATCCGTTTCTGCATTTCGAATGCTGCTATTATCAGGCCATCGAGTTTGCGCTATCGCGCGGACTGTCGCGCGTCGAGGCCGGCGCGCAGGGAGAGCACAAGCTGGCGCGCGGCTATGCGCCGGTGACGACCTATTCTGTGCACGATATCGCCGATCAGAATTTCCGCCGTGCCGTCGCCAATTATCTCGATCATGAGCGGCGCGAAATCGCCGAGACCATCGAGGTCTATGCGGGCCACGTGCCTTTCCGCAAGGTTGCTGTCGAGGAACAGCCCTGACGATTGACGCGCCAGCAGAGTTGGATGAAATAGGCTGAAATCGTTTCAGCCGAGGATCAGATGAGCGTCGCCTACGATTCCAACAACATTTTCGCGAAAATCCTGCGTGGCGAAATGCCCTGCCACAAGGTGTTCGAGGACGATGTGGCGCTGGCCTTCATGGACATCATGCCTGCTGCGGAAGGCCATACGCTTGTCATTCCGAAGACGCCCGCACGCGGTTTTCTGGATCTGCCGGTTGCGGCAGTCGGGCCCTATATGCAGCGCGTGCAGACTGTTGCGGCTGCTGTCAAGAATGGCATGCTGGCCGACGGGCTGACGATCCAGCAATTCAACGAGGAAGCGGGCGGGCAGGTGGTGTTCCACCTGCACTTCCACATCCTGCCGCGCTGGATGGGCATGCCGCTCGGCCGCCACACGGGCGTGATGGAAAAGCCCGAGAAACTCGCCGCCAATGCGGCGAAGATCAGGGCCGGCTTCTGACGCGGGCGACGTCGGCGTCTCTCACGGCGTCAATGAAATCCGACAGCTTTCGGGCGTCGAGAGCGCCGTTCGTCCGGACGCCCGAACAGATATCGACACCGAACGGCTTCACTTCCGCAAGCGCGTTCGCGACATTGCCGGCGTTCAGCCCGCCTGCCAGAAAAACCGGATGTGGGCTGTTGCGCACAAACTCTGCGCTGATGCGCCAGTCATGTACGCGGCCTGTGCCGCCCAGCTCCGGGATCGCCAGATTTGGCCGTCCTGAATCGAGCAGGAACGCGTGGACGTGATCGGCGTAAAGATCGATCAGCCCGAGAGCGGTTTCGTCTTCCACATGGATCACCTGGACGCGTTGCAAGGCCGGCGCAATCTTCGCCAGCCGGGCGGATTCCGCAGGGTCCAGGTGCGACACGATCTGTACGACTGGCGTTCCGACCCTCTCTGCATGACGCGCAATGTCGTCGGCGCGCGTCTCCGATGTCAGCAGAAAGCCCGCAAGCGGCGGTGGAATGTGGCGGGCGATGGCGGCCGAGGTTTCATCGTTGACGACGCCCGGACCCGACGGCATTGCGCCCACAAGCCCCAGCGCGTCAGCGCCCGCCGCAACCGCCAGCCGCGCTTCTTCAGCCGACGAGATGCAGCAGATCTTGATCCGCGTCCGCATGTTCAGACACCATAATAGTAAGCGGCGGAAATGATGGCCGCCACGCCAAACAAAATCGCCGCCAGAACCGAGCGGCGCAACAGCAGATACGCCGCGAGTCCGATTCCCATGGCGATCAGCCGCGTCCAGAGCGGCAATTGAGCCAACGAGCCGGAAGGCAAGAGCACCGTGGTGGCTACGACGCCCGTCAACAATGCGGTCGCCACGGCCCGCACCCAGATGACGAATTCCGAGGTTTCGTTCAGTCCACGCGCGACAAAAACCGCCAGCACGCGCCAGATCTCGCTAGGCGCAAAGGCGACAAGCACAAGCATCGCATAGGGCGCAATCGCCGGGGAAAAGAACTCCTCGAACGTCATCGGCTCGCGGCCTTGCGGACGTTCAGGATACGCTGAATGACGTAGGCCAGTGTCCCGCCGAAAAGCCCGATCACCAGCAGTTCGAAGCCTGCCGGCACGAGCGCGCCAGCAACAGGGGCGAGCAACAGGGCGAATCCGATCGCCATCCAGTCCATCGGATTGCGGGCGCTGGCGACGATGTTGGTCGCAAAATAAAGCGGCGCGACGAGCAGCAGGCCTGCAGCCAGCATCGAAGGCAAATTCCCCGAAAGCAGCCAGCCCGCGCCGATGGCCAGCGTGGAACCGAACATCAGCGTATGGCTGAAGCCGAAGAAATAGGAGAGCCGCGCCTCCTTCGGGATCGACGGCAGACGCACCATGGATTCGGCCCAGGATGTGATGGCGATGTGGTGCGCCGCATAAAGCAGCATCGGCATTCGGTCGCCTTCGCGCTTCAGTATCGGCAACAGGGACATGCTCAGGAGCATCAACCGCGCCGACGAAATGAACACCGCAACCATGATGGCGAACACAGCCGTATTGGCGGCGAGCGCGCTGAAATAGAGCAGTTGGGCCGGCCCCGCCCAGACCAGCGGCGAAGACAGAAGCGTTGCGCCCAGCGGTTGGCCGGCGTCATGGGCGATGCTGCCCGTGCCGAGGAAGCCGAGCGACATGAACCACATAGGCCCCTCAAGTGCGCGCCGAGCCCCGCGCCACATCCAGATGCGCCAGTCGCGTTGCAAAAATGGGTCGTCTTCCAAAACGCTGTGCTCCATCCAGCGCCGCATGCTTGACCGCCTGCGGCGCTCTCGACATAGCTCCGATATAAACCAACGGGAGGCAACATGAAGCCGGACCAAGCCAAAAAGCCGGAGCAATCGCAACTTGTGCGACCGACGCTTCTGGAACTGCTGATCGTCTTTCTGAAGATAGGCGTGTTTTCTTTCGGCGGAGGAACGCGCCCGATGATGCATCGGGAAACCGTCGAGAACCGCCCCTGGCTGAGCGAGAAAGACTTTCTGGCGGGCTTCGCCATCGCGCAGGTTCTGCCGGGCGCAAACCCCGTCAATCTCGCCATGTATATCGGCCTGCGCGCGCGCGGTGCGATGGGGGCCGCCATTGCGGTCTTCACGATGATCGCCCCGGCCTTCTGCATCATTATGGCCATGGGTTTCGCCTATCAGGGGCTCACTGGCTATCCGGCCACCCATTTTGTGCTGGCAGGCGTTGCGGGCGCGGGCGTGTCGGCGACTCTCGCCACAGGCATCAAGGTGACGCGCAATCTGGACCGCAACTGGATGACGGCGATCATCGGACTTGGCGTCTTCGTAGCGGTCGGCATTTTCCATATTTCCATGGTGCCGGTGGTGATCGTCGCGATCCCGGCCAGCATCGCGACGGCCTGGTATCTGGATCGGGAGACGCGCCGTGGATGACAATCGCTATATCGGGTTGATCGCCGTCTTTGCGCCGCTGTCGATTCTCTCCTTCGGCGGCGGTCAGGCCATCGTGGCCGACATGCAGCACCAGACCGTCGATGTCTGGAACTGGCTGACCGGCGCGCAATTCAACGATCTTTACGCGATCTCGCGCGCAGCGCCCGGACCGGCGACGCTGATTGCGGCCCTGATCGGCTATCACGTGGCGGGCTTTCTGGGATCCATCGTCGCCTGTCTGGCGATCTATATTCCATCCTCCGTGCTGGTCTATTACGCGGCGTCCTGGTGGCAGAAACATCCGGAATCGCGATTGAAGCGCTCTTTCGAACGCGGGCTTGGGCCTGTGGCGGTGGGGCTCTTGTTCGCCGGCGCATTGGCGATCATTGAATCGTCGCCGATGACCATCGTGACAGTGCTCAATCTTTTCGTCTGCACGGCCATCCTCTATTTCACGAAATTCAGCCCCTACAAGATGGTCGGCGTCGTAGCGCTGACGTTCTACGCCCTGCACACGGTGGGATTCGGCTTTGCGTGACTTGCCTTCGGGCGGCGGGCTGGCGAAGATACAAGAACCACAAGGCGCCAAACGCGCCACGGGAGGAAACATGAAACGGATCACGACGCTCTGTGTCGCGGCGACACTTCGTGTCGCGGCGGGTTGCGCAATGTTCGCTTGTGCGGGCGTGCACGCGCAGGAATCGCCAGAGAAGTTCTATGCCGGCAAGACGGTGCGCATTCTGGTCGGGTATCCGCCCGGCAGTACGTTCGACACCTATGCGCGCGTCACCGGCAAACATATGGCGAAGCATATTCCGGGACAGCCGACGCTGGTGATCCAGAACATGCCCGGGGCAGGGGGGCTGAACGCCATCGCGACCGCCGCTAATCTTGGCCCCTTCGACGGGACCACGATGGCCTTGTCCAATCCGCAAAGCACGACGGCCCCGCTGCTCGATCCCGCAAGCGCCAAATATGATCCGCGCAAGTTCAACTGGGTCGGCAGCGTCGCGAGCGAAACGAGCGCCTGCGCCTTCGTGGCGGACCGCGTCAAGAATGTCGACGACATGCGCGGGCGTGAACTCATCCTCGGCGCCACGGGCGCGTCCGGCGGCTCCGCCATGGAAGGCCGCGTGCTACAGGCCATTCTGGGCTTCAAGTTCAAGATCGTCACCGGCTATCCGGGCATGGTCGAGGTGCGTCTCGCGGCCGAGAAGGGCGAGGTCGACGGCCAGTGCGGATTGCCGGGCTCGACCATCAAGACAGACCTCTGGGATCAGTGGAAAAGCGGCAAGATCGCGATCCCGTTTCAGGCCGGGCTGATCGACAACCCCGATCTGGTTGGCATTCCCAACGCCTACCAATGGGTGAAGAGCGAAGAAGATCGGCAGGTGTTCCGCCTCGTCTATGGTCCACTCACCTACATGCGGCCGATCATGCTGCCCGACAACGTGCCGGCGGACCGCGTGGCGGCGCTGCGGGCGGCTTTCGACGCGACCATGAAGGATGCGGCTTTTCTGGATGAGATGCAGAAAATCCGCCTCGATGTGCGGCCATTGTCGGGGGAAAAGCTCGGCGAACTCGTCGGTCAACTCTACGCCACGCCGGCCGCCGTGATCGAGCGCACAAAGGGCTTCGTAAACCCGGAAGTGAAATAACGATTGCGTCAGGGAAACTGCGCGACACGCGTTATGCCTGTCGCGCAGCCTACAAATCCGGTCAGCCGAACTTCTGGTCCATCGCCTTGCGGACAGCCGGACGTGCGCCAACGCGGTCCAGCCACGCCTGCACATTCGGATAATCGGCAGTCCTGACTGTCTCGTGTTTCACGCCCGCAAGGCGCGTGTAGGGAATGATGTCGGCGAGCGAATAGTCATAAGCAAACCACTCGCGACCCGCCAGATGCTTGTCCATTGTGGCGAGCTGGTTTTTCGCGCCGGTTTCGAACGACGGATCGTTGACGCGCCCCAGCACGCCGAAAACGGCGAGCACATTCGTCGCGTGAAACATCGACCATTTCAGCACATTCGGATGATCTGCGGCAGAGCCCAGAAACTTGCCGGTCTTCTCGGCGAGATAGAAACAGATTGCGACGGATTCGAAGATCGTCGCCGGCTTGCCGCCCGGGCCCTCACTGTCGATCAGAGCCGGAATCTTGCGATAGGGATTGATCTTCTCGTACTCGGGCGTTTTCTGGTCGCCCTTCTGGATGTTGATCTGATGCAGCGTGAACGGCAGCCCGGATTCTTCGGCCATTAACAGGCCGCGTCGTCCGTTGGTCGTGCCCCATGCGTAGAGATCGATCATTGTGTTTCCCCCTTTGTGAAATTCGATCCTGAAGAATTATGGGATTGGGTTCTTCGGTGCAATCGCACCATGAAAATCGCCCGCCGCACTTTCATGCGACGGGCGATCACTTTTTCCTGCGGGTGGATCGTTAGCCCTTCAACGGCACCTGCGGGACAGCGCCGGCTTTCGGGGCTGCGCCGCCGGTTTTGCCCTTCGGGGCCGCCTTGGCCTTCGGTTTGGCGCGGCGCACTTCCGGCTCGGAACGAACGCGCTTCTTGCCTGCTTCGACAATATCCCGTTCGGGGCGCGGCAATACCGGGCCTTCTGGATAGACGAAGCCCAGCTTCTTCTTGCCGTCTTCGTCTGCAGTCACCACCACACGGACGGCTCCGCCGTTCTTCAGGCGACCGAAAAGAACCTCATCGGCGAGCGGCGTCTTGATGGTCTGCTGGATCACGCGCGCCATCGGGCGTGCGCCCATCATCTCGTCGTAGCCGTTTTCGACCAACCATTTGCGGGCTTCATCCGTGAGTTCGATCGTCACGTTACGGTCGGCGAGTTGCGCCTCGAGCTGCATGATGAACTTGTCGACGACCTGCGAAATCACTTCCAGCGGCAGATGGCCGAATTGCACAATCGCATCGAGACGGTTGCGGAATTCAGGCGCAAACAGACGGTTGATGGCCTCGAGATCCTCGCCCTCGCGCTTCTTCTTGGCGAAGCCGAAAGCAGGCCGCGCCATGTCTGCCGCGCCGGCGTTCGTGGTCATGATGAGGATCACGTTGCGGAAATCGATCTGCTTGCCGTTGTGATCGGTGAGTTTGCCGTGATCCATGATCTGCAACAGGATGTTGTAGATGTCCGGATGGCCCTTCTCGATTTCGTCGAGCAGCAGCACGCAGTGCGGGTGCTGGTCGACAGCGTCGGTCAGCAGTCCGCCCTGATCGAATCCCACATAGCCCGGAGGCGCTCCGATGAGGCGGCTGACCGTATGGCGCTCCATATATTCCGACATGTCGAATCGCGTCAGCGGAACGCCGAGGCTTTTGGCGAGCTGGCGGGCAGCCTCGGTCTTGCCGACGCCCGTAGGGCCGGAGAACAGATAGGAGCCGATGGGCTTCTCGCCGTCGCGCAGACCGGCGCGCGCCAGCTTGATGGCTGAGGTGAGAGCCGAAATGGCCGCATCCTGCCCGTAAACAACGCGTTTCAGCGTTGTTTCAAGATGCTCTAGCACCTCGGCGTCATCCTTCGAGACGGTCTTGGCCGGAATG